>JAGRGI010000178.1 GCA_020445565.1 Chromatiales bacterium
CCTTCGACATCGATGCCAACGGCATACTGAACGTTTCCGCGAAGGACAAGGCGACGGGCAAGCAGCAGTCCATCGTCATCAAGGCGTCCTCCGGCCTGTCGGACGACGAGATCGACCGCATGGTCCGCGATGCCGAGGCCCATGCCGATGAAGATCGCAAGTTCCATGAACTGGCCCAGGCCCGCAACCAGGCGGACAATATGATCCATGCCACGCGCAAGTCCATGAACGAATTGGGCGATAAGGTGCAGGCCGACGAAAAGACCAGCATCGAAGCGGCGATCAAGGAACTGGAAGAGGCCCTCAAAGGCGACGACAAGGACGCTATCGACAGCAAGACCAAGGAACTGGCTGAGGTCTCCGGCAAGCTGGCCGAACGCGTCTACGCCCAGAAGGATCAGGGGCAGGCCGAACCGCAAGCGGCCGCCGGTGAAAAAACGGCCGGTGCGAACGCCGACGATGTGGTGGATGCCGAGTTCGAAGAAGTGAAGGACGGCAAGAAGTAAGCGTCCTTTCCACGGGACAGACCAACGGCAGGCACGGGCAACCGTGCCTGCTTTTTCCGTTGATGGCTGTGCCTGTTTGCGATCGGTTCCGTCGGACGATGAAGGGTTCAAGGCGGCCCATTGGCCGAGGTTGAGAGTGTATGTCCAAGCGTGATTATTACGAAGTGCTGGGAGTTGCCCGTAACGCCAGCGATGCCGATATCAAGAAGTCCTATCGGCGTCTGGCGATGAAATATCACCCGGACCGCAACCAGAACGACGACGCCGCGGAAGAAAAGTTCAAGGAGGTCAAGGAAGCCTACGATGTGCTCTCCGATTCGCGCAAGCGCACCGCCTACGATCAATTCGGCCACGCTGGGGTTGATCCCGGCGCCGGCATGGGCGGTGGCGGCGGTGGCTCCTTCAACGACATTTTCGGCGATATGTTCGGCGATATCTTTGGCGGCGG
The DNA here is from genome assembly GCA_020445565.1 of Chromatiales bacterium. Classification (GTDB taxonomy): domain Bacteria; phylum Pseudomonadota; class Gammaproteobacteria; order JAGRCI01; family JAGRCI01; genus JAGRGI01. The sequence continues at coordinate 955 of JAGRGI010000178.1, forward strand.
CCGCGGTGGTGGCAGTCGGGTGCAAAGAGGTTCGGATCTTCGCTATCCCCTGGAGCTGAGCCTGGAGGACGCCGTTTTCGGTACCACGGTACAGATCCGCGTTCCCACCATGGTGCAATGCAATACCTGCTCCGGGTCGGGGGCCAAACCCGGCACCAAATCCACCACCTGCTCAACCTGCAACGGAATCGGCCAGGTTCGCATGCAGCAGGGCTTTTTCTCCATCCAGCAGACCTGTCCGCGCTGCAAAGGAAGCGGTCAGATCATCAGCGACCCATGCAACACCTGCCATGGGGTAGGTAAGGTCAAGGAGACCAAGACCCTATCCGTCAAGGTGCCGGCCGGTGTCGACACAGGTGACCGCATTCGTCTGGCTGGCGAGGGCGAGGCCGGTGAACATGGCGGTCCTCCGGGGGATCTGTATGTGCAGATCCACGTGCGTGAACACGCCCTGTTCAGCCGCGATGCCAACAATCTCTACTGCGATGTCCCCATCGGCTTCACCACCGCCGCCCTGGGCGGGGAACTGGACGTGCCGACGCTGGACGGCAAGGTGGTTCTGAAGATCCCCCAGGGCACGCAGACCGGCAGGGTATTTCGCATTCGCGGCAAGGGTGTAAAACCGGTGCGCGGCGGCCCGCAGGGTGATCTCTTGTGCCGCGTCTCTCTGGAAACACCGGTAAACCTCACCACCGAGCAAAAGGAGTTGTTGCAAAAGTTCGACGAAACACTTCAATCCGGCGGTCATAGCAAGCACAGCCCGAAGGCGACCTCCTGGCTGGACGGGGTGAAGCAGTTTATTGAATCGATGAAGTTTTGACCGCTTTCGATTTCACACCAGCCCCGTCTTTTCCCGAGAAATATCTTTCGCGGTTCGATGCCAACGAAGTGAGCGGTGGGGCGGGTGTTTGCGGAAGGAATGTCTGCGCCACGAAAGGCGCAGTCAAGCTACAGGGAAGCATCCGTGCGCTTTCCCGGAGTAAACACCCGGTCCACCGCGGGAAGTTGGCAGCGGACCGAATCGTTGTACCAATCTCGACCTCCCCAACGTTCAGAGCCCGTCTGTTCGATACTCACCTGAATCTCTCCCTGCGCTTTTTGTCTCGAAAACGCCGCCCGTAACAACACCGAAACCAAACCGTCAGGAAACGGCCGCACGTCTCCGGCACCCTATGTGCCCATGTTGCGACCGACGCAGCTACCTGCTCATACCTGAACCCCGTTTGGAAGATCACCGCCATCGACTTACTACTCTTCATAGCGCTAGCCGGCCTCGCGCTATTGATCGCGTTCAGGCTAGTCGAACGTCTGCGCCTGTCGTTCGCTAAACACCCCTCGCTTCGCGGCCATTCCAAATGGTCGCGTCGGGTCGCGCGCTGGTTGCCGATGTTCAGCTACACGCCGGACGAATACTTCTCCACCGACGAGGCGCCGGAACCGATTGCCCGGCAACGCCGTGAGGCGATGCGACGGCTTGCCGACGCGAGTTCCCGGAGTTCCGCGGAATCCATCACGATCGGTGCCGGGCTGGAATCCGGCATCTCCGATGTCGGTTTCACCAGCCGTTACCGTGTGCCTTTTCCCTACGCCGACGGCCTGCCCAAGTCCCTGCGCTACAACGCCGTGGTAACGGAGTCGCGCGATGTGCAATTGCGTGACATCGATGGCAACTGGCGCTACGACCTGTCCGGCTCCTACGGCGTCAACGTCTTTGGTTACGATTTCTACAAACACATCATGGAAGCCGGACTGCGCCGTGTGCAGGCATTGGGGCCGGTGCTGGGTCCCTATCACCCGGTTATCCGTGACAACGTTCAGGCGTTGCGGGCGATTTCCGGCCTGGACGAGGTCTCGTTTCACATGTCCGGTACCGAAGCGGTCATGCAGGCCGTGCGCCTGGCGCGCTATCACACCGGGCGCAGGCATCTCGTGCGCCTGTGCGGTGCCTACCACGGCTGGTGGGACGGGGTGCAGCCGGGTGTTGGCAATACCCGTGCCGTGAACGATGTCTACACCCTCGCCGATCTCAGTGAGCGCACGCTCAAGGTCTTGGAGACACGTCGGGACATCGCCTGTGTGCTGATCAATCCCCTGCAGGCCCTGCACCCGAACAGCGATGCGCCGGGTGACTCTACGTTGACGGCAAGCACCCGCGCCGCCGGATTCGATCGCGAAAGGTACTCGCGCTGGCTGCAAAAGATCCGTGACATCTGTACACGTCGGAAAATTGTGCTGATCGTCGATGAGGTCTTTACCGGTTTCCGGCTAGCCAAACGTGGCGCGCAGGAATATTTCGGCATTCAGGCTGACTTGGTGACCTACGGCAAGACCCTGGGTGGCGGGCTCCCCGTGGGTGTGCTCTGCGGCCGCGCCGAGCTGATGAAACGCTACCAGGAGGATGCGCCGGCCAACGTTTCCTTTGCGCGAGGAACCTTCAACTCGCACCCGATGGTGATGGCCTGCATGGCCGAGTTCCTGGCACGGATAGAGACGGCGGAGATTCAGGCGGTCTACGAGCAGGCCGACGCTCTGTGGAACCGGCGCGTCGCCGACCTGAACGAGCGGCTGGAAGCACAACAACTCCCAGTGCGTTTTGCCAACCTGCATAGCGTCATCACCACGCTCTACACCCGACCGAGCCGATACAACTGGATGTTCCAGTTCTACCTGCGTGCCGAGGGTCTGGAACTGGCGTGGATCGGCAGTGGGCGTTTCATCATGAGTCTGGGCTATACCGATCAAGCCTTTGCGGAGGTCGCCGACAGCATCGTGCGGGCGGCACAGGGGATGGATGCGGACGGCTGGTGGTGGTCCGCGCCGCATCTGAGTAACCGCTGGATACAGCGCCGGATGCTAAGGGACATGCTCGCACAGCGTTGGCTGCCGAAAGGCCGCCGCCAACCGCAAGCCGTGCCGCAGGCCGCAAAACACGGAGATGGTGCCGGATGAACAGCGCCCTTGGACAGCGACCGCATCTCTCGTTCCGCGATCGGCTCGAAGCCGAGTTCCGCAACTATCTGAGCGCTGCCGCACGGACCTTTCCGGAGGACCAGTGCCTGAGACTGGATCTGCATTGCCATGATCGGAACAGCGATGTGCCCGACGAACTCTGGGGCCGGATTCTCGGTCTGCCGGAGACCTGGCTCAAGACCAAGGACTTGGTTCGTTGCCTGCGCGACAACGGATCGGATGTGATCACGGTTACCAATCACAACAATGCCCGATCCTGCTGGGAGCTGCTCGATCGAGGTGAGGACGTGTTGGTCGGTGCCGAATTCACCTGTCTGTTTCCCGAGTATTCGCTGTATGTGCATGTGCTTACCTATGGCTTCACCCCGGAGCAGGAGGTGATACTCAACCGCAAGCGTTCGGACATCTATGAATTTGTGCGCTACGCCGCCGAACAGGACATTCCGCTGGTATTGCCGCACCCACTGTATTTCTACACCAGTAACGAACACATCAACCTGGGCCTGTTCGAGAAATTGTCGCTGATGTTTCAGCGTTTCGAGGTACTCAACGGTCAGCGCGATATCTGGCAAAGTGTGCTGACGCTGAATTGGACTCAGATTCTGGACGAGGAAACCCTGACCGGGTATAGCATGAGGCACGGCCTGGAACCGGCGGATTTCGGTGTAGACATCACACGACCGAAAATTCTGACGGGCGGTTCGGACGACCACATGGGGTTGACAGCCGGGCAGTGTGGGTCCTGGTTGTACGTTGAAAATCTCAGGGCCCGTCTCAAGTCCGAAAGCGCTTCATCGCTGGCACTGCAAGCGATCCGCGATGGCCATATCGCTCCCTACGGCAAGGTTGGAGAAAACCAACGCCTGGGCGTGGCTTTGCTGGATTATTTCGTGCAGATTGCCGCTCGCATGGAGGATCCGGGGCTGCTGCGCATGGTGCTGCACCGTGGCGAGACCCGTGACAAGCTCTACTGCCTGGCGATCGGCAATGCCATGCTCGAGTTAAAAAAACATAAGAAAACCAAAAAGTTCGTCGATTTCGTGCACGATGCCCTGCATGGCAAGAAACCGGGCAGGCTGGTCAAATGGAACGTCTCCAAGGACTATAAATTCTGCGTCGACCAGCTGACACGAATCGCCGATGCGCGCCGCAACACGCCCGACCGGTTCGACGACATCGTCAACAGCGCGATTGCCGAACTGTTTACCGGACTGTCACAACTGGCAATTGGCCGGTTTCGCAAGTCGTTAGCCAACAGCGAGTCCTTCAGTGCGGCGGACCTGACCACCGAGTCGCTGACGCGAAGGTTCGAGATCCCCAGCCAGCTTACCCTGTTGGCCTACGGTGACAAATCCCACCAAAAGAACATGAGTGGCCTGAACATCGGCAAACTCTTCGATGCGTTGTCGTTCCCGATCCTGATCATGGCAGTTCTGGCCGGTTCGCAGGTCGCCAGCACCCATGCGTTGTACAAGAACCGGCGTTTTCTCAATGAGTTCGCGTGCCACCTGGGGCGAAACCAGCACCAACGCCGTGCCCTCTACCTGACCGATACACTGCGTGACCGCAATGGTGTCTCGCATTCCTTATCCGGCAAGCTGGCCGAGATCCAACGCAAGGATCTGCCAATCGATTTCCTGATCTGCCATGCGCAAGCCGAGCCCGAAGCGCACCTGCATGTAGTCCGTCCGCTGGCTGAGTTCAGCATCCCGAGCTTCGGTGAGCAACCGATCCGCATACCGGACTTGCTCGAAATCGCGCGTATTTTCTACGCCGGTGGCTATGACCGGGTGGTCTGTTCCACGGAAGGCCCGCTGGCGGTGGTGGCCATGATCCTGAAATTCATGTTCAACGTGCCGGGCTACTTTTTCATGCACACGGACTGGCTGGACTTTCTTTGCCACACCACCAAACTCAACGGCCATGAACTGGATCGCGTCCGCCGTCTGTTGCGCGCCATGTATCTGCGTTTCGACGGTATCTTCGTGCTCAACTCCGAGCACCGCGAGTGGCTTACCGGCCAGCAAATGGGATTGCCCGAGGATGCCGTGTTCGGCACCGCCCATCATATCGAGGATTTACCCGAACGGCTTGACTCGCGGTGTAAATCCAGTCTGGTAGCGGGCCTTGATGACGATGCGCCGGTCCTGCTCACCGCCTGCCGCCTGAGTCGGGAGAAAGGCATTCTTGACCTGCCCGAGATCTACCGGCGCGTGCGAGAAACGCTGCCGAACCTGCAATGGGTGATTGCGGGTGCGGGTCCGCATGAGGACGAACTGCGCGAGGCATTTCCACAGGCCCACTATCTGGGCTGGCTCGGCCGTGACGCCCTTGCGGAGCTGTACGCCGGGCTCGACCTGTTCGTGTTTCCGTCGCGCTTTGACACCTTCGGCAACGTCGTTCTGGAGGCATTCTCACAGGGAATGCCGGTGGTCGCGTTCGATCGCAAGGGGCCGGCCGACATCGTCGAGCATGAGCGAAGCGGCTACCTGGTCGACTCCGTGCCGGCGATGGCCGATCGGATCGCTCGCCACTTCGAACAGACTCCACGGCATGCGGCGATGCGCGAGGCCGCGCGTCGTCGCGTGCTGGACTACCAGGCCGAGCCGATCATGCGTCAGTTTCTCAACGACCTTGGACTGCCCTACGACTCCCCCAAACCGGTGGCCGCATGAGCCGTGGCGTCGAGCAGGTGACGCGTGGCTGGAGCCCGGCCGAGGAGTTCAACTTCCTGCTCACCAACCGAATCCCTCGGCGTGCCCTGACCCGTCTGATCGGCTGGTACAGCCAGATCGAGAGCCGCTGGCTCACGCGACTGTCGATCTCGGTCTGGAGTGCCTTCGCGGATGACCTGCGCCTGCACGAAGCCGCGAACCGGGATTTTCGTTCTCTTCGGGATTGTTTCACGCGCCGATTGCGACCGGACGCGCGCCCGGTCGACAGACGCGCCCACATAGCGGTCAGCCCCTGCGATGCCGAGATCGGCGAATTCGGGCCTGTCGAAGGCGATACGGCATTTCAGGCAAAGGGCTTTCCCTATCAATTGGACGAGCTGATCCCGGACCCGGAGATTCGCAGTCGCTTCCGGGATGGCTATTTTGTCAATCTGCGCCTCAAATCGAGCATGTACCACCGCTTCCATGCGCCTGTGGACTGCCGCATAGACGCCATCGACTACGTTAGCGGCGATGCCTGGAATGTGAATCCACCGACCCTGAAACGGATCGAGAAGCTGTATTGCCGCAACGAGCGCGCTGTTATCCCGCTCGGCAACATCTCAACCCGGGGTGAGCTGTGTTTGGTGGCGGTGGCCGCGGTGCTGGTGGCCAGTATGCGCTTCGAGGGCCTGGATCAGACCCTGGACCTGCGCTACCGCGGTCCCAACCGTATCGACATGGGCCGAGACTATGTCCGCGGACAGGAAATCGGCCATTTCCAACAGGGCTCGACCATCCTGATCTTTGCGACCCGCAACTACCGGCTGCGAAAGAGACTGGTCAGTGGGGACATCGTTCGCATGGGCCAGCCGCTGCTGATCGACACCACATCCCTGACGAAAGCCGTTGACGAGGAAACGCTATGACCTTCTTCGAGGAACTTCACCAGCAGCGTTGGGACGACCACCGCTTCTATCATCACAACCGGGTAAACCAGACCCTGCATCTGATGAGCGCCTGCTGCTTCCTGACCAGCTACGTGCTGCTGTTCGTCAATCCCGTCTGGGCGGTGATGGTCGGCTGGTTGCTGGCGATGCTGCTGCGTCAAACCGGCCATTTCTTTTTCGAACCCAAGACCTACGACGAGGTCAACCAAGTCAGCCATGACTATAAAGAAAGTGTCAAGGTGGGCTACAACCTGCGTCGCAAGCTGGTACTGCTGAGTATCTGGTTTCTGGCACCGATCGTGCTGGCTTGGCAGCCGTCGTTTTTTGGTTTTTTCACAGAGGCGGAAGTCGGTCGCGGGTTGATCTACAACACCGCGATACTGTGGCTCATCATTGGCATCGGCGCGGTGGTCGCCCGCACCGTCCACCTGTTCTTTCTCATGGGTGTGCAATCCGGGCTGGTCTGGGCGTTCAAGATCTTCACCGACCCGTTCCACGACATCAAGATCTATCACCGCGCTCCACTGCACCTGTTACGCGGCGAAATGTATGACGATATGAGCGAATGGTATGCCCCGCGTCCAATGTCCGGCGTTGGCGGGAAGACGGCATGATCGGCCTGGGTTTATCGGCGGCGATCCAACTGTTCGTGCTGGCAGCCTTGCTGCTCAGCTTCGAGCGGCTGGTTTATGTATACGCTTCGCGCCTGCCAGCGGATTTTGCGCGCCACTGTGCCAAATTGCGTATTGGGCGAGATCCGGTAAGCGCGTTGGAGCGGCTGTTCTACTTCTTCAAGCTGATTCAGTTTGCGGTGTTCGCCGTATGGATCTTCGCGCTCTCGGACGGCTCGCCGCACATCACTCCCGATCCCGCTGCTCTGGTGATCGGAGCCGGGTTGGTACTGTTTGGGCAGTTCCTGAATCTCTCCGCCTTTTGGCGTCTTGGCCGAGTAGGGATCTTCTATGGCTCGCAATTTGGCCATGCAGTGGTCTGGTGCGAGAAATTCCCGTTCTCGACTTTCCGCCATCCCCAATATTTGGGGACGGTGTTGAGTATCTGGGGTCTGCTCCTGTTCTTCCGTTTTCCGGCGATGGATTGGTTTTTGCTCCCGGTGTTACAGACGGTTTACTACATCCTCGGATCACACTTCGAGGGAGCGGAGCCCGGTTCGCCAGACGAAGCGGAAACGGCTGCGGAGGCAGTCCGCTAAACCGTGGTGCAGGAGTTTGGCTAGCGGGACTGCTCTGGCTGATCCATCTTCTTCCACGAATTCTCATCCCGAACCACCCGGTGGCGTGCCCAACGCGCAAATTCGCCGCGGGTGGTGGCGGCGGTACTTCTTCGCCCCGGTCCAACCACCACGCGGTAGATGATGCCTTCGTCAGGAAGGCCGTTGGCAGCGGCCTGATCCATGATCTGCCGGACTTCCCAATCTTCCCCGAAACGGCCGTTGCTGTAGTACTGGCCCAGCAGGATCTCGTCGGGCTTGAAGCCCGCCCGATTGGCCTGATGGGTCAGGGCCAGATCGTAAATTCGCAGCAGGTCGGTTTCGGAGACATCGATGAAGGAATCGATCTCCGATAGGGCGTATACCAGATCGCTATGGGCGATCCAGCATTTCTCCACCGGCTGGGACTCGCTGGCTTTGGCCTTCGCAGCGATCAGGGTGCGCGGATAACGCCGGCTGGGGAAGCCATAGTTGAACGCGATGCCAACCAGGAGAATAGTGACCACGTTGAGCAACACCGGCGTGGCGACGAACTGGTACCCCAGATCGACGATTGCCGGCCCGCCCACGGCCGCCGTCAGGGCTGTGGCGCCACCCGGCGGGTGGATACAGCGCAGGTAGTACATGGCGCCGATGGCAAAGCCTACGGCGATGGCGGGAGCGAGCAGGGGATGCGGTATCCATTTGGCGCAACTGACGCCGATGATGGCTGAAACCAGGTGGCCCCCTGCCACCGGCCAGGGTTGCGAGAGCGGGCCGTGGGGCACGGCGAAGATCAGCACCGCCGAGGCGCCCATGGACGCGACCAGCAATGCGGCGCCTTGCAGGCCCAGTACGCTCCTGCTGATAAGTAAAATCAGTCCGATCGCCACGAATCCACCTGCGGCGGAAAGCCATTTTTCGAGATGGCTGGCCGGTGCGGTACCCTGGCCCAGCAGACGTTTCAAAACGGATGGCTGGGTGTCTGGCGCTGAATTTTCCATGGCGGAATTCTGCACCTCGATAGTGCGTGTCGCAATGGAAAGGGGAAGTTTTGTCAGTCGGGCGGGGGCGCGGGTGGTTTGCCACCGGAGCCAGCACCTTGAAATCCTGGTGGTGGAGTGGCGTCCTCGCCGCCGCCGAACAGGCGGGCAAGTTTGCGGAATACATACTTGATGGCACGCCACAGGCGGGGCAAGAGCCAGATCAGCAACAGAATGAATAGGGCCAACAGCACCAGGAAAAGTACCGGATGATTCAGTGCTGTCCACAAGCCGGCGATGACACCTACATCCTCTGTGATGGAGGCTGCCCAGTTACTGAAGGGCTCCGGAGAGGTGTTGATCATCACCCGTGTACCGGCTTTCGCTGCGTGGCTGGCAGTGGCCAAGCCCCCTCCGACCAGCGCTGCGGCAAGTTCGGATGCGCTGGAGGTATCGCCCACGGCGCCCATGGCCATTATGGCGCCCGCGGGGATTCGAATGAAGGTGTGCAGGGTGTCCCAGGCGGTATCCACACCGGGCGTTTTGTCGGCGAAGAATTCGATGACGTACATCAGGCCAGCGCCCAACATCACCAGGGGATTTTCGACGATTTCCAGGCCCGGTGGCAGGTCGATATTGCCCGTCATGCCCATGTAGCCGAGCATGAGTACGGCCGCATACAGGTTGACGCCGCTGGCCCAGCCCACGCCCATGGTCAGGGCGATCATCTCGATGATGTTCTGATAGTCACCCAAGGTTCAAACTCCGATGTTCTTGCGGACTTGGGCCGACTCTATCACGGTGATGGCCCCCAGGGGACCCGCCAGCCCCGGTTTGCAACGATTCGACACACTTGTGTGGACGGCAGGCAACGGCTCGCCGGGCATGCCGTCATTGCGCGGGATTCGCCGGACGATTCGTTGCACGCCAGTATTGAAAATTGGGTTCGTCCTCGTATGCCTTTGTACCGACGTACTGGAGCACGTACAACAACCTGAAGAACCGGACCACAGAGTCCACCCGGATGATTTCCTTGCCACTTTCGTCGTAGAAGATCAGGGTCGGGGTGTAGAAGACGTTGAGTTCGTGGGCCCATTTTTTTGCGGTGGTTCTTTCACCCTGCGGGGTGATGATCTTGGTGTCGGCATGAGTGTCCAGTTGTACGCTTTCGAAATTCTCCAGTTCCTTGAGGATGTCCACGTCCTGTAACTGTTCGGTATGCAGTACATCGCAGGCGTGGCAGTTGCCCTGTTCGAAGAAAACGATCAAGGGCTTGTTGGCGGCAAAGCGGGAGCGGTCCAGGGCATAGGGGGGAGGCTCGAAGAAATCCGCCTCGTTGAGGCCGCCGGGTTCGAAACTCATGGTCGGGTCCGCCCGCTCCAGGTATTCCTTGAAGGTCTCGCGCTCGTAGTGGCGGTCGGCTACGTACTCCAGGGCCGCCCGAAACTTGTAGGGGGGATAAAAACCGCGTAGCGCGAATACCGAGTTGCCCTGCTCGTCGTAGAACAGCAGCGAAGGTGTGAAATTGGCTTTTTCGCGGACGGCGTATTCTCGTTCGGTGATGACATTGCCCTTCGGGTCCCACATCTCCTCGTTGCTCCAGATGTTGATGGGGACCACGTCGAAATGGCGGCGGGTGTACTCGGTTATATCGGCCTTGCCGAAGTCCTTCTCCATCAGGGCGCGGCAATAGGGGCAATGCTTCTGGCCGAAATAGGCGGCCACACGCTTACCTTTCGCCTTGGCGTCTTTGACGTCACCCTGCAAATCGTGGAGGTTTTCCTTGAACCAGGACGGGTGCGGGTAAGGTTCGGAGAGGGTGGCGTCGTCGAAGCCGAAGTCCTCATCATGGCCGTCTTGCGCTGACGCGCCCAGAGCCGCCCCGGAAAACAACAGGCCGGCGATGAGCCAAAGGCCACAACGGGTGAGAGAGGTTTGCATGCAATGCCTCCGGTGACTTGGGCCGCGCGAAATTTTACGTCAAGAAGCGGGTCCAATCCGCGCTTAGGTCGCCGAACACCAGGAAATGGGGGTTCAAAAGCGATTCCTTCGTGTTATAGCGTAGACCTTGCATATCGGTGGTGGTTACCCGGCCGCCGGCCTGCTCCACTACCGCCTGGGCGGCCGCCGTGTCCCATTCGGAGGTTGGACCCAGACGTGGATAGATATCCGCCGTGCCATCGGCCACCAGACAGAGCTTGAGGGAACTGCCCATGCTCACCAGTTCGTGCTCGCCCACCTGCGCCAGAAAGGCATCCAAACTGGCACCCCGATGGGACCGGCTCCCCACCACGCGCAAAGGCTTTTGCGCCGTTGTCGTGGCGTGAATGGGCTCGACGGGTTTGCCGTCATATTGTTTGAATGCTCCATCGCCGGCGCGGCCGTAGTACATCAGCCCCAATACCGGTGCGTAGACCACCCCCAATGGCGTCTTGTCGCCCTCTACCAGGGCGATGTTGACGGTAAATTCACCGTTGCGTTTGACGAATTCCCGGGTGCCATCCAAGGGGTCAACCAACCAGTATCGCTCCCAGGTCTGGCGTTCCTCGAAAGGAATCTGTGCCGACTCTTCGGACAGCACGGGGATCTCCGGTGTCAACGCGGCCAGACCGTTCACAATGGTATTGTGCGACGCCAGATCCGCCTGGGTAAGCGGAGAATCGTCGTCCTTGTGCTGTACGGCGAAGTCCGATTCGTAGACCGACAATATCTCTTTGCCCGCTGCACGGGCCAGTTCCAGTAGCGGGGCGATTGGGGGGAGGGGCTGATGGCTCATGGGTTTTCCTTGCGAAGATGTTCGCGAACGAGAAACAGGGCCGCTATCGCCCGTGCCTCGGTGAAATCGGATTGTTGTAGCAGCGATACACTGTCGTCCAGCCGCCAGGTGAGTTGCTCGGCGATCTCCGGCTCGTCGCCTTCCAGAGGGGCTGGATACAGCTCCCTGGCGAGTACCAGGTGGGTGCCGTGGTCGATATAGGCCGGGGCGATAGTGAATATTCGCAGATAGTCCAATCGCCGGGCGCCCAGACCGGTTTCCTCGCGCAATTCCCTCAAGGCCGCTTCTTCGGGGCTTTCGCCGGGTTCGGTGAGCCCCTTGGGGAATCCCGTTTCATAGCGGTCCAGGCCGGCGGCGTATTCTCGGATGAGCAGGATCTCGTCGGGGCTGGGCATGGCCACGACCATCACGCCGGCGCGCGGGCTGACAATGCGTTCGAAGGTTGCGGTCGCGCCATTGGAGAAGCGCAGGTCCATCTCTTCGATGCGAAAGATTCGGGTCTGGGCGGCGGTGCGGCGAGCCAGCACCTCAGGCTTGACGGACATGGCGATAGGACGTCTGTGGCAATCAGCGCTCTAGTGTAGCCCAAACGATGGCTTGGCTCGATCCGGCATCTGACACCCACGGAGTTTGTAAAATCTTTACCCGGTCAGGAAATACCTCACCCCGTCGTCCCACCATGGAATGCCGGAACCCAGGAGGGCTTGCTGCGCAGTTCTTTCCAACGATGTGCGCGGGGTATGCGACAATTCAGCCATCGCACGACCCACCGAAACGAAATCTGCACTGCCATGCTCGATTGGTCCCGTATTGATAGCGTCTTCCTGGATATGGACGGCACCCTGCTGGATTTGAACTTCGATAATCACTTCTGGCAGGAACACGTCCCGCTCCGCTACGGCGAGCGAAACGGGCTGAGCGTGCAGCAGGCGAAGGATGAACTGTTTCCCCGGTTTCGGAGCAAGGAGGGGACTATTGACTGGTATTGTCTGGACTTTTGGACCGAAGAGCTGGGCTTGGACATCGCCTTGTTGAAACAGGAAGTGGAGCACCTGATCGACGTGCATCCCTTTGTCGTGCAATTCCTGGATGCGGTTCGCAATGCCCGAAAGCGGGTGGTTTTAGTGACCAATGCGCATCACAAGAGCCTGGAACTGAAAATGGACCGCACACGGTTGGGAGGGCACTTCGATGCACTGATCAATTCCCACCAGTTCGGTATCCCGAAAGAGCAGGTCGTGTTCTGGGACCGGCTGCAGGCACTGGAACCGTTCGACCGGCAGCGAACCCTGTTGGTTGACGACAGCCTGTCCGTGCTGCGTTCGGCGCGCAGCTACGGCATCGCCAATCTGCGCGCGGTGTATCGGCCCGATTCGCAGCAGGGTATTCGCGATGTGGCCGACTTTGAAGCCATCCACAGCTTTCGGGATCTGATTCCGTAGCCTGGCGCATGATTCCCGCTAATTCAAAGACACCTGATTTCTTTCTTCGGCAGTCTCCGCCAGCAGGCCCATGGGGTAGTGCTTGATCTTGCGACGCACATTGCGCTGCACGACCAAACCGAGAATCGTGTAGTCCTCCACCAGTTCGATCTCCGGGTAGAGGTCGTTCAGCGCCATCAGATAACGGCGGCCGTCGATGATGCGAAACTGGCGAAACCAGCGCACATCGTCGTATTCCGCCACCACGAAGGCGCCGTCGCCGGCCTCCGGGAAGGGGTCGATGATGATGATGCACTTGTCCGGAAATTCCGGCTCCATGCTGTTGTCTGTAACCTGCAAGGCGAACGGTTCGGAGGAGGCGCAACTTGACATGAACAACTCTCCCGCCCGGCGTGATCGCTGGGCGATGCTAAATACCCTTTCCATTCAATGGTTTTGAGTGGAGTCTCTATTAGCGGGCAATTATAATCCCCAAGTTGCGCCGCCGTCTCCCCGTCTCTTACCGCGTGAAAGTTATCACCCATGCATGATTATGCCCCCACCAGCGACTCTCCCAAGCCGGGCTGGACTCGCAACTGGAACAACGTCCGCGAGCTGCTGCCCCTGCTGTGGGACTACCGCGGGCGGGCCGGCATCGCCCTCGGTGCCTTGCTGCTATCGAAGCTGGCCAATGTTGGCGTGCCGCTGGTACTGAAGGATATCGTCGATGCCATGGACCTGCCTCAGGGCGAGGTGCTGACCCTGCCTTTGCTCCTGCTGCTGGTCTATGGCGCGCTGCGGCTGGCGAGTTCCTTCTTCAACGAACTGCGTGACGCAGTGTTTGCCCGTGTGCGTTACCGGGCCATGCGGCGCATGTCCGAGCGGGTGCTGCGCCATCTGCACAGTCTGTCGCTGCGCTATCACCTGGAACGCAAGACCGGCGCGATCACCCGGGATCTGGAGCGGGGCGCGCGCAGCCTGAGCAGCATTCTGAACTACATGGTGTTCAACATTCTGCCCACGGCGGTGGAGTTTGTACTGGTGGCCGCTATCCTGTTCAGCCAGTACAGCTCGCACTTCGCCTTCATCACCTTTATCACCGTGGCGGTTTATGTGGCCTTCACGGTACTGGTGACCAACTGGCGCACGCACTATCGCCAGAGCATGAACCGTCTGGATTCCCAGGCCAACACCCAGGCGGTGGACAGTCTGGTGAACTATGAAACGGTAAAGTATTTCGGTAACGAGGCGTTGGAGGCGCATCGCTACGACGGCACCCTGGCGCAGTGGGAAGATTATGCCGTCAAGAGCCAGACATCCATGTCGGCGCTCAATTTCGGCCAGGGGGCGATTATCGCCGTCGGTGTCACATTTATCATGATCGCCGCCGCCCGAGGCGTGGTGGCCGGTGAGATGAGTCTTGGCGACCTGGTTCTGGTCAACGCCCTGATGCTGCAATTGTTTCTTCCGCTGAATTTTCTCGGCATCGTCTATCGCCAGATCACCTACGCCCTGGTGGACATGGATCGTATCGTCAAGCTGCTCAACCGCGAGCCGGAGATTCGTGACATCGCCGGGGCCAAACCCCTGGAGATTAGTGAGGGCAGGGTGCGGTTTGAGAATGTTTCGTTCCACTATCAGGCCGATCGGCCGATTCTGCGGGACATCTCTTTTGAGGTTCCGCCCGGCAAGAAGGTGGCGGTGGTGGGACACAGCGGCGCGGGCAAGTCCACCCTGGCAAGGTTGCTGTTCCGTTTTTATGAGACGACGCAAGGCCGGGTTACCATCGACGGCCAGGCGCTGCGCGACGTCACCCAGGAGTCCCTGCGGGCGGCGGTGGGTATCGTTCCCCAGGACACCGTGCTGTTCAATGACACCCTTTACTACAACCTAAGCTATGCTCGCCCTGGGGCGGATCGCGACGAAGTCGTTCGGGCCGCCCAATTGGCCCATATTCACGATTTTATCGTCTCCTTGCCCCAGGGCTATGACACCGTGGTGGGTGAGCGCGGACTGAAACTCTCGGGCGGTGAAAAGCAGCGTGTCGCTATCGCCCGCGCCATTCTCAAGGGGCCGCGCATCCTGGTGTTCGACGAGGCCACATCCAGCCTGGACTCCAAGACCGAACAGGCCATTCAGGAGACCCTTCGGGAGGTCGCCACCCGCCATACCACCCTGGTGATCGCCCATCGCTTGTCCACCATCGTGGATGCCGACCGCATCCTGGTGATGGATCAGGGGCGCATCGTGGAGCAGGGCAGTCACCGTGAATTGCTGGCCCAGGGGGCGATCTATGCGCAACTCTGGGCAATGCAGCTGGAGGAGCGGGATGCGCAATAGGAGCCCACGGTGAAGATCTATCTGGTCGGCGGTGCCCTGCGCGACGAGCTTTTGGACCTGCCCGTCGTGGAACGGGATTGGGTCGTGGTGGGTGCAACCCAGGCAGAGATGCTGAACCTTGGCTACCGTCCGGTGGAAGGCGATTTTCCGGTGTTCCTGCACCCCGATACCCATGAGGAATATGCCCTGGCGCGCCGCGAACTCAAGATCGCCCCCGGTCACCGCGGATTCCAGGTGGAGTTCGGGCCGGACGTTACCCTGGAAGAAGACCTGGCCCGCCGCGATCTCACCATCAACGCCATGGCCCGCGACGGGCAAGGAGGGATCGTCGATCCCTATGGCGGACGGGATGATCTGGACAACGGACGTTTGCGCCATGTAACCCCAGCGTTCGTGGAGGACCCGTTACGGTTGCTGCGCGTGGCCCGTTTTGCCGCCAAGTTGGGGCGCTGGGGATTTCGTCTTGCCCACGGTACCCACCGGTTGATGGAGGAGATGGCCGCCTCTGGCGAATTGCAGACCTTGAGCCAGGAACGCGTATGGCGCGAGACCGCAAAGGCCCTGGCGGCGGACACGCCAAGCCGGTATTTCGACGTATTGCGACGTTGCGGCGCATTGGTGGAGCTGTTCCCCGAACTAACCTCGCTGGGTAGTAGTTCCGGCCATGGCGAGGATCGGGGGCCGGACGATAAGGTTTTGATCCGTCTCGACCGGTCGGCAGCCAGTGGTTACGATCCCGGCTTGCGCCTGGCGGTTCTGCTGGCCCATGTGGAACCTGCGGTGGCGGAGCGTCTTTTGCGACGTATGTCACCTCGTCGGGCCGATGCCGATTGGGTGCGCCTGTATCATCAGTGCAGCGCTGTGCTGACCAAGGTCAGCAATGGTGCGAGTTTCATGGACCTGGTGGAATGCTGTGACGCGCTGCGGCGGCCGAAGCGCCTGGAAGGTCTGGTTCGCATCGCTCAGCTCACTGATCGGCCTCTGGACGAGCCCCTGCGCAGCGCTATTGCCGATGCCTTGGACGCAGTCGGCGGTATTCAAGCGACTCAGTGGATCGCTGCCGGCCTCCGCGGGGCCGAGTTGGGCGAGACATTGCGCAAGGCCAGAGTGGAGGCGGCGCAGCGGTACTTCGAAAAATAAACCCCGAAACAGACATATTGCAGCGATTTATGGGAAGATATGAAAGTTTCATCGCCGCGCTACTGCCCGTCATGCAAAACGCCGAAGCCAGACCACTGCAACTGGAGTCCGCCTCCACGGACCCGCGCCGGAGTTGGTCGCTGATTTCTCACCGCTTGCTCCAACCCCTGGCCTATCTGCTGGGTGTGTTGCTGGCCATGCTATCGACCGCCCTGGCCTATTACTACGGCTGGCTGGGGGTGCCGGCGCTGGTGATCCTGGAATCCCTGCTCACCCTGATCGGTGCCGCATCCGTCGGCCTGGCGGTGTATCGAATGGAACAGCGGGTACTACGCCCGCTTGACGGTATTTTTCGCTGGGCCAAACGCTTGCGCGACGGCGATCTGAGTGCGCGTTTGCCGACCCACTCGGCCGGCGAGCTGGCACCGCTGACGGCTGATCTGGAATGCCTGTGCCATGAATTCAAACGCTTGAAGTCCGACCTGGATGCCCAGGTCGGCAAGCAGACCGAACGTCTTGCGCAAAAGAACGCCTCGCTCAAGATCCTTTACGACGTGGCGGCCAGCATCAATCAGAGTGCCAATCTGGATGACCTGTTGACCCGCTTTCTGCGGATTCTCAAGGAAATGGTCAATGCCCGCAGCGCCACCGTGCGCCTGCTGTCCGCCGACGACAGGATGCGCCTGGTGGCCAGCATCGGACTGGATGACGGGGTGACCAAAGAGGCCGATCAGCTCCCCGTGGCCCTTTGCGTCTGTGGCAATGCTCTTTCACGGGGAGATGTGCTCTGCCAGAAGGACCCCAGCTTGTGTTCCCAGGCCCTGGGCCGCACCATGTTCGGCAAGCACGAGATGGAAATGATCACCGTGCCGCTTAAATACCAAGGCAAGACCCTGGGTGCCTACAACCTGTTCGTAGCCAAGCCCGGTATCGGGGAACGCGAAGACATCCTCGAACTGCTCACCAGCATCGGCAGCCACCTGGGCATGGCGGTGGAGAAGGCCCGATTGGACGACGAGTCCCGCCGTGTCTCTCTGATGGAGGAACGCACCGCCTTTGCCAACGAGCTGCATGACTCCTTGGCACAAACCCTGGCCAGTCTGCGTTTCCAGGTACAGGTACTGAATGACATCCTGGCGCCCAAGACCTCCAGCGATGCCGATCGCCAATTGAACCAGATCAAGAACAGTCTGGACGAAGCCCACACCGAATTGCGGGAGTTGATCTCCCATTTCCGGGCGCCGCTCAGCGAGCGTGGCCTGCAACCGTCTCTGGAAGAACTGGTGCAACGTTTCCGTCGCGAGACTGGTCTGGTGGTGCTTTATCAGCCGAAAACGCCGTTGCCTGCGATGCCCGTCGAGATCGACATGCAGATATTTCGTATCGTTCAGGAAAGTCTGGCCAATGTGCGAAAACACAGCAAGGCACAGTTCGTTCGCGTGCTCACCCGCAAGGACGGTGAGCAATACCTGGTACTGGTGGAAGACGATGGCGAGGGTTTCCGCACCGGTCAACTGGAAGGCAAGCCGGGCGAACATGTGGGTTTGACCATCATGCGCGAGCGGGCGCGTCGCATCGGTGGCGATTTGCGCATCGAAAGCGAGCCGGGGGAGGGCACGCGCGTCGAACTCACCTTCAGCCATCCGCGGAATATGCCATTGGCTGAGATCCGGCCATGACGCGATTCACGGGTAACCCCCTGTCGTCGGAGTTTTCGCCATGCGCGTCCTGTTGATCGACGACCACGCCCTGTTTCGCATCGGCCTGCAGGAGCTGCTTGAGCGGCGCGGCATTCGCGTGATCGGTGCCGTGGGCGATTGCTTCGAGGGCATGGAACTGGCCAAGGAAACCCGCCCGGACGTGATACTGCTGGATATGCGTATGCCGAAACTGGACGGCTTGGCGGTGCTGAACCGGCTCAAGGAGGCGGACAGGAATGTGCCCATCGCCATGCTGACCACCAGCCGTGAGGAGCGGGACCTGGTCTCCACCCTGAAGGCCGGGGCCCGAGGTTATTTGCTCAAGGACATGGAACCCCGTGAACTGCTACAGGCGCTGGAGCGCATCGTGGCCGGCGATACGGTGGTTGCGCCGGATCTGACACCGGTGCTGGCGCGGTTGGTGCAGGACGGCGGTAGCACTGAGGCTGAACCCGTACCGTTTTCCGACCTCACCCCCCGCGAGCGTGAGATACTCTGTCATCTGGCCGAAGGTCAGAGCAACAAAGTGATTGCCCGCAATCTGGGCATTTCCGACGGCACGGTGAAACTGCACGTCAAGGCCGTACTGCGTAAACTCAACGTCCATTCCCGCGTCGAGGCCGCGGTAATCGCAGTCGAGCAAGGGCTGTGCGAACGCGGCGGCCTCGGTCCGGAAGACTGATTTTTCCTTGCGAGATCCCATGCTGACCTATCGCCAACTGATTGCCGATCGCCTCAAAGAGGTGGAAGAACTGTTTCCCTGGGATGTGGACGAAAAGCTCCAATCCGATGATCCACCCCTGCTGCTGGACATTCGCGAGCCCTATGAATACGACGCCATGCATATCCGTGACTCCATCAATGTCCCCCGCGGCGTGCTGGAACAGGCCTGCGAATGGGGCTACATGGAGACATTGCCGGATCTGGTGAACGCCAGGGACAAGGAGGTCGTGGTGATCTGCCGCTCCGGGAATCGCTCTGTGCTGGCGGCCTTCAACATGCAGTTGATGGGATATACTAAGGTCTATTCCATGAAAACCGGCCTGCGTGGCTGGAACGACTTCGAACTGCCGCTGATGGATGCCGGCGGAGCTCCGGCCGAAATAGACGACGCCGATGAGTATTTCACTGACGTATTGACGCCAGAGCAGATGCCGCCGAACAAGGGCGACTAGCCTCGCGGCGTTTTCGGGAGAAACCTTGCGGGTCAGGTATGGCGCTGGGATTTGGCGAATACGCGAAGATAGATCAGCAGTAGAACATTGAACGTTGCCACCCACGTCACCAGGAAGGAAACCGCCAAGGCGGATTGATGCTCGGATACAAAGCCCAGCAACTGCGCGAACGCCAGCACTTGAGCAATCAACATACCCGAGCTGCCAGCCAATGCCAGCGCCGGCAACCAAATGGAGTCGGCCCTGATCAAGACCAGGGCAGACAGAATTCCAAACATCCCAGCCAACAGGATGGATGCGAAGATGTACATGATTTTCAGTTCTCGATGCCTGTGCGGCCGAGCTTGTCCGATGGCCTGTACCAAGTGAAAGGCACGTGCCCGCAGTGGCCTTTTGGGCTGATTCCACTCAGTGCTATTCGGTACGGCCTGGATGGTCAAAAACCTCCGGCCGCCTCTCTCCTTCTCTCATCCCCATGATTTCAGCGTCACTGCTGACCCCTGCCGCAGACAGCGTTGGCTGAAACAGCTCATGCCGCAGGGGGGTAATCATCCGGAAGTCGTTGTTATCGTCCTCTTAAACTGGCAACCTCTTTACCCGTAGCTTGCTCTGTGTAGCGTCAAAGAAATGCTTGCCCGCGGCTGGGTGCCGGGACCTCTGATTCCTGGCGGACTTTCGCCGAATTCGAATCTGCAATGGTCTGATTATACCCAATTTTCACCCGCTACCCCAGGTGTGCCCGCGTCCACGAACGGCTGCAAATCACCTACCTGATCCCTGTAGCAGCGTCTGTTGCCGGATCGGCGGCCTTGGTGCTGACGTCCAGCTGGACATCATCGACCCAACCGATACCGAAATCGAGAAGCATGACGCCGACACTCAATGCTTCGGTTCTGTCTGGGATCGGTTTGTCGAGAACAACCGTTTTCCAGTCGTTCGTGCCGCTGACGTGTTGAGACCGGACCTGTGAAATGATGGCATTTCTCGGGCCGAGAAAGTTGACGACCAGCATCCAACCACGGGGACCGATGTCTTTGCTCTTCATCTTCGCGGACAAATGCATTTTGCGTGGCTGCTCAGCGGGACCGATGGCAACCTTCTGATCAATCAGACCGTAAACCTGTTGAACGGTACAGGTCATCCTGAAGCTCTGCTCTCCCGATGCCGCATCTTCACTGTCGATCTCAAATTCATAGGCAATCTCGCCCGCATGTTGCGTCGTTCGCCAACCCACCGGCCGGGTCGGAAAGTCCTCGAATCCAGGATTCTGCAGCGCAACCAGCTCGGCCCGAACGGGCACCAGGATCTGACTGAGGATCAGCAGGGCGAGGAGAGCAAGTTTAATCATTTAGCGATACCAAAGCTGATGGTACGGGGAAAATGCACGGCGGGTGCCATAAATTGAGAAAGCAGTGTAGTAGGGACACCGATTTAAGACCAGAACTCAGCGTCTTTTTCCTGGCCATGCCAAAGTCGAGAACGACGGTCTCCGGGGAGGCCACGTCCGGATGCCCCGTCCGTTTTTGCGGGGTCGTGGTCGCTGGTGTGACGGCTGTTGATGTGGTGGCCGCCATGGAATCGTTTCCTCACTCAAGCCAAGTCAGTCATCTACCGAAATACGGTTTGGCGCCCATGATCCGCTTCCAGTGGGCTTGCGTGTATCATGAACGGCACTGAACCCCCGTGCGCCCAGGTAATCGTGTCACGCACTCGAGCAGAAACAAGCTGAGCAGTTGGCTTCTTGGCACCGCGGTTGCCGCTGCGTGCCGCAACAGATCCGGAGCTTGAACATGCCCTATCAGACTCTCGTAGGCCCCGATGATGTACTACGGCATCCGGAGTGGGTGTTGGTGGATTGCCGATTCGACCTCCAGGATCCCGACTGGGGGCTGGATGAGTGGCGCAAATCCCATGTTCCGGGTTCATTTTATGCCCATTTGGATGAAGATCTGTCCGCGCCGATACAATCCGGCAGCGGCAGGCATCCCTTGCCCGATCCGGGTTCCTTTTGCCGGACTCTGGGGTACTGGGGCATAGAGGATGGCGTGCAGGTGGTCGTCTATGACCAATCCAACGGTGCCTTTGCCGCGCGTCTGTGGTGGATGCTGCGCTGGCTGGGGCATGATGCGGTTGCCCTGTTGGATGGTGGTTGGGAGCGTTGGGTTCGAGAGGGTCATCCTCGCAGCGATACTTTGGAATTGCCCAGGCATGCCGATTTCCAGGGAAGCCCGAACGACGATTGGGTGATCAGTTCGCAGACGCTTCAAGACGATCTCGCCGCAGGTGCCTGTTGCCTCATCGACGTGCGTGACGCGCCGCGCTTTCGGGGCGAAGTTGAGCCCATCGATCCCGTCGCCGGGCATGTGCCAGGGGCGCGTAACGCCCCCTATCGCGAAGCGCTGAACCCGCACGGGCTGTTCCTGCCGGCTGACCGGCTGCGGGCCAGGTTTATTCATTTTCTCGACCAGCGCCCGGTCGATACGGCGGTATTCATGTGTGGCTCGGGTGTGAACGCCTGCCATAGTCTGCTGGCGATGGAAATTGCCGGTCTGCCCGGTGCGCGCCTGTATGCGGGCTCCTGGAGCGAATGGATCAGAGACCCGTCCCGGCCGATTGCCAGGGGTGGATGAGCGGTTGTCGTCCGTTCCAGGTGATGGTTTCACCACACAAAAGCCAAAGCCTCGCTATACTCGGAAAATAATGTAACCATTCAGGTTAATACCAGCACGCGCAAGCCCGGGTGTTTGCCAATGGAGTATTCGCACCTTGTGGGGCATTCCACGGAGCCTATGCCGAAATTGCTTGCTTGATGGTCACGTGAGCCTACGCGATGGCAGCAATCCATAGCTGATGCGGATAGTCGGAAAGACATCCGGCAAGTCGGTGTGGTCCTCCTCCTTCAGGCACGTCATCATCCGGCGCAGATTGGTAGACGAGTGGGTGAAAGGAACAGAAAACGATATGCCTTCGATCTGCTCAATCGGGGTTTGGCTTTTTGCGTTGGCAGCTTGTCTGGCGGGGTTCAGCAACTGTGCTTTGGCGCGCGCTTGCGAAATTCCGGCCTACTCTCTGGCACAGGCGGAAAGAAATCAATCTCTGCCTTTCTGTTATCGCCTTGATCCAAACGGCGAGTTGTCCATCGAAACGGTGATGGCACAGGACGAAGCCTTCGAGGCAATTGACGGCGAGCGACTCAGTTTGGGCTACACCGCTACTGTCGTCTGGTTGAAGATACCCTTGCGTTGGGAAGAGTCGGCAGGTTACGAATGGTTGCTGGTGTTCGACTATCCACTGTTGGACGATATCCGCCTGTACGAACCGGGAGATGGCGGCTTGCGTGAACGTCGCTTGGGAGACACGCTGGCCTTCGATACCCGCCTGGTGCATCACCGTGAGTTTCTGTTCCCCCTGATGCGAGCCGCGGGGGGTGTCGAGAACCTGTACGTGCGATTGGAAACCACCAGCTCGATGCAGGTTCACCCGCGCATCGAACGGGCCAGCGATTTCTTTTATACCGACGGCAACCGCCAGATCGCTTACGGGCTTCTCTACGGCGTCATGCTGATGATGTGCCTCTACAACGCCTTCCTGTACGTGGCTATCCGCGATCCGTCCTACCTGGCGTATGTATTTTCCGTCCTCTCTGGAACGCTCTTCATCATGGCCTTGAACGGCCATGCCTTTCAGTATCTCTGGCCGGATTCGCCTGCCTTGGCAAATACGGTGGTGCCCTTGTCCTCATCACTCTGGATGGTGGGTACGGCCATTTTTGCGCGTTTATTTTTGGAAACCGATCGCTATGCCCCGATTTTTTCCCGACTGCTGAGCGGCATGACCGTACTGGCCCTGGGCTCGTCCCTGCTGGCCTTGTTTGCCGGCTACCGGCTCGCTATCGAAGTGGGTACCGCGCTGGCCCTGGTCAACGGCAGTCTGATCCTGCTGACCAGCGCCTTGTGTTGGATTAAAGGCAACCGTTCCGCCCGCTTTTTTACCCTGGCCTGGCTGGTTTACGGCGTGGGTACGGGGCTCTTGATTCTCAGCCGCTTCAGCGTGCTGCCCAATAACTTTATCACGCAGAATTCCGCCGCGATGGGCCTGTTGGCGGAGATCATCATTCTGTCCCTGGCGTTAAGCGATAAATACCGGATTCTGCATGAAGAGTTGAGCAAATATTCCCACGATCTGGAGGCGAGGGTTGCGGAACGCACCGAGGCCCTCGAAAAGGCCAATGAATTTCTCCATAAGATGTCGCGCCGCGATTCTCTTACCGGACTGGCCAATCGCCTGGGCTTTGATGAATACCTGACACAGGAGTGGCATCGGCAGCGTCGTGCAGACAAGGAAATGGCCCTGTTGTTTTGCGATGTGGACCATTTCAAGGGTTACAACGACAGCTACGGGCATCGTGCCGGAGATCTTTGTTTGCAGGCGGTCGCCAGCGTCATATCGGCGATCCTGAAGCGTCCCGCGGATCTGGGCGCCCGTTACGGCGGAGACGAATTGGCAGTCGTGCTGCCGGAGACCGATACCGCCGGTGCGCGCAAGGTGGCACAACGAATCGTCGAAGGCGTTCGTGAACTCGACATGGAGCACTGTGCCTCACCTCGCCATGGCCAAGTGACCGTCAGCATAGGTGCTGCGTCGTTGAATCCGAACCGGGCCCGATCCGAGGCTGAACTGGTCGAGGCGGCGGACCAGGCACTCTACAGAGCAAAGGAAAACGGCCGCAATCAAGCAGCCGTATTGGAAACGGAGATTAGTGCGCAGGCATCGGCGGGCTGAGGCCGTGAGACCTCGCCCGCCGTTGCAGCGCGACCTATTTGGCCGATTCCTCGGCTACCGGCGCGGTAGCGTAGGGTAGGGCGTATCCCACCGGCGGCACATAGTAGGGAGCACCCCAATAATAGGGCGCACCGTAACCATAGCCGTAGGCATTGGCGTGGACGCCGAAGTGCATGTCAAAGGCGCCGAACCCGTCACCCCAGCCAAAGCATGGGCACCAGAAGGCTTGAGCCGCCCCCACAGGCGCGGCGAGCAGGCCGGCAACAAGGAATGCACGCAACAGTTTGCTGGAACGTTTCATGATTGGACCTCCAATCGATCAGGATGGAGGGCCGCATCGGGTCGGATGTCCGGCTGGTGCGGTCCGTTGCGGATGAACTTCGTCTACGGTTTTATTGTCCGCCTGCGCCAGGGAGGGGTTACTGATTTAAATCAGAATACAAGAATATTACGAAACGCAATTTCTCTCGGCGAATTCAGATTAATTGAGCTGGCTCCGTGCAGCGCGGCGTTTAATCGGGTACTGGTCCTGCCGGTAGTACCTCGACAGTCGCGTCGGAAAGAAACGGTGGAGTGGGCACATGGGCGTTCGAAACCTGGAAAAGATCTTCAAACCTCAGCGCATTGCCCTGTTCGGGGCCTGCGAGCAGGGTGAGGACCTGGGGGTCAGCGTACTGCGCAATCTGCTGGGTGGCAGCTACCGGGGTGTGGTCTATCCGATCCATCCCAGTTGCGAGTCCATTCATGGGATTCCGACCTATGGGTCCCTGGCCATGCTGCCCAAGGTGCCCGACCTGGGCGTGATTTGTAATCCGGCCGCCCAGGTCCCGGAAGTGGTTCGGCAGTGCGGTGAGGCCGGTGTCGGCGGGGTACTGATCATTTCCGGCGGTTTTCGCGAGAGCGGTGATTCCGGGCGCGAGTTGGAGCGCCAGATCGCCGAGGTCCAGACCCGCTTCCCGGACATGCGCATCGTCGGCCCCAACAGCCTGGGCATCATTACACCGGCCATCGGTCTTAACGCCAGCCATTCGGTTGCGACGCCAAAGCAGGGACACCTGGCCTTCATCTCCGAATCCCGCGCCCTGTGCAATTCTGTGATGGACTGGGCCATAGAGGAGGGCATTGGTTTTTCCAGTTTCGTCTCCACCGGGACACGCCTGGATGTGGGTTTTGGTGATCTCATCGACTACTTCGGCAAAGACCCGAACACCCGGGCAATTATCTTGTACATACAAAGCATCGCCCATGCCCGCAATTTCCTCTCTGCCGCCCGCGCCTTCGCCCTTAGTAAGCCGATCCTGGTGTACAAGGCCGGCCGATTTGCCGAGACCGGCCACGCTGTGACCTGTCATACCGGTGCCATGGTTGGCGAAGATGCGGTCTATGAAGCCGCTTTTCGCCGCTGTGGCGTCGTACGTGTCTCGGAGTTGGACGACATCTTCGATGTGGCCGAGGTGTTGGCCGCCCAGCGTCTGCCCAAGGGGGCGCGCATGGCCATCGTGAGCAACGCCGGCGGTCCGGCCATCATCGCCACCGACGCCCTGTTGGCGCGTGGCGGCAAGCTGGCGGAGCTGAGCGCGGAGACGGTCGCCGAACTCGATAGCATCCTGCCGCCGGTTGGTTCACACCAGAATCCGGTAGACATTCTCGACGGTGCTCCGGCAGAGCGTTTCGCCAGGGTGTTGCCGCCGGTGCTGGCCGATGCCGGCGTCGATGGCCTGCTGGTGATCTTCGCCATGCAGTCCGGCAACGACCCGGCGGGTAGCGCAGTAGCGGTGGCAGAGATCGCCAAGAAGGCAAAAAAGCCGGTACTGGCGGCCTGGATGGGTGGTGAACGGGTACGCAAGGGTATTCAGATCCTCAACGAGGCCGGCTTGCCGACCCACTCCACACCGGAGCAGGGCGTTCGGGCCTTCATGCATCTGGTGGCCTACGCCCACAATCTGGAAAACCTCTACCGGACGCCGCGAGAGGTCTCGGTGCATCTGGATCTCAATCGCCGCCGCCTGCGAGAGCGTCTGCATCCGCGTCTCATGGAGCAGCGCGAGGAGATTACCGAGAACCATGCCCGTTCCCTGCTCAAAGCCTACGGCATCCCTGTGTGTGACTCCTGTACCGTGGGGGACCCCGAGGCGGCGGTGGAGATGGCGGAAAAGTTGGGTTTCCCCGTGGTACTCAAGGTGGTTTCGCCGCAGATTGTCCATAAGGTGGACGTAGGTGGCGTGGCCCTGGGCCTGGAGGGGCCGGACGATGTTCGCGACGCCTACCGTCAGATGATGGAGCACACCCGCAGCCGTTGCGGTGAGGCGGTGATCAAGGGCGTGAATGTGCAAAAGATGGTATCGGCCCACCAGAGCATCGAAATCATTCTTGGCGCCAAGAAGGACCCGACCTTCGGCTCCATCGTCATGGTGGGCATGGGTGGCATCGCCACCGGTATCCTCGATGATCGGGCCATAGGGCTGCCACCTCTCAACGAGACCCGCGTGCGGCAAATGCTGGAGTCACTGCGTTTCTGGCCGATGCTGTCGGGCTATCGCGGTCAGCCGCCGGTGGATGTCGATCAGCTCATCGAGGTGGTGATGCGGTTTTCCATGCTGATCGAGGATTTTCCGGAGATCCGCGAATTCGACATCAACCCACTGCTGGCCAGCCACGAACGCATCGTGGCCCTGGACGCCAGCATGATCCTGGACGCCGACTTCCTCCCCGATCCCCACGACCGTCACTCGCACTTGGCCATCCGGCCCTATCCGCAGGAATATATGCGCCATGCCCATGCCGGCGACGGCAGTCTGATCACGCTGCGTTCGGTGCGGGCCGAGGATGAACCCTTGTGGCACGATCTGATCGGCAAATCCTCGCCGGAGTCGATACGTTTCCGCTTCCGTTCCATGTTTCGTCGCGCCACCCATCGGATGGCCATCGACCATTGCGTCATCGACCATGAGCGCCAGATCTCCATCGTCGCGGAAACCGAGGTGCACGGCCAACGCGAGCTGGCCGGTGTGGCCCAATTGATGGCCGATCCGAACCACGAGAGTGCCGAATTCGCCGTGTTGATTCCGGACCCCTGGCAGGGCAAGAAGCTCGGTGGCATATTGCTTGATTATTGCCTGGAGCTGGCCCAGCAGTGGGGACTGCGTCGGGTGGAGGCGGAGACCGACCCGGACAACCGGCGTATGCTGGAGACCTTCCGCAAACGCGGATTCCGGGCGGAGGTGAATCGGGAGGAGGAGGTTGTACTGCTGGAATTGGATCTGCCTACTCGATGACCTGCCGGGCCAATTGCAGCAACCGCGCACTGATGAATAGCCCGGCTTCCCTGGCCACGCCCAGGTTGACCGAGAAACGGAATTTGTCGCCCTCGCGAAACAGGCGGATGATACCGCCGTAGTCGTTGAAATCCGGCAGCTCGCCAATGGTCAATATGGGGCTCTCCCGAAGCTGGTCGAGCAGCAGCGCGATCTGGCTGCGTTCGCGGATGTCGATGAATAGCAGATCGCAGTTGCCGGCCGGGTCGCCGATCTCCAAGGAATGTACAACGATATTCTGCTCGCGGATGGATCGGCCTTGAAGTTTGGCGAAAGCACGCCCCAATTCCTCACCGCCCAGGCTGCAGATCTGCAGTTGCCCCGTGACCTGCGGCCATTCCACGTAACGTGCGAAATTAAAGGCCAGCGCGGCTTTCGCGGTTGCCTCCTCCAACTCGCGGGCATTGCCCGACAGATTCGGTAGCATGGCAGACACCAGCAGGAGCCACCACCAACGGTATTTGTTGTATCGCGCCATGTCGCGTTTTACCGCCGTGAGTGAGCTCAGAAGCTCAATGCCGCCTGGACATAGAAGCTCCGCTCAACCTCCGTTGGCAAAATATACGCTTCCTGAACGTACTCCTGGTGATGCCCATGGAGCAGATTCTGCCCCACCAGAGACAACTCCAGTTGCTTGTTGGCTTGCCAGGCCAAGCGCAGGTCCAATTCCGTAAACGCCTTTATCTTGAACAGATAGGGCGGTTCGGTGGTGTGATAGGTCTCGATTTCATCCGTGTAACGTAGCCAGGCATCGGCATTGAGATCCTCCGAAATCCGCCAACGCGAGCGCAGTGAGACCAGATTGCGGGGGGCCGAAGTGTTCTGTGTGATGTCCGGTACATTTGGCCAATCGATGTCTGTTTCGGTGTAGCTGTAGCTCAGGTCCAACCGCAAGTCATTGCTTGCCTGCCAAGTCGCCGCCAGTTCCAGGCCGTAGGTCCGGCCGGATGTTTCGTTGCTGAAGCGTGTATCCAGCCTGGCCGGGGCGGGAGGATTGGCAAGCTGTGGTATTCCAAAGGCGAAAGCGCGCAGGTCGCTGTATTCGTTGTAGAAGGTCGCCAAATCCAAGGTCAGATCGTTGAACGGCGCGCCGCGGTAGCCGAGTTCATAGGCGACGACCTTCTCGCTGCCGAAATCGTCGCTTCCCTGCCCAAAGACGCTGACGGCGATGGGATAGGGATTGACTGGGCCGCCGGGCGGCAACACGGCCGTGAGCAGAGTGAAGTCGTGCTCGGCGCGAGAAGGCGTACGTACTGCTCTGGAAACGGCGGCCCAAAGCATATTGCCTTCGTTCAGGTGCAAGGTCGCGCGAATGCTGGGCTGAAATTCGAACCCGCTGTAATCGTTGTTTTCGAATTTGGAGCCCAGAGTAATATCCAGAGTATCCGGCACCAGCGAGATTTGATCCTGGATGAAGGCACTGAACAGATCGGCGTCACGGTCATCGGGGGAAGCGAACACGAATGGCGTGCTTTCGAAGTCATCGTCAGTGTACCGGTAGCCCAGCCCCCAACCAATTTCATGTCCGCCTGAAAGTTTGAAATTGTGATTGATATCAAGGTCCAGGGTATTGCGACGCTCACCGAGTATATATTCGTCTCGCTCGAAGCGATCGAGGTAGACCTGGGCGGTCCAGACGGAATCGGCCGATTCGCTATGTGTCCAACGCGCCAGCAGGTTCATACCGTCCAGTTCGGCTTCGTTTTTGACCCGGTCCTGGAAGGGTATGGTCAATAGAGGGATCTGCTGGAACTGGTCGATAGTGCGGTGATTAATGTCTCCCTGTACAGTCAGGCTATCTGCAGGACCGAGTTGGGAGTCCAGGCGGAATCCAGCGCTGAAACCTCGCCACTGGTCATTGGCATGCCCGCCATCCACCAGGTTTGACTCGTCTCGTGTGAATGCCTTGAGGGATAGTCGTCCGTAGCTGCCCTCTCCCAACCTCGTACCGTAGCGTGCGTTGAGCAGGCCCCTTTCCTGGCTGCCGCTGGCCAGCGAGAGGTGGCTGCCCTGCGTATCGGCCGTGTGCTTGGTGATGATATTGATCACGCCGTTGACCGCATTGGCGCCCCAGACCGTCGCGCCAGGCCCGCGAATCACCTCAATGCGTTCCACGTCCTCCAATACCAGATCGTTGACCTCCCAGTACACGCCGGAAAAGGTGGGAGAGTAGATGGTGCGTCCGTCGATCAGGACCAGCAGCTTGTTGGCAAAGCGGCCATTGAAGCCCCGAGAAGTCACCGCCCATTTGTTGGAATCGATGCGCACAACCTGGATGCCAGGGGCCATGCGCAGCGCATCCGGGATATTGGTTACACCGGAATGGCGGATGTCGTCATTGCTGATGACATGGATGGCTGCCGCGGTATCCGATAGGGATTGAGGGCGCTTGGATACCGAGGTGACCTCTATATCCAGGAGTTCCTCCAGGCTCATCTCCAGCGGAATGTCGCTATCCCTGCCAAGCGCCGGTGAAGTGAGCATCCAACCGGAGAGGAGAGCAAGCGCAACGGTGAGGGACGGATGCATGAGGAATACCCGCATTTGGTTGAACAGTCAGCCCCTTCAGCAGCTACTGGCTTGTTGGTCCGAGGGCTATGGATAGTACTATCGAGCGCTTAACGGAAAAACTGAATTTGCTCAGAACGGGCCTCTGGGTGAAACCCTCTTTTCCGATCTGTGCAACAGAAATAATATATATGAGAACAAATCGTATTCGTGTTAATGTATTCGAATAGCCAGCCATCCGGTCCTCTCCGGTAGCCAGCCAATGAGGTTCATTTCCCGTTGTGCCTGGCCATGTCATTGACTGTCATTCACGGTAGTTCTACGTGGCCTGTCGCTTCTCGGTGAACCTCCAATATCTTGATTAATAGTGCTTAATCTGCTGGGCGTGTGCCATGTGCCGCGCTGGAGAGGTATTGCCATGTATCATTTGCGGGCCACTTCCGGCCTCCTGCTCGGTTCATTGTCTTTCCCGGCCTTGGCCGATTCCCTGCCATCCACTGAAGAGATGTGGAGAATGCTTAAGGCGCAACAGGCAGAAATCGAGTCCCTGCGGGCACAGCTGGCCGATACGACTGAGCGAGTCGAGGACACCGTCGCGCAGGTACAGGCCACTGCCGAGGTTGTGGATCAGCAGGCACGGGAAGCCTCGCATGCGGGCGACACCCGTATCGGTGGTTATGGGGAGCTGCATTACAACAATCTGGACAGCGGCAAAGAGATCGACTTCCACCGTTTCGTGTTGTTCTTCAACCACGAGTTCAGCGAGGACATCCGCTTGTTCTCTGAGTTGGAAGTGGAGCATTCCATCGCCGGTGACGGCCAAAATGGTGAGGTGGAACTGGAACAAGCCTTTATTGAATTCGACCTGAAGGATGGGTTGAGCGCCAAGGCAGGACTCTTTCTCCTGCCGATCGGCATTCTCAACGAAACCCACGAACCCACAACCTTTTATGGTGTGGAACGCAACGACGTGGAAAGCATCATTATCCCTTCAACCTGGTGGGAAGCCGGCGGCGCCCTCAGCGGACGTGCGGGGACGGGATTTTCCTGGGATCTGGCAGTAACCTCGGGTCTGGCGATTCCCAGTGACGGAAGCAGCGCCTTTCGGGTCCGTAGCGGCCGCCAAAAGGTTTCCGAAGCCACGGCAGAGGATT
The DNA here is from genome assembly GCA_020445565.1 of Chromatiales bacterium. Taxonomy (GTDB): domain Bacteria; phylum Pseudomonadota; class Gammaproteobacteria; order JAGRCI01; family JAGRCI01; genus JAGRGI01. Next base: position 32,029 of record JAGRGI010000178.1, read on the forward strand.
TGGCCTACACCCTGCGTGGAAGGTATACCGGCGTTCCCGGCTTGGAACTTGCCGCCACGGTGCACTGGCAGAGCGATGCGGATCAAGCGGGTGGAGATCTGATCGATACCGGTTTATTGCTCTCGACTCACCTGATCTGGAGTCGGGGGCCGTTTACCCTGAAGGCTCTCTGGGCAGGCTGGGAGTTTGAGGGTGATGCGATCGAGGCGGCCGGCGGCGATCGGCAAGATGGATGGTACGTCGAGCCGAGTTTCAAGCCCGTTCCCAACCTTGGTGTCTATGCGCGCTACGAGGACGTCGATGGTTTTCGGACAGCCGACGGATTCAGCCAGTGGGAGGTTGGCATGAATTGGTGGCCCCATGAGGATGTTGTTTTGAAGGTCGACTATCGGGATCGGAATAACGACACCGACTCGGGTCTGGACGACAAAGGCTTCGACATAGGCATCGGCTACCAATTTTGATCCTGCCTGGCCATGGATGGCCGCCGGGAAGACACGTTCATGTACCGATATTTCCTGTTTGTTTTTCTGCTGATTTGCCCGATTGTCATGGCGGGAGATGAGGTCTATCAATCTCCGAAAAGCTTTTTGATCGAGGCATTTTCAGGGGATCCGCCCGCTCCGTCCATGCTTTGGCTGACGCCGAAACTGAAGGAGGACGCCAGAACGATTCTGGCCCACGCCTACATCGGGCTTCGGGTTCGTTATTGGCTTAGGGGGGGTCGCAGTGCCTGGGTCCTGGAGGAAATCGGCAAGGAAAAACCGATCACGGTTGGTTTAGTGGTCGAGGCTGATCGCCTGGAGTATCTGCGTGTACTGGTGTTTCGGGAGAGCCGTGGTTGGGAGGTCCGACACGGCTTTTTTACCGAGCAGTTCGCCCGTACGCGGCTCGATTCAGATCTGAGCCTCGACAAGGATATCGATGGTATCAGCGGGGCGACCCTGTCCGTTCGGGCCCTAACGAAACTGGCCCGCCTGGCGCTCCTGTTTCATAGGCAGGTGAGCAATGTCGACGGGTCATAGTCATCGTTGGGCCAGCGTACTGTATTCCCTGCATCGTCGGCTGGGGGCGATTGCTGCCGTCTTTGTGTTGTTGCTTTCCGTTAGTGGCGTTGCGCTCAATCACACCGATTCACTGGCGCTGGCCCGGAAGGAAATCAATTGGCGGCCTTTGATGGATTACTACGGACTGCATCAGCCCATGGCGATATCGTACACAGCCGGTGAGTCCAGGGTGGTGCAGATCGGCGAGGGTTGTTGGGTGAACGACATCTCCTTGGAATGCCAAGGCAGTCTGGTTGGCGTGCTGGAGGTGGGTGTCCTGCTGACAGCGGCCTTTCAGGACCATATTCTCCTGCTGACCAAACGGGGTGAGATCGTCGAACGCATCGGATCGGAAAGTGGCATCTCCATGCCCATCGATGGCTTGGGGCGGGATGCGCAAGGGGCGATACGGGTCCGATCGGCGGCGGGGGAGTGGGTTGGCGATTCGGAGCTTCTGGTCTGGACGCCCACAGCACCGGTCCGGGCGGTGCACTGGTCCAAACCGTCCTCTTATACGGGTGAGAACCCGCAGACCGCGACTGTCTCATTCTCACCTGTCGGACTGCCGCTGGAAAGAATCCTGTTGGATCTGCACAGCGGGCGAATCTTCGGGACCTACGGGCCGTGGCTGATGGATCTTGCAGCTCTGATGATGGCTCTTCTGGCAATCAGCGGGGTTTGGATCCGGTTGCGTCAACGTCGGCAGCAGCGCCGACGACGTCGTCGGAGTGTCAGTTGATGTAGCGGGTTTGCTCCAGCACCATGCTGTTGCGCTCGTGCTGATAGTTGATATGCCGTAGGAAGCTGGTGCCCAGCAGGACCTGTTTCTCCGTGGCGTTGGGATTGATGGCGCCACGCACTTCGCGTACCTCGATGTTGCCGACACGAATGGTGTCCAGCTCCACGCGGTACGCGGTGCTTTTGCCTACCGCCGTCATTACCTCCAGCGGTTCGCCGCGGCTCAGGCCCAGTTCGTTCGCCAGGGCTTCCGGCAACATTACCAGACTGGCGCCGGTGTCGAGTAGAAATTCCACCGGCTTGCCATTGACCTCGCCGTCCACCAGGTACTGGCCGTTAGGATTGGGGTAAAGGGTGAGTTTGCGGGTCGTGGTCGGCCGGTCGGCGTCGCGGACGAACTTGGCCAGGTCACCGGGCAGGTGTGGCTCGACGAAGTGGATGAACTCGTCCACCTTGGGAATGAACACCGACTCCGCCCACCACTGTTCGTGGTCCAGACTGGCGGAGCGTCCCAGCACAACCGCGATGGCAATGATCACCACCCCACGCACGGCGCCAAAGACCATGCCGAACAGTTGGTCGTGGCTATCGCGGTGGTGGCGGAGAAACACCCGTGCGACCAGGGCGCTGATCAAGGAGAGCAGCACCAGTGTGGGCACGAACACCAAACCTATCGCCGCCATATGGCGCGTGGGTTCGTCCGGGATGTCCTCGCGCAGGTATTCGCCCATCCAGTCGCCGTAATGCACGGCCACCAGTATGGCGACGATCCAGATAAGCACGGAGAGCAACTCGCGCACCAGTCCCCGGCCCAGACCCAGGGCTGCGGAGACCAGGATGATGGAAGCGATCAAAATATCGGTAAGGCCGGGCATGGGAATGGACTGCGAAGCGAAGGGAGCTAAAAAGTATCAAGAGGCCATCGCCTTGTCCAACGGGATTGACGATCGTTGACGGAAAGACAGAGGAAACCACGCACACCCGTCCGTGCGTGGTGCAGCCCCTTATCCCCACCGCCTACGCATGGCCAACCGAAGGGCGGGTCGTTATCCGCGAACAAAAAACCCTGCCAGGGTCGGTGCCCTGGCAGGGTTGGCCTTGGTCCGGATGCTGGGTGGAATCAGCCGGCCAGGCGGGCCAAGGGCTGGAATTCGCCTTCCTCGGCGCCCTGGGCGCGTTCCGTCCAGGGATCGATCTGGGCGAATTCCTGGGATTTCATGAACCTTTCCGCATAGTTTTTACGCTTTTCGGGGTTGTCCACCAACGTCTCCTTCACCGCGGTCAGGCCGATTCGCTCGATCCAGGGAGCGGTTCGCTCCAGGTAGTGGGCGGTTTCGCGGTAAAACTGAATGTAGGCGGCGCAATATTCCAGCACTTCTTCAGGGGTGCTGACGCGGGTCAGCAGATCGGTGACGCGGACCTTGATGCCGCCGTTGCCGCCGACGT
>JAGRGI010000179.1 GCA_020445565.1 Chromatiales bacterium
CGACGATGTTGCCGAAGGCGGGCAGATAGGCGGCGAGAATCCCGTAACGGTTCATGCGCCGCAGTTCGTGGGTTATGCCGCGCGGCTGGCGCAGAATCTCCATGAACAGGGTCCGCGCGCCCAGGTCGTTACGGAAATTCTGATCGATGCGGTGGACATTGTCGCGGATCAACCGGATGGTGCCGGCCCCGACGCCTTGCAGCTCGGGGTGCTGCTGCATCAGCAGGAATACCTCCAGCAACGCCAGCGGTGAGCGGGCAAATACCCTGGGGTCTGTGACTTCAAGGTAACTGTTGACGGACTTGAAGCGACGGTTGATCTCCACCGGCTCGGAGACCGGCGCCCGTTGGCCGATGCGCTCGATGAACAATTGCAGCAACATCTCATTGAGCCGGCTTACCTGCAGGATGGTGCGGTAGTAGGCTTGCATGAAGCGCTCCACACCCATCTGGAAATCCTGGTCCCGGTAGCCCATCTGTTCCGCCGCGGCGCGCTGGTAGTCGAACAGCAGGCGGTCCTCACGCCGGCTGTTGAGCCGGTGAAGCACGAAGCGCACTTTCCATAGGAATTCCTGGCTGGCCTCCAGCGTTTGGTATTCATCCTCGGTGAGAAAACCGACCTCCACGAGGCCGTGCAGGGTCTGGCAGCCGTAATGTCTTTTCACCACCCAGCCGAAGGTTTGAATGTCGCGCAGACCGCCCGGCCCTTCCTTGAGGTTCGGTTCCAGTTTATAGGCGGTGTCGTCGTACTTTCTGTAACGTGCTTTTTGCTCCAGGCATTTTGCCTCAAAGAAACTGTTGCCCGGCCAGACAAACTCCGGGCCGGTGCCGTGGACCATGTCGTTGAACAGGGAGCGGGAACCGGCCAGCAGTCGAGCTTCCATGAGGTTGGTGGCGATCGTGATGTCTTCTATGGCTTCAGTTACGCATTCCTGCACGGTGCGCACGCTATGGCCCACTTCCAGACCGATATCCCAGAGAAACGTGACAAACTGCCGCAACCACTCTTCCACCTGGGGGGTTTCCTGGCTCTCCAGCAACAGCAACAGGTCGATGTCGGAATAAGGATGCAGCTCGCCCCGTCCGAAACCGCCGACGGCGACCATGGCGATGGCATCGGGGAAGGGGCGCTCCAGGTCCTCCCAGACCGCCTCGAGCACCTGCTCGACCAACCGGGTTCGGGCCCGAACCAGGGGCGCCACCGGCAATTGGGGTTGGAAGCGATTCAGGATGGTCGCGGATGCCCGCTTGAGCGCCTGCCGATAGGCGGTCTGCGGCAATTCCCCGCCGGCGATGGCGGCGCGAACGGATGTCAGGTCGAGCAGGGGAGGACTATCTGCGACGGCGTTCATGGGGAGGTGCGATCCAATGGCATCAGATTGCCAGGGATCCGTCGCGTTCCTCGTCCCTCAGGGTAAGGATCTCCACGCCATCGGAGGTAACCAATACGGTATGTTCCCATTGGGCCGACAGACTGCGGTCGCGGGTCACTACCGTCCATTGGTCCGGTAAGGTTTTCACCGTGTGTTTGCCTGCATTGACCATCGGTTCGATGGTGAAGGTCATGCCTTCCTGCAACACCATGCCTTCGCCGGGTTTGCCGTAGTGCTTGACCTGGGGGTCTTCGTGAAACACTCGGCCGATGCCGTGGCCGCAGTAGTCCCGAACGACCGAGAAGCGGTTGGACTCGGCGTGTTTTTGGATGGCGTGGCCGATATCGCCCAGGCGAATGCCGGGGCGAACCATTTCGATACCGATCATCATGCATTCCCGGCATACCCTTGTAAGCCGGCGCGCGAGGATGGATGGTTCGCCGATATAGAACATCTTGCTGGTATCGCCGTGGTACTCGTCCTTGATGACGGTTACGTCGACGTTGAGGATGTCACCTTTCTTCAGCTTGCGGTCGCCTGGGATGCCGTGGCAGACCTGATGATTCAAGGTGGTACATATAGACTTCGGAAAGCCGCGGTAGTTCAGGGGGGCCGGTATCGCCCGCTGTTCGTTGACGATGTAATCGTGACAGAGGCGGTCCAGTTCCTCGGTCGTGATGCCGGCCTGGACGTGCGGCGTGATCATGTCGAGGACATCGGCCGCCAAGCGGCCGGCAACGCGCATTTTCTGGATTTCGTCAGGGCTCTTGATTGTGGCGCTCATGGCGAACTCTATGGTGCGGCAAACCGGCATCCAGCCGATGGCGCCTGGAGAGCCTTGGACGACGCGGCTGCTTGCGAAAGGCTGCCCGCCGCGTTTGTCGATGAAAACGCAGTATGGTATAAAGCGCGCGCTCGGTTGGCAAATCGAGCACGACGGAAAAGTCGAACTTGAAACCACACACGCGTCGATACCGCCGGTGGGGTGCCCGAAGGGGGTCTAGTCACCCCTTTTTTCGTGCCTGTTGGAAAGGCCGGGATCTCGGGTCGCCGTTGCGGGGCGCGTGGAGGCTCAACCCTAAACCGATTCAGGAGTTACCCAATGGCTCAGGTCACCATGCGCCAGATGTTGGAGGCCGGTGTGCATTTCGGCCA
>JAGRGI010000180.1 GCA_020445565.1 Chromatiales bacterium
TCGACATCATGATCGGTGAGGGGCCGGCGGCACGCTCCATCAAGCTGGACCTGCCGCCCTTTACGCTCGTGGGTGCCACTACCCGCGCCGGCCTGCTCACCTCGCCACTGCGCGATCGCTTCGGCATCGTGCAGCGTTTGGAGTTCTACACACCGGAGGAGCTGGCTGCCATCGTCAGTCGTTCGGCTGGCATATTGAACGTGTACATGGAGCCCTCCGGCGCGCAAGAGATCGCCCACCGTGCCCGTGGCACCCCCCGCATCGCCAACCGCCTACTGCGCCGGGTGAGGGACTATGCCGAGGTGCGTAACGGTGGCCGAGTGGATGCCGGGAGCGCCGACCAGGCCATGAACCTGCTCAAGGTGGACCGGCGCGGGCTGGACGGTCAGGATCAGCGCTTGCTCAGCGCCATCATCGAGAAATTTCAAGGCGGACCGGTGGGTCTGGACACGCTCTCCGCAGCCATCGGCGAGGAACGCGGAACCATTGAGGACGTGGTGGAGCCTTACCTGATCCAGGAAGGTTTTTTGATGCGTACGCCGCGCGGGCGCGTTGCTACCGACCTTGCCTATCGGCATTTCGGTTTCCCGGTGGGCAGTAGGGCAGGGGATGGGAGAAATCTGGAACTGTTTTGAGACCGCTTTGCGGGCCGGTTTGACAAGGGTTTGAAACGTGGCCGAATTTCGTTGGCCGGTGCGGGTCTATTACGAAGATACCGATTCCGGCGGTGTTGTGTATTACGCCAATTACCTGAAATTCATGGAGCGTGCCCGTACCGAATGGCTGCGTTCCCTGGGGTTCGAGCAAGATGAATTGATACGCGAGCAGGGGCTGATCTTTGCCGTTCGCGACGCGAATTTGCATTTCGTGCGCCCGGCACGCTTCAATGACCTGCTGCAAGTCACTTGTGTCGTCGGCGAACCACGCGGGGCCAGTCTGGTGTTCGATCAGCAGGTGTTGGCGCAGGGTGAAGAAGATAAGGTATTCTGCCGTGGCCGTGTGACCGTGGTCTGCCTGGATGCCGCCACTTTCCGCCCCCGTCCCATACCCGCCGAGATGCGTGACCGTATCCGTCAGCAATGAGCCAGTACCAGTCAACCGAATACCAACAACCCAGCCAGGGTTACGCCGTGGAACGTTCTCATCGCCGATATGAAAAGTGACCTATCCGTAATTCAGCTCGTCCTGGACGCGGGTCCGGTAGTCCAGGTCGTGATGGGCATGCTGATGCTGGCCTCGCTCATGTCCTGGACCCTGATCTTCGACCGTTGGCGCACCCTGCGCCGCGCTCGTCTGGCGGCGGATGAGTTCGAGGACGATTTCTGGTCCGGCGGCGACCTGTCCACCCTGTACCGGGGCATCGCCTCCGGTAAGCGCAAGGTCAACGGTATGGAATCCATCTTCGAGGCCGGATTTCGCGAATTCATCCGCCTGCGCAAGCAGGCCGGCGTCGATTCCCGTGCGGTGGTGGAAGGTTCGCAGCGGGCCATGCGTGTCGCCCTTACCAGGGCCATGGACCAGTTGGAGAGCCATCTGCCGTTCCTCGCCACCGTCGGCTCCACCAGCCCTTATGTGGGGCTGTTCGGTACCGTCTGGGGCATCATGAATTCCTTCCAGGCCCTGGGGGACGTACATCAGGCCAGCATCGCCCTGGTGGCGCCGGGTATCTCCGAAGCCCTGGTGGCGACCGCCATGGGGTTGTTCGCGGCCATCCCCGCGGTCATCGCCTACAATCGGTTTGCCGCCGAGACCGAACGGCTGGCCAATCGCTACGATTTGTTCTCCGAGGAGTTTTCCTCCGTGTTGCAACGTCAGGCCCATTCCCACGGCTGATATGCGTACCCACCGATACCGCCGTCCCCCCATGTCGCAGATCAACGTCGTTCCGTACATCGACGTGATGCTGGTGT
>JAGRGI010000022.1 GCA_020445565.1 Chromatiales bacterium
CAATCGGTGAGCGATGCGGGCTAGTTACAACGACAAACTCATCTCTGCTTTTCATATGTCGAGCAAGGAATCCAAAATGACCACCTACCGAATGGCTCTCTGATGCCTGTCCAACCGAGGTGGTAAACTCACCTCCGACAAGGGGAAAACGTGGGTGTCATCTTATTTGCTTTTCCGCGTGGAAGACTTTCACCTCCGATCTCGCACCAGATTTTCCCGGCGCACTGCGTATCAACTTATTTCACCCTATCTGCCTACTTTACGATTCACCACATTAAGCAAAGCGAACCACATCCACGCCGATTAAAGCACCATCTATCTACTTACTATTTGCATTTCACTATTTCATCCTTCAATTTTTCATAGACAACCTTAATGATACCGTCTATTTTCTCCTGCTCATCTTCGAATCGTTGAGCCTCAAGAAATAATATTTCGCCCCAAGTCTGCCTCCAATAGAGAAATGTCAGACACTCCTGGGACAACATTTCGCAACGAAACTTACATGATTCTTCTCCGTATATCTTCATTATCCACTCATTGTTTCTATAATCGTATAGCAATTTCTGAAAATGAGTTTCATGCTCTGATAAATTGTAGTCATTATTCAATACACCTCTAATTGGAACTGACTTTCGTTCTCTATCATTTTCAAACTCATCGATATAGGATAACAAGACCAATCCCTGCGCATTGGCTGGCCACACGTGCTGTACTTTTTCCGGTAATTCCCGATAAGAAAACCGAAGAAGCCCTTCCAGAATCTGTGCTGCTTCGTCCATTCTTCCAACAGCAACAAGATAGTTAGCTAGCCGCACAGCGCTATCCACATCCCCCTCCTTATCCGGATTAAACTTCTTCCGCAATCTCGCCTTAAGGCGTTTTATTGTCGGCTCATCATCTTCATTTATCTCTGTGTGAATCATGATATTTTATTTACCCCCCAGAGGTAGCGCTACGGTTGGCAGGGAGTCCGAAGTCACCACAACGAATTCCCGATTTTTTGATTTATTCATAGAACGCGACAAGTACCCAAAATGTCCACCAACCGAAAGGTTTTCCCTCATTGGAACCCAGCGAAGTGAAACCCATGGCTTCAACGGAGGTCCTCCTTCTCGCGTTTTGAAGAACGGATATTCATCACATTGGTCTGTCGGGTTAGCCTTACCTTTCCTCTTGCAGCCTCCCAAGCCACCGTTGCGGTTGTACCACCTGCGATTGCCGGATTTAGTTCTTTGATAAGTTAGGACAACTGTGCTAGCTATTTGAATACTTCGAATATGATCTGTAACTTCCGGGTTATCGTATCCAACAATCAATAAGTTAAACTGGAGTCCACATCTATTTTGCTTACGAATGCATCGGCGCAGCGTACGTATTGCGGTCTTGGTGATTGCCCTGCCAGATGTTTGAAGGGATGCCCCAACGGCACGGGTAACGAGAGCGGAGAACCTAGGAACGCTGGTTGTTGCCAGAGTTGCGCGTATATTTGACGTCGCACCTAGCTCCGCCAACCCGAAATACCCGGTTGGGTCAGTGAAATTCGCCGGGTCCGCGTTCCCGTATAGATACTTATTCAACGAAAGGGGCGATCGAGTATTTCCCTCCCACATATCCATCTGCGAAAACCGCCCCACTTCCGCATCGTAGTATCTTGCCCTCAAATAGTACTGATTCAAAGTTGAGTCGAACTGTTCCCCTGTGAACAAGTATTGATTGTTGGTCTCTCCTGTACGATTCAATAACTGGCCGAACGCCGCGTAATCATAGGAATCCGTGACGGTTCCTCCAGCATTGGTGAGCGCTCTGGTCGACCCTAGACCATCATAGTGATAAAAATGCGTGCCCTCTTCAGAAGTCTGACTGATCAGGTCATCTCCATGAGTGTAGACGATAGGACTTTCCCCACCGTCCTCAATCAGGACTTGTGCGTAGTTCCGATTTGCATCCACCACATATGCAGTAATCTGATCGCTTTCGATTTTTCGCGTGCGAATACCGGAAGGGCTGTAAGCGAAGTAGGTAGAAAGTCCTTCGTTGACCATACTGACTAATTGATTCTTGTCGTCGTAATCGAATAGTACCATGCCGTTACTTGACGCTACCGACAGTGTATTCCCGTTGTCGTCATAGTCGTAAATACTGTCACCCTGTTGCACGAGACGGTCGTTATCGTCGTAAGTATAGTTGGTGGTTAGTCCGTTGATGAGTCTCTGGGTGCGGTTACCAACTACGTCGTAGCTGTACGTTGCATCGTAGCTGCTGCCGGGGATTGTTTCTCTGGTCAGTCGGTAAAGGTTGTCGTAGCTGTAGATGATCGAGTTGCCGCCAAGTTCATCGACCCGTGTACGTCTCCCTGTTGGGTCTAGCGTATAGGCATAGCTTTGCGTCAATGCTCCTGCCCCGTCGTAGGTTTCTTTTTGGATGACGCGATTGAGATTGTCGTAGGCATACCTTTCGCTGGTACCGTTGGGGTAGTTGACCCGCGTCCGGTTGCCCACCCCATCGTAAGTATAACTCGTGGTCCCGGTGCCATTAGTTACGCCTTGCAGGCGGTTGAGTCCGTCGTAGAGGTATTCCATGGTGGTTTCAGTTGTATCGGGTCGGACAATGGTCAGACGGTCACGGTTGCCGGCCGCGTCGTAGCGGTACGACAGAACGGTACCGTCGGGTTGGGTTTCCTGGATCAAACGATTACGCTGATCATAGGTATAAGTGTAGGTTTCTATCGCACTACCCGGCTCGCTGACCACAATCTGGGTTCGGTTGCCCACCAAGTCGTAGATGAACGACTCGATCTTGCCGTTCGCATAGTCAGTGCGTATGCGTCTATCGTTGGTATCGTACTGATACGCGGTTGTTCGGCCGTTGAAGTCAGTATGTGATAGCAGATTCCCATTAGGGTCATATGTGAAGGTTTCTTGCTGACCCATGGGAAGCGTACGACTCACGATTCGACCCAGGGGATCGTAGGTCCAACGCGTTGTTCTACCGGCCGTATCGGTCTGGGTAAGTTTGTTTCCGGCTTCGTCATAGGTATAAGTCGTGGAATTCCCCAAGGCATCGGTTACCCTGGCAAGGCGCCCCATGCTGTCGTAGTCAAACTCAACTCTGACGCCTGCCGCATCGGTATGAGCCGTACGCTGAAACAGTGCATCGACACTTTCGACGACGGTACTGCCATTGGGAAATTCTGTTCGGATGCGTTGGTCCAGCCCATTGTAGGTGTACTCAATGCGACTACCATTGGCATCTATTTCGGCTGTAAGATTGCCATCGGCATCGTATTCGAAGCGCTGTTCGTATCCTAGAGCATCTCGTTTTACGGTACGACGATCGGCAGCGTCGTATTCGTATTCGGTTCGATATCCACGCTCATCGGTCTCTGAAATCACTCTTCCAGCGGCGTCATATTCGGTCGATGTCATACTGCCGTCGGGGAAGGTTACCTGAGTTTGGCGATTGAGGGCGTCGTAAGCGTACCGTGTGACGCGTCCGAAGCGGTCGGCCGAGGCAATCAAGTTGCCTTCGACGTCGTAAGTTTTGGTTTCCCGACTGCCATCTTGGTAACGGGTTTCGATCACTTGACCGTAGGCGTCGTATACGCTTTCGGTGCGTATGCCCCTGGCGTCAATGCTGGCGGTCTCGTTTCCGCCAAGGTCGTACTCACTTCGAGTCACGTTGCCCACCGCATCCGTGGTCTGAATCACTCGATCCCGAGCGTCATACACATAGGAGGTCGTATCAGAAACGGTGACGCCTCCCACCATGCGACTGCGGATCTCCGCCAGTACGTTGTGATTTTCGTCATAGGTAAAGGTTGTGACACCGCCGGCGCTGTCGATCTCGGAGATTTTGTTTCCCTCTACGTCATAGGTGGAGCGACTTGTTTGACCCAAGGCATCGATATCGGCGATCACTTGTCCGTGGATGTCTAGAGTACTACTGGTCAGGTAGCCCAAGGGATCGCTCACCTCCAGCAGATTACCCAAGTCGTCGTAGGTGTTGTGGAAGGTGTTTCCACGTGCATCGGTCAGTTGGGTTTCCTGGTTGCGGGCGTTGTAGCTGAAGCGGGTGGTGTTGCCCAGGGGGTCGGTCTGGCTGAGCAGGTTGCGGCGCGTGTCGTAGGCGAAGGTTTGGGTGTGGCCCAGGGGATCGGTGGTGGCGATGAGGTTGTCGTCGACGTCGTAGTCGTGGCGGGTGATCCCACCGAGGGCATCGGTCTCGCTCAGGACGTTGCCGCGGTCGTCGTAGTGCAGCACACGGATGCGGCCGAGGCGGTCGGTGAGGACGGATTGGCGGCCGGGCAGGTCGTGCTGGAACGCGGTGCGCTTGCCTTGGCCGTCTTCCTGGGCGATCAGGCGGCCGTCGTCATCGTAGATATTCTTGATGATGCGCCGACCCAGGGGGTCGTCGATGGTTTGGAGGTAGTGGTCGGCCAGGTAGCCGTAGGTCTGGGTGGCGCCGACCGGGTCGGTGACGCTGATGAGGTCGCCCTGGTCGTCGTAGGCGTATTGGTAGCGTTGGCCCTTGGGGTCGATGACGGTCCGGATGCGGCCGTTGGCGTCGCGTTCGAAGTCGATGGCGACGCCACTGGAGTGGCGGATACCGTCGTCGCTGTAGGTAAGCGTGTTGCCGTTGGGGTCGGTGACGGTGCGGATGCCGAAGCCTTGGTCGAGTTGGTAGACGTAGCCGGCGGCGGTGGTGAGGGTGTAGTGGTCGATGTCCAGGGGGACATCGGGTTCGGCCACATCGATCAGATTGCCCTCGTAGAAGCGCACCAGTCCGGCGTGGCTGTTGAGGGTGGCGCTGCTGCCATCGACGGGGCGGAAATCCAGATGGACATCGAGCGTGGGCGAGTACAGGGTGCACTCGGGCTCGGCGTGGACCTCGAAGGCTTCCTGGGAGCCGTCCGGCAGGGTGATGACGACCTTGGGCGGGCCGCGCGGCTGCACGCACTGTTCGATGATCGAACTGAAGGGACCGGAGCGGTATTCGTTCAGCGCCCAGTCGCGACCGGCGGGGCGGGATTCGTCGATGCGGATGTCCTGGTAGTCCAGGCTCCAACCCTGGCCAAAGGCGAGGTTGTCGTTGCGCTGACGGCTGTCATAGGTCCGCTCGATGCGCACCGGGATGCCGGCCACGGGGATGGCCAGGTCTTCGAGGGTCAGGCGGAAGGGGCCGAGCTTGAGGTTGCCTTCGACCTGGACGACGACCGATTCGGCGCTTTGGTTGCCGCTACGGTCGCGCGCTTGCAGTTGCAGCAGGTAGAGGCCGTTGAAGAGTTGGGTCGGGTCGAGGACCGCCAATTCGCCGTCGATGGGCTCGCTGCCCTGGACGAGGATTTGGGCTTGGGACTCGCTGCCGTCTCGACGGGTCAATAGCAATTGCCAGTCGGTCAGATCGTCTGCCTGGATACTGGCTTGGATAGTCGTCGGTGCCGTGACCTTCTGGCTGTCGACGGGAGAGCGCAATTGGAGAAGCGGCGGATCGGTGTCGTCCGGGTCGCCCGGAAGGAGGGTGCGTTCGACGACGACGGTGTCGAAGCTATCTTGGACATTGACCCGTAGATGGTGGTCCGCGAGTGAGTCCAGGGTCAGCTCGACGCGAAACGTCGGGTCGAGCACCAGGGGCTCGCCGTCCAGCGTGGCCTCCACATGCAATGCGCCAATCGAGTCGGCTGCCAGCACGTGGATTTCGAACGGTTCACCGGCCACGAAGGGGTTCGGGGTGATCTGGATCGTTGCGGTCAGCGTGGTTTGCTCAGGTAGGACGCGTACCGTCCAGCCCTGTTCGATGTACTGCTGACCGTCGTCGACGCGGACTCGGATCGTAGCGAGGTCCTCCCGGGTCGGAGTCCAGGTGATTTCCCCAGCCTCGCTCAAGCCCATCCCGGCGGGGGCCTGGATCAGGGTGTAGCGGAGCGTATCTCCATCGGCGTCGGTGGCCTGGATGAGGTAGTTATACGGTCGTCCGAGTTTGGCATTCAGCGGGGGGATTGATTGGATCTCGGGTGTGTGATTGCCCGGAGCCTGTTCGCGGTAGACGCTGAGTGTCCACTGTTGGTAGGCACTGGCACCGTGGGGGTCGGTGGCTTCGATGGCGATTTCGTGGTTGCCGAGGTCGGCGAGGGTTGGTGTCCAGGAGAGGATATTTTCGGTAAGGCGCAGCTCCCGGGGGCCGCGGACGATGCGCAAACTCGGAATATCTTCGGCGTCCACCGCCTGAATCACGTACTCATACGATTGATCGGCAGACGTGATGGTAGGTGGCGCCGAGGCGATGATCGGACCGGTATTGGGTAGTTGAAGCGTGTTCGCAGATACCGTGAGGGAGTATACCTGGCGCGCAACGGCACCATGGCTATCGCTGACCTCAATCTCGATGCGATGATTTCCGACTTGATCCGGGATCCAACTAAACAGAGCAGCATCGTCCAGGGTTGAGCCGGCGGGGGCATTTACCAATCGATAGGTGAGTGTGTCGCCATTCGGATCGCTGGCAACGACCTGATAGCCATACGCTTCACCCAACGGGGAAACAGTGTTCGGTCGGCTGGATATAACCGGCCCCTGATTCGCGAGCGGGTCGACGACCCGTGCGTCGATCATGACCTCGGCATATCCACTTCGTCCATCTTCCACACGAACGCGAATTTCGTGCGCGCGAATGTCCTGTCCAGACGGTGTCCACTGCAGGACCTCGCCATCGATCGTCAAACCAGCCGGCCCATCGAGCAGGCGGAACAGCAATGCGTCGGCATCTGGGTCGCTGGCATGCAGCCGATATTGCCAGAGAACACCGGATTGCAGTTCCTGACGCGGAACCGGCGAGATTACAGGTGGATGATTACTGGCGGAACCAAGGACCTCGATGGTAACGGTTTGCCGATCCTTGCCCCCACGACCATCGCTTACCTCGACGTCGAAAGTCCAATTGCGTACCTGGTCCGCGGTGGGTATCCAGGTAATCGTCCGTCCATCCATGATCCGTAGCCCATAGGGCAAAGGCCCGCCGACCAATACGAACTCCAGGCGATCTCCGTCGGAATCGACTGCTTGGGGCGCGTAGGAAAATTGCCTGCCGACAGTTGCCGTACTCGGCGCCGCCGAGACGATTGAAGGATTCGCATTGCTCGGGGTTGGCAGCACCTCCACGGTATAGCTGTAACTGTCACTATTGCCCTGGCTGTCGGTGGCGATGACGCTCACCGGATGCAAGCCGACATCGGCCAATGTCGGCAGCCATTGCAATTCCCCACTTTGCGGATCGATCCCCATACCGCGTGGGGCCTCGGGCAGGGAATAGCTCAGCGCCTCGCCGGGATTCGGATCGAAGGCAACAAGGCTTTCCGAGTAGCGGCTGTCTGCATAAGCCGTCGCGTTCGGTGTACCGACGAAGGCCGGCTGGTCGTCCCCGACCCAAAGGTCGTAGGACTGAGTAGCCGTGGCTCCGTGGGAATCGGTTACCTCGACCAGGACCTGGTGGGCACCCAGATCGGATTCATCCGTCTCCCATTCGATGACCCCGGTCAGTGGCTCGATACCCATGCCCTCTGGCGCATTGAGCAATCGGTAGCTCAAGGAATCGCCATCCGGGTCGTCGGCCACCACAGGATAGCGGTAGGTTCGATCGGCGATGCGTTCCGAAGCGAATCCGCTGTAGCGAACGCCCTCTTGAGAGTAATTCAGGAAGCCGAACTGGCCGTCGGTGTCGACTAGGCCGCTCAGCGTGATGGAGTCGATGATCGCGCCCTCGCCATCCACGATCAGGATGTTTGCCCAATCTTCCTGGATGACGAGCGTATAGTGGTAGTCCGTATAACTGCGCCAACCTACTGAGGTATTCAGGTAGAGGAGTTCGGAACCGTCCGTGGATTGCGGTCTGTAATAGGGCGGTGTATCGCCAAGCGCGGGGTCCCAATGGTTATGCTTGACCACAATTCCACGAGGCAGATTACCCTGGGCACCCTTCTTCCAGGCAAAACTGTAGAAATGGTAGGGATCGAGATAGCCAAATACGAACCCAACGTAGTCATCGTCCCCGGCATCGACCCGCCATATCCCATCGATTCGTACGCTAGTGGCGGGCGTCGGTGTCAATAACAGCGAAGTTGCTGCATTGAATAGCTGTGTAACCCTTGTTCCATCCTGATCGACAAACCAATTGGGGCTAGACCCGTGTCCGTCGTTTGGGAAATCGTATTGCTCCCACTCGTAAAGGTTGAAAGGAATTGCCGCCCCGAATGACGGTTTGAACAGATGCCGGTCGATCGGATCGCTCACGATCCTCGGCGGGTTGTTCCCATGACCGTTCACCGTGATGTGCACGCTGGCCGGCTCGGACAGGTCTTCGCCGTCGTCGGCCACGAAAGTAAACACATCCTCGCCCTCGAAGAAGGCCTCAGGCAGGTAAGTCAGTGCCGGAGCGTCGCCCACCAGGGTGCCATGTTCAGGCGTGGTCAACACCCGATACACCAGCGGATCGCCATCGCCGTCCGTACCGCGCAGGGTGAGATCCAGCGCGAGGTTTTCCCCGGTTTCCTCTACTTGGTCGATGGCGCTGGGGATGCGGTTCTCGGTGTACACCGCCAGCTGATAGCGCTGTATAGCCGATAGGCCATAGGTATCTGTCACCCGGATCGTCACCGGATGGGTGCCTGCATCATCTACGGTAGGCGTCCAAGCAATCGCGCCGGAACCTACATCGATGGTCATACCGCCTGGGGCGATGTCGAGTCGGTAGCTCAAGACGTCGCCAGGATCGGTGTCCGTCGCGACGACAGGGTAGGCGTAGCGACGCGTCGCCCGGATTTCCAAACTCGGGGAGGAGATAATCACGGGACTAGCCCTGTCCGGCATGGGAGCCGGCTGGGGTTGAGACGTATCGGCATCGCCATCCACGCGAATGTTCACCCGTGCCGGTGCCGATTGCGCGATGCCGTCGCTCACCCGGTATTCGAACCAGGCCAGGCCGGTAAAGCCCGGATCGGGGGTGAACAGGGCCTGGTCGCCACGAATCTCGACCCCGCCGAAACGGGGCTCACTCACCAGCTGAAAACCCAGGGTGTCGGCGTCGGCATCCGTGGCCGGCAGGGTGATCGTCAGGGTTTGTCCGGCTCGGGCGTGTACTTCAATGTCCTGGCCCTGGGGGGCGTGGTTATTGCCGGTGATGTCGATCTCGACGGTGGCAAGGGTGGAGGTGGCTGTGCCGTCGTCGGCGCGCCAGGTGAAGCGGTCCTTGCCGACATAGCCGGTGTCCGGGGTATAGGTGGCCGTCCCCCGCTCCAGCGCAATGGTGCCGTGTTGCGGCGGGTCGACGATGTGCCAGTGGAGCTGGTCGCCCTCGGCATCGCTGGCGTTCAGAGGCAAGTCCACGGAGGTGTCCCGGGGTGTTTGGCCTTCGCTGTCTTCGACACCCGGTGCCGTGTTGCGACAGACACCTTCACCTTCGTAGCTCAGTTCCAGACGGGCGGCTTCGTCCAGGCGGTAGCCGTTCAGGCGCACGGCCGCGACCTCGGCGATACGGAATTGGTCCGCTTCGCTGACCTTACGGCCCTGGTCGTTGACGGCAACCAGCAGACGCATGCCAAGCAATCGGTCGAGGGCGGCACGTAAGGTGTCTTGATCGGCGGCGGTGCCGTCTACCCAGTCACCGGGGCTGGGCCGATGGTCGGCGGGATGGGCGGGGTTGCGGTAGCGATGGCTGGTACCCGGCAGGGTCAGGGCGTCGATGAGTGCCGCCGGGCTCCTATCTTCGGTCCAGCGTAGCCAGTGAAAATCCCCGCCTTGCAGGGACAGGGCTGCCGTGTCGCCCACCTGCTTGCCACTGTCCAGGGCCCGGGATTCGATGCTGATGGGCACCAGGGGGCAGAAACCCGCCACCACCTCAACCTCTCGGTGGGCCTCCAACGGCTGGCCATCGGGGTCCATGGCGGACACGCGCACGGTGTAGAGGCCCGGCCGGGTGTAACGGTGTTCGGCATGGCCGCCGTGCATCCCGTTGCCGTCGCCAAAGGCCCAATCCCAGCCGTCCAGCGCACAGTCTCCATCGGCCACGGCACTGAGCTTAACGGTATCGTTGAGGTCGATGACCGTCGGCAGCCCGTCGATACGCAGTTCGCTGGGAGCCGTGCAGGCCGCACGGGAGGCGTCGCTGCCACCGTCGCCGGAGGAACAGGCGGACAGGAGAAATACCGTAACCAGGGCTGCAAGGCCAAGGGTTCTTGGCTGTTTTCCGTACATAAAAACTTCCTTCAATAACCTGATACTTAAAGAAAAAATCCATGAGATGCCGAGGCACCCACTACGCGATCCAGAAAAAAATTCCAGGTCGGCAGGGTATCTCTCGAAGGCCGAAATGAAAATTCGGGGGATTACCCAGCAACACAGGGGAATACCCGTATTTCAATATATTCAACAGTACTGACTTTATTGATCTGGGGAGCTGTTGGATTCGCCGGAGGGAATATTGATGAGGACGGGGCTGCAAGCCCAGTCCTGCCCCGCACGCACTCTGCCGCTACCGTCGAAGAAGCTTAAGGGAGGCTTAATCTCAGCAGGATAGGCTCGGCGAACTATTTTTCAGTGAGTCGCTCAATGTCAGAGATTCCCACTTCCGGGCGCAGCCGCCTTACCCTCCCTGCATTGTTTGTCGCCGTGGCAATCGTCGCTTTTGCGCTGTTGCGTCTCGGCCTTTGGCTGAGCAACGCCGAACCCGTTGGAGGTGTAGGCACAGCGCCGGAAGTATTCGGCGTCGGTTTAGTCTACGACCTTGCTGCGCTCAGTTATTTCATTGCTCCGTTTGTGCTCTATCTGCTGTTGGTGCCGCAGGCGATGTATCGCCATCCACTGCACCGGTGGATCACCTATTTCGTTTTCGGTGTGTCGCTTTATGGGCTGTATTTCGATTTGGTGGCCGAGTGGTTGTTCTGGGATGAGTTCGGCACGCGCTTCAATTTCATTTCGGTGGACTATCTGATCTACCGCCACGAGGTCACCGATAACATCAAAGAATCCTACAACCTGCCAGTGTTGTTGTCGGCGATCGGTGTCGCCGCCGCGCTGAACCTCTATCTGCTACGACGACCTATCAATCACGCATTACAGGCAACGGAACCTTTAAAACACCGTTTGGGTTTTGCTCTGCCCCTGTTGCTGTTGCCGTTGGGAAGTTATTACTTGCTGGACGAAGGTTTGAGGCAATTCGACGACAATCGCTACCACAGCGAGTTGGCGGGCAACGGTCCCTACGCGTTCTTTCACGCCTTGCGTGACAATAGCCTGGATTTCCAACGCTTCTATGCCCATGGCGATGTCGAGCAGATGTCCAACACACTTCGAGCCGCCTTGGCACAGCCTGATACTCACTTTTTGGGGACAGAGCCTTTTGACATTCGGCGCACTGTCGACAATCCGGGGAGAGAAACTCGCCACAATGTGATTCTTGTAACGGTCGAAAGCCTGAGCGCGGACTTTCTCGGCTCATTCGGCAACAAGGAAGGAATCACTCCCAACCTGGATCGGCTTTCCGAGCAGGGAATGCTGTTCACCGATTTCTACGCCACCGGCACACGAACGACCCGTGGCCTGGAAGCCATCACACTTTCGATTCCACCCACCCCTGGGCGTTCTCTGGTGAAGCGGCCCAACAACCAGGGGCTGTACAACCTCGGCAGCGAGTTCCAGGCACGCGGCTACCGCAACGTTTTTCTCTACGGGGGGTATGGCTACTTCGACAATATGAACGCGTTCTACAGCGGCAATGGTTACGAGATCGTCGACCGCGAACAGTTCACTGAAAGCGAGTTGGGCTTTGCCAATGCGTGGGGCATGGCGGACGAATACCTGTTCAACCGCACCATCGGCGAGGCCGACACCAGCTACCAACAGGGCAAACCTTTCTTCTTCCACCTGATGACCACTTCCAATCACCGCCCCTATACCTACCCGGACGGCCGTATCGACATCCCTTCGGGAAGCGGACGTGCCGGGGCGGTGAAGTACACGGACTGGGCGATCGGCGATTTCATCGACACATCGCGGACCAAGCCTTGGTTCGAAAACACGGTGTTCGTCATCGTCGCTGACCACTGCGCCGGCAGCGCCGGTCGCGCCGCCTTACCCGTGGATCGCTACCACATCCCGCTGCTGATCTATGCGCCAGGCATCGTGCCGGCGCGTCAGGTGGAAACCCTGTCCAGCCAGATCGACGTCGCGCCAACGTTGCTTGCCATATTGGGCTTTGACTACACCAGTCGATTTTTTGGCAAGAACATTCTCACCATGCAACCCGATGATGGGCGCGCCCTGATTGGCAACTACCAGAAGCTTGGCCTGTTCAACGGTCGCCGGCTCGCCTATCTCGCCCCCCGAAAGGAAACAGTGGTACTGGACCACACGCAAGAGGATCGGCGAGTAAAAACCCCGCAAGGGGATTCACTGTTGCAGACGGACATCGCCTACTACCAGGGAGCGGATTACGTTCTGCGTCATGGCTATAACCTGGCTCCGCCAGGGCCGGAGCCGGACTCCCGGCAGTTGGCGAAAGAAGGCGTGTCGAAGGCAGACAGGTCGATCTGATCGTCCCTGTTTTCAGCTTTGCTTAAGCACACCGGGCTACGCTGGCCAACACCAATAGCCAAGCCGGAGAACCGCCATGCCAGAGCAAAACACCATCGCCGTTTGGGACCCCTTGATTCGCCTTTTTCACTGGTCCCTGGTCGCAGCCTTCCTTGTCGCCTACCTCACCGAAGACGATCTGATGACGCTGCATGTTTGGGCCGGTTATACGGTTTTGGGTCTGATCGGCTTTCGCCTGTTGTGGGGAATCGTCGGCACGCGGCACGCCCGCTTCACCGATTTCGTGCGTTCGCCTTCGGTCGTGCTGGCCTACCTTCGAGACATCGCCGCACAGCGGGCAAAGCGCCATCTCGGTCACAACCCGGCCGGCGGGGCCATGGTGATCGTCCTGTTGGTGACGCTGTTACTGATCGGGCTGACGGGGTTGGGCGTTTACGCAGTGGAAGAGCACGCCGGCCCTCTGGCCGGCATGCTGGGCGGGTTGGGTCACGACGCCGAGGAATTCTTGGAAGAGGCCCATGAGTGGTTGGCCAACCTCGCCGTCGTTCTGATTGTGTTGCACGTGGCCGGCGTGGTGTTGGCGGGACGCCAACATGGAGAGAATCTGGTTCGCGCCATGATCAACGGCCGCAAGCGTGCGGCCGAAAGGCGTTGAACCGTCGCCCGGGAGAAACTCCCGGGCAGGTTTCTCAACGATGCAGAAAGATGTCCCGGTAGCCGGTATAGATGCTGGCCACCACCACCGGACCCAGCACCAACAAGCCAAGAAACAGCGGCAACATCGCCAGGAAACCCAACACCAAAAGCACGATGCCATAGATCAGAAACGGAACGATGTTCTTCAAACAGCCACGGAAGCTGAGCTTCATGGCCTCGAGGGAACCGAGATTGTGCTGCATTACCAATGCAGGGGCGAACCAGTAGGCCATGGCCAGCGGGATGACCAGGGCAACGATCAACAACACGACGATCGCCATGATCGGCCCCACCGTGGCCGGGTCGATCTGGCCGCTTTGCATATCCGCCACCATCTCCATTCCCCCGCCGACCAGAAAGAACCCGCCGACCACCAGCAGCGAGATCAGGATGATTCCAATCAGATACAACAGGCCGACGCCGATGAGGGCACCTGTGTTTTTCTTGAAACCTTCGAACAGGTGCCCGACGGTGAGATCGCGACCAGCATCCTGATCGGCGCAACCTGCCATCAAACCGCCGACGAATACCGGCGAGAGCAGGTTGAGCAGCAGACTGACGAGGGGGATCAATGCCAGCGCAAAGGAGATGGCGAACAGGATCAGTATATTCACTACCCAGATCAAGGGCGCCTTGGCAAACAATTTCCAACCATCGGCGATCCATTGCCAGCCGTGGCCGGCGGATGTCTTGCGCGGTGGATGCAGTTCTTCCGACACGGGCTCTTCGGGCCGCAGCAGGTCCGCATCGGGGGCCTGGTAGGGATTGTTGGTGTCGACCATGCAGGATTCTCCTTTGTAAAACGAGGATTGGCGGAGCGAAACCGCCCCGTCCGGTGGGTAGTGGTTCGGCAGCCGGACAGCATGACTGAAGACCGGTCCGGCAGCGCATTGGAAGCTTCCACGAAACTCGCCGCAGCCAGCATTCGGCAACCGAGCCGGATTTCTGCAAAAAGCCTACTACCTGGGGCATCATCCCGCTAGTCGCAGGGCAAGGCCGGTAGTACGATAGCGCCGTCCCGCCGGTGTCCGGCAACTCTCCCCATGTGAGGTGTAAACGCGATGTTGAAGTCCCTGGTTCGGCCCGCGGTAGCAGCGGCTGCACTGTGCCTGTCCAATGGTCTTCTTGCTGAAGACGCTGCGGTGGTGAATCTCTACAACTGGAACGACTATTTCGCCGAGGATACGCTCCAGAGCTTCGAAGACAGCACCGGGATCAAACCGGTTCTGGATCTGTACGATTCCAACGAGGTTTTGGAGGCCAAGCTGCTGGCCGGCCACAGCGGTTATGATGTTGTCTTTCCCACCGCCCGTCCGTTCGCTGCCCGCCAGGCAAAGGCCGGCATCTACCGGGAGCTGGATCGCAACCTGCTGCCGAACTGGAAAAATCTGGATGCGACGCTGCTCGCCTCCCTGGACGACATCGATCCGGGCAACCGCTACCTGGTCCCCTATATGTGGGGTACCACCGGTTTGGGCGTGAACGCCGCCAAGGTTCGCGCGGCATTGGGCGAGGACGCGGTACTGGATAGCTGGTCCCTGGTGTTCGACCCGGCAAAGGCATCCAAGTTGGCCGCTTGCGGCATCAGCCTGCTGGACGACCCCACCGAGGTGCTGGGCGCGGCACTCAACTACCTGGGCCGCGATCCCAAGAGCACGGACAAGGCCGACCTCGAAGCGATTCGGGAGATGATCGAAAAGGTTCGCCCCTACATCCGCAATTTCCATTCTTCCCAATACATCAGCGGTCTGGCCAATGGCGACCTATGCGTGGCACACGGCTGGTCTGGCGACATCCTCCAGGCCCGCGACCGTGCCGCCGAGGCCGACAATGGCATCGAGGTCACCTACGTGATCCCCCGCGAGGGTGCCGTGCAGTGGATGGATCTGATGGCCATTCCCGCCGACGCCCCCCACGTTGCCAACGCCCATGCCTTCATCAATTTCATTCTGGACCCGAAGGCAGCGGCGGCCATCAGCAACTACACCAACTATGCCAACGGCAACACGGCAGCCACGGAGCTGTTGGACGAAGGCGTTCGAACCGACCCCGGTATCTACCCTTCCGACGAGGTGAAAGCCAAGCTGTTCGCCCTGGCCACCCACGATGACAAAGGGCTGCGCAAGCTCAACCGCGTCTGGACCCGCATCAAGGCGAATCGCTGACATCATGCAACGCCCTGTCGCCCGGCTCGATCCTTGGCGGGACCCGGAAGCAAAACCCTACGTCAGGATTCAACGGGTCACCAAGAAGTTCGACGACGTGTATGCCGTCGACGATGTTTCCTTGGATCTCTACCAGGGTGAGTTTTTCTCGCTCCTGGGAAGTTCCGGGTGCGGCAAAACGACGTTGCTGCGTATGCTGGCGGGTTTGGAGAAACCCACCAGCGGGCGGATTTTCATCGATGGGGTGGACGTCACCGACGTTCCCCCCTATCGCCGCCCCGTGAACATGATGTTCCAGTCCTANNCTACGCGCTGTTTCCGCACATGACGGTGCAAGACAACATCGCCTTCGGGCTGAAACAGGACAAACTCCCCCGCGCGGAGCGCAACAAACGCATCGACCAGATGCTGGAACTGCTGCGCATCGGCCAGTTGCGCCGGCGCAAACCGGAGCAGCTCTCCGGCGGCCAGCGTCAGCGCGTCGCCCTGGCACGCAGCCTGGCCAAACACCCCAAGCTGCTGCTACTCGACGAACCCCTGGGCGCCCTGGACCGGCGCCTGCGCGAGCACACCCAGTTTGAGCTGGTAAACCTTCAGGAAGAACTGGGCATCACCTTCGTGACCGTGACCCACGATCAGGAAGAGGCAATGACCATGTCCTCGCGCATCGCCGTGATGCACGAGGGAAGGGTGTTGCAGGTGGACACGCCGGCGGGCATATACGAATACCCGTCCCATCGCTTCGTAGCCGGTTTCGTGGGCTCCATCAACCAATTCGAAGGCCGTGTCAGTTCCAGTGATGGCGAGTACGTGGAAATCGAAGGTGACGGCGGCACACACTACCGTATGCACTACGGCCAACCCCTGGCGGAAGGTACCAGCGTGATGGTCGGCGTGAGGCCGGAAAAAATGCGTCTGGCCAACGATCGCAAACATGGCGTCAATCGCCTGCACGGTAAGGTCGAGGACATCGCCTACCTGGGCGACGTGTCGATCTTCTACGTGCGCGTTCCGTCCGGCCAGCGCGTGCAGATGACACTGACCAACAACCGTCCCATCGTCGAGCAAACCCTGGGCTGGGGCGAAGAAGTGACGCTGGAATGGAGCGCCAATGCCGGCGTGGTGCTGACGGACTAGGCCCATGGCGAGCGAAAACCACCATGGCCCCGCCTGGGGCAGGCGTCTGGCCATCGGCCTGCCTTACGGCTGGCTGGTGCTGTTCTTTCTGCTGCCGTTTTTGATCGTCCTGCGCATCAGCCTTTCCGAGCCACAGCTGGCCCAGCCGCCCTACACGCCGCTGACGGAGTGGGTGGACGACAACAACCTGGACGTGCACATCAACCTCGGCAACTACGCCCTGCTGGGTGAGGACGAACTGTATCAGGATGCCTTCTTCAATTCCGTCCGCGTTGCCTTCATCAGCAGCCTGGTGTGCCTGCTGATCGGCTACCCCATGGCCTATGTCATCGCCGCCAGCCCACCGCGACGACGAAATATCCTCCTCATGCTGGTGATACTGCCGTTCTGGACCTCCTTCCTGATCCGCGTCTATGCCTGGATCGGCATCATCAAGACCAATGGCCTGCTTAACGAATTGCTGCTGAGTCTGGGCCTGATAACCGAACCCCTGCACATTCTCTATACGCCCTTGGCGGTTTACCTCGGCGTGGTCTATTCCTATCTGCCCTTCATGGTCTTGCCCCTGTACGCCAACCTGGCGCGCATGGACCCGACCCTGCTGGAGGCCGCCGCCGATCTGGGGGCGCGCCCGATCAAAGCCTTTCTTAGGATTACCCTGCCGCTATCGATTCCGGGCATATTGGCAGGGACCATGCTGGTATTCATACCCGCCGTCGGTGAGTTCGTGATTCCGGATCTGCTGGGCGGCCCGGACAGTCTCATGGTGGGCCGAATGATGTGGACCGAGTTCTTTTCCAACAAGGACTGGCCCCTGGCGTCCTCCCTGGCCATCGTGCTGTTGGGTCTGCTGGTGGTACCGTTCGTGGCATTGCAACGCTGGCAGCGGCGTTATGAGGATTCCGACGAATGAGCCGGGGACGGATCGGACTGGTTTCGCTGGTCGCCTTCGGCTACGCCTTTTTATACCTGCCGGTCATCCTGCTGGTAATCTTCTCGTTCAACGACTCGAAGCTCGTTACGGTCTGGGGCGGATTCTCCACCCGCTGGTACGCGGAAATGTTCCAGAATGAATCACTGCTCCAGGCTGCTTGGCGCAGTTTGCAGATCGCCTCCATCAATGCGACCTTCGCAGTGATCCTGGGCACCCTGGCCGCCCACGTCATGAGCCGCTATAGACGGTTTCGCGGCCGCAACGGCCTGGACCTGTTGCTCACAGCGCCCCTGGTCATGCCCGATGTCATTATCGGCCTCGCCCTGCTGCTGCTGTTCGTCAACATGGAGCAGATCATCGGTTGGCCTGCCGGCCGCGGCATCACCACTATCACGCTGGCCCATATCACCTTCAGCCTGGCCTACGCCGCCATTGTGATTCGGGCTCGCATGGGCCAGTTGGATCTCAGCCTGGAGGAGGCCGCCATGGACCTGGGGGCACGCCCGTTCACCGTGTTCGTTCGCATCACCCTGCCCCTGCTGGCACCGGCACTGGTGTCGGCCTGGCTGTTGTCCTTCACCCTGTCGCTGGACGATCTGGTGATTGCCAGTTTTGTCTCCGGCCCCGGTTCCACCACCCTTCCCATGTGGATCTACTCCAGCGTGCGCATGGGTGTATCGCCACAGGTCAATGCCCTGGCCACCTTGATGCTGGCCCTGGTCACCCTTGGTGTGTTGGTCGCCGGTGTGTTGATGCACAAGAAGAACGCGTAAGCTCTGCTGGGCAATGGTCGCCGCTCGTCGGCGCGGCCAACCAGACCTGCCTAACAGGCACTGACCATGCACTTGCGCACCAGGGTCAGACCATCGGCGATGGGAATCAGAGACAGGTCGATACGTTTGTCACGAAGGAGTGCCCGATTAAAGTCGCGAATCGCCACGGTATCCACATCGTCGTCGGTTTCGTCCAGCACCCGGCCGGACCACAGGGTATTGTCGATCGCCATCAGACCGTTGGGACGCAGCAGCCTCAGGCAGCGCTCGAAATAGGCCGGATAGTTTTCCTTGTCGGCATCCACGAAGGCAAAATCGAAACTGCCCTCCTGTCCCCCTGCCAGCAGCTTGTCCAGGGTCTCCACGGCCGGCCGCAGATGCAGTTCGATACGGTCATCGACACCGGCCTCGCGCCAGTATCCACGCCCTATGGCCGTCCATTCCTCGCTGATGTCGCAGGCGACCAGCTTACCGCCCGAGGGCAGTTGCATCGCCACCCAAAGGGCGCTGTACCCCGTAAAGGTGCCGATTTCCAGGCAGCGCTTGGCACCGATCAGGCGCACCAGCAAGGCCATGAACTGGGCCTGTTCCGGGGCGATCTGCATGCGTGCCCAGGGATGCCCTGCGGTCCATTCGCGCAGCCGCCGGCAGACGTCGGGTTCACGCAGAGAGACGGACAGCAGATAGCCATGCAACTCATCGGACAGAGTGAATGTCTTGTTACTCATGTTTCCAGGTTCCCGAGCGGGATCTCGCTATCCCGAATTCTTATTTTGCAGATCCGTGGCCCATTGGTTGACGCATTTGGCAGTCGGCTGGTCCAGGGTCTACTCTTATCCGCGGCGAAGTCTCGCCGCCCTTTCAGGCAATCGGAGAAGTAATACCATGAAAATGCGTGTTTGTGCCCTGCTGCTGGCCGCCGCTCCTCTCACCGCTTTCGCCCAACAACCCTCAATGGCACAAATGTTCATGAAGCAGATGGACGGCAACGGCGATGGCAAGGTCACGCTGGAAGAATTCCAGAAACCCACTGAAGGGCAATTCCGCAAGATGGACACAAACGGCGATGGCGTCATCGATAGCAGCGAAGCGGAAGTCTTCGCCACCGAAATGCAGCAACGCTTGCAGCAGATGCGCCAGCAGGGCGGCCACGGCCAGTACCGCTGACGCGTTCGCCGCTCACTCCGCCGACCGAAGGGGAAAATGCAGATCGACGCGAAAACCTCCCAGGTCAGCGGACCGGCCAAACGCCAGTTGCGCGCGATAGTGGGCGGCGATGTCGGCCGCTATCGCCAAACCCAGTCCATGGCCCTGAGTCTGCTCATCCAAACGTTCCCCACGGCGGGCCAGATCCGCCAAACGCTCCGGCGGCACGCCAGGACCGTCATCCTCTACCGCCAGCCGCAACGATTCGGCCGTGGATGTCGCCGTGATTCGCACATGCCCATGGGCCCACTTGGCGGCATTGTCGAGCAGGTTTCCCAATAGTTCCAACAGGTCTTCCCGGTCGCCGGGATAAACCAGTCCAGGCGGGATAGCCAGCTCGAAACGCAGCGCTCGCTCGCCATGGATGGAGCGCAGCACCGCGACCAGGGAACTGAGTTCTTCCGTTACGTCAAAGCGCCGCCCCGGCGTCCCCTCACCCGCCAATCTGGCACGCCGAAGATAGCGCTCGATCTGCTGGCGGATTCGCTCGATCGGTTCCTGCAAATCGTCACTGCCCGAGTGCCGGTCGGCAATCTGGGTGAGCACCGCCAACGGGGTCTTGATGGCGTGTGCAAGATCTCCCAGCGCGTTGCGGGAGCGTTGCAGGCGTTCGCGCGTGACGCCGGCAAGGTGATTGATCTCATGCACCAGGGGGCGTATTTCATCCGGCACCCCTTCGTCCAGGGTCTCGGTCTCGCCCGCTTCCAGGCGGCGCAACTCGTTGCGGGTGGCCTGCAGCGGCTGCAAGGCTCTGCCCACGGCGCCCCTGTGCAGAAACACAATCAACAGGAAGATACCGAGTGTGATCAGACCATAGTGCCAACGAAAACGCGTCACGTCCGCATCGATGGGAGTCAAATCATCGGCGACCGTTATCGTAAAGGCGTAGCCGCCCTTTTCGTAGGCATGGTTCAGCACCAGCAAACGCTGTCCGCCAGGGCCAGGAATCCGATTGCGCGACTGGAGCGCCCCAGGCGCCAAGTCCACTTGCAGATCCTCGTCCCACAGGGAGCTGGAGCGGATCACCTGATCCTCGTAGGCCACCCGATAATAATGACCGCTATAAGGCTTGCGATAGATCAAGGGCATGCGGTCGGGGCGCACACGCAATTCACCCCTGCCAAAGCCGACGGCGGTGAGCAGGGTTTCGGCATCGTGCTCCAGGCGTGAGGCGATGTAGTTTTCCGCCACCCGGTAAATGGCCAGACTGACCAGCAGCCACTGCAAGCCCAACACCAAGGCCAAAGTCGCCGTAAGGCGCAGGGTCAGCATGCCCCGTATGGATTTCATTTTCTGCCGGCGGGAAAGATGTAACCCTGCCCTCGACGGGTGAGTATGGTGTCGCGCCCCAGCTTGTTACGCAGGCGATTGACATAGACCTCGATGACGTTGCTGTCCTTGTCCTCGTCATAGGCATAAACGTGCTCGGTAAGGCGTTCCTTGGAAAGGATGTGATCCGGGTTGAGCATGAAATAGCGCAGCAGCCGAAATTCCGTTCCCGTAAGGGCGAAGGTCTTGCCATCCGGGGTCGTAACCTCCTGCCGCTCCTCGTCCAGAACCATTCCCTGGCCGCTGACCTCGTTCTCGGCACGTCCGTAGCGACGGCGCAACACCGCTTGCAGTCGAGCAAGCAATTCTTCCACATGAAACGGCTTGCCCAGATAGTCGTCGGCGCCGGCCTTGAAGCCGTCAACTTTCTCTTGCCAGGCATCACGGGCTGTCAGGATCACCACCGGAACGTCGTTGCCATCGGCACGCCAGTTGCGCAAAACCTCCAGCCCGGGACGCCCCGGCAACCCGAGGTCCAGCACGACGACATCGTAGGGCTCTTCGCTTCCCAGATACTGGCCATCAATGCCGTTGTCACTCCGGTCCACGGCAAACCCGGCACTGGTCAGGGAGTCTTCCAGGCCACGCGCCAAATCCGCGTCGTCTTCCACCAAAAGCAGGCGCATAGGGCTAGTCCTCCTCGGGCAGGGGACTGCCGTCAGCGGCATCGAAAAGCAATTTCCTGACCTGTCCGGCGGAATCGATGATTTCCAGTTCGTAGATGAGCTGCTCGCCGCGCTCGTCCAGTTCCACCTCGATGACGGAACCGGGAATCTGGCGCCCGGCCATTTTCAATATGTGATGCAGAGAAACGATCTTGCCCGCCTGTCGCAACCGGCGGACTTGGTCATGATCATGGCTGTAGGCGGGAAAGCTGGCCGCCAGCAAGAGGGCAAGCAGGCTTGCGCAAGACCTTTTCAGACCAGCGGTACAATCGGTTTTCATACCGCCAAGCATAGGAGAGACGGCTTAACTCAGCCTGAAACCGGATCGGCGTACTCGTCGCGAATCATCCGTATCCGGTCGATATTGTCGAGAAACACGTCCACCAATCGCGGATCGAAGTGACCGCCTCGTTCGGCACGTATGTAGGCCAGGACATCGGACTCCGGCCAAGCCTCCTTGTAGCATCGCGCATCCCCCAGGGCATCAAACACATCGGCCAATGCGGTAATGCGGCCGTACAGGTGGATCTGCTCCCCGCGCAGGCCCTGCGGATATCCGGTGCCGTCCCATTTTTCCTGGTGCTGCAGGGCAATGGTGGCTGCAATCTGGAACAACTTGCGCCTGGAGCCGGCCAGCAGTTGATGGCCAAGCCGACAGTGGTCCTTCATGATCTCCCACTCGGATTCGGACAGTGCCCCTTCTTTGAACAGAACGCGATCGGGAATGGCGATCTTGCCAATATCGTGCAGAGAGGCCGCCACCATCAGCAATTCTGCTTCTTCAGCGTCCATACCCACCAGGCGGCCGAGCATCTCGGCATACTTGCCCACCCGGACCACATGTCTTCCCACCTCGGGCGATCGGAACTCCGCAACCGTACTCAGGGTGTACATGAGTTCTCTTTGAGCAAATTCCAGGTCCTGATTCAGAAGCAGGTTATCCAAGGCGAAGGAGGCGTTGACGCTGAAGATCTCTATGAGCTTGCGCTCGGTGGAATCCATTTCACGCCGACAGCCGGTAAGGTAAACCAAAGCATCCCTATTATCCGGTCCACGAAAATAGATGACGCAGTGCTCACCGGAGAAACGGCTCCGGCCATCGGCCAGTGTGGCGTCGATCAGGGCCAGGCCCTGCGCATCGACCACTTCCTCTACCGCCGCGTGGACGCGGTTCTCAAAATCTCCGGTGGCCGCCATCACCCGCTGTTTGGCGGCATGGCGGGCATCCTCCTGGTAGACGAACCCCAGTGCCTTGCTGAAGAAGGCGCTCTCGCTGATACCCAGCAGCGATTGCAACTGCATGAGCACACCGCCGAGGAAGCGCTCCATGGAACGCGGTTTGTACAACGACCCGGATGCCTCGATGATATGCTGAAGGCCAAGCCGACTCTTCTCCAAGGCCAGGAGATTTTCAAAGGAGCGCAGGGCGGCGGCTACCGAGGTGAACAGATAGGCCGCGGTCAGTTCGGTCTTTTCCCGATAGTCATTGATGTCGTATTCCAAAACGACTTGGCGGGGCGGAGCGCTGCCAGGCTGGCCGGTTCGCAGAATGATACGCACCATACGGTTGCCTATGACTTCTCGAATATGGCTCACCAGGCGCAGACCTGCGTCGTCGGTCTCCATAACCACATCCAGCAGTATAACTGCCACATCCGGATGCCGAGGCAACAACTCGCGCGCCTCGGCCGCACTATGGGCCTGCAGAAAAGACAGACCACGGCCCTGATACTCGAAATCGTACAGGGCCAGCTTGGTGACGTCATGGACCACCGGGTCGTCGTCGACGACCATCACCAACCAGGGAGCGATTTCCCCATCGGCTTGCGCATCTTCGAACAGGATCTCGTCGTCCTCAAACAACATGGCGTTCAGGCTCCCCGCCGCGGATTTCGCGTGGCACGTCGATGACGAAACGTGTTCCCTCACCCGGAGTGGACTGCACCGAAATAGACCCATTCAAACGTCGGCTCACCAGGTTGTAGACGATGTTCAACCCCAAGCCACTACCCCCGTGTTCTCGATTGGTTGTGAAAAAAGGCTCGAAGATCCGTGACTGAATTTCTGCCGGGATGCCCTTGCCGTCGTCCTCGAACACCAGCCTTACGCGATCCCCCTCGAGCAATGCTGCACTTATGATGAGCTGCCCCGAACGCTCTGGAGTGAAGGCGTGAGTAACGGCATTCATCACCAGATTGGTAATGATTTGGGAAAAGGCGCCAGGCATGGACTGCATCTTCAAACCCTCGGGAATCGCATTCACGATCCGATGTGGCAAGCGCTTCAACCTCGGCTGCAACGTCGTCAGCACTTCGTCGACGTATTGCGCAAGAAGGAAGTCCCGGCTCTGCTCTGAACTCTGGTCCACCGCCATCTGCTTGAAGCTGCGGACCAAGTCGGCCGCCCTGGTCAAGTTGGCCATGAGTATCTCGCTGGCCTGCCGGGCCGACTCCAGAAAGCGTTCCAGATCGGCCTTCTTCAGCCCTCCCTGACTGACCCGGTCGCGAAACTCCGTAACATTATCTTTCAGAAAGGACGCCGCGGTAACGCCGCTACCCACCGGTGTATTGATTTCGTGGGCCACGCCGGCCACCAAACCGCCAAGCGAAGCGAGTTTCTCCGACTCCACCAACTGCTGGTGCGTTTCCTTGAGCAGGGCGACGGAGCGGTCCAACTCGAGGTTGCGTTCGGACAGCTGTTGGTTCGCCTCGGCCACCTCGTGGGTTCTGCGTTGGATTTCCTGCTCCAGGCGACGGGTCACATAGCCAACGCCGTAATACAGCACGACTTCCAACAACAGAAAGGCAGCTACTGCGTAAATGATATTGGTTCGCACCGAACCTTGGAATTCGGCGTATTCATGGGTAGCATCGCGCCACAGCAGCACCAGCCCGGCATCGGCGAGCCGCGGAATTTTCCCGCCGCGGTAGTCACGCAATGGAAAGGCTCCGACGGACATCACCCCGTCAGGCTGGCGAAACAACGTGACCCCCACATTGACCGCCAAGGCCAAGGGATCAACGGTTTTCGCCAATGTCTTGGCCAGTTCAGGCGCCAGACTCGATTCCAAAAACAATCCGCCTACCGGCGGCGAATCCCGATACATCTTTTCAAGAAAATCGGGCCATACATTGGCCTTGAGATGCTCTGGCGTCAGGAATACGGCGAATCGGCTGTCAGATCGCTTTTCAAGTGTCGCGAGCATGTTCTCAAAGGAGCTGCCTGCCTCCAGGGCGCCTACGTGGACACGATTTCCCTGTTCATCTTCGGCAAACACCGGCACCACGCCACGGATACCGGAATACACGCGCCCGGTCTCGAACCCCCTGGTCGGCATCTGGCTGGCATTGGCATCCACAATGGTGTACCGCACTTGATCCATGCGATCGCCAAACCGGCTCGGCTTGTGCACCCGCAAAAAAGACACCGAGCCCGGCCCCAGGTGAAAATGCAATTGCCGGGTGCCAAAATCCCGAGTCATGCGACTCCAGCCAGGACTCACCAGCCGATAAAGGGCATCACGGGCCGCGGCCGCAGCCTCGCCGCCGCCCCCCCCGCCCTCTTTCTCCACCGCCCGCTTGCCCTCCAGAAAAAGGTGCTGCACCCGCGGATCGCCCGCCACGAAGGCGGCCGTCTGGGCGAGATTCTCCATGGTGCTGTCCAAGGCCAGGCGAAATGCGGCGCGGGATTCCTGGAGTTCGTCCTTCAAACTGGCGTTCAGCGCTCTCTGGGCGGACCGGTAGTTGATCCAGACGAACACGGCGTCGCTGATAAAAACAAACGCACTGATGAATAGAAAGGCCCGGCTCGCTCGATTCATAGGGCGGTACCAATACAGAACGATTCAGGTCAATTGGATAAGCGTAGATCTGGCGCCCGATGAGGGCAAAAGCATCGCTTGCGCGGAGAAGTCGCAAGTAACATCGATTCTTGGCCGACCATACTCATCAAAGCCTGATCCGCAGAGCCATTCCCCCGGCAAATGCCGCCCCCACTTAAGCCACAATAGAGACGATAGGCGGTTTCCGGCAAAATACATAGGCATCGTGTTGATCCGAACTCGAATTTGCGGTTCCTATTTGTCTCGGAAAGACTTAACATCGGGAGATGGCCCGGCGGCGGGCAAAACTGGGCTCGCCAGATCTAGCGAAAAGCCCTGTTGATTCGCTGGGTTAAGCCAATCCACCAGGGGCTGCCGGGTCGCCAGCGATTTCCTCAGCCTCATCCCCTTGCGGGAAAAAAATAGGCGAAAACGCCATGAATGTAAGCGTTTACACGCGCGATACCGGGGCAGAGGGAATGCGTACTCCGGTTTTTATCGACATTGAGGCTTCCGGCTTCGGCAGCGGCAGTTACCCTATCGAAGTCGGCGTGGTTCTCGAGGACGGACTGTCCTGGGAAGCGCTGATCCGCCCCGTCGAGGAATGGCGGCACTGGGACCCGAAGGCGGCAGCCTTGCATCGCCTTGACCGGGCCAGTCTCCGGGACAGAGGCCTGCACGTCGCTCAGGTAGCGCGGCGGCTCAATGAACTGCTGGCCGGTAAGACGGTTTACAGCGACGCCTGGGGAAACGATATGGCCTGGATAGCCCTGTTGTTTGAGAAGGCTGATCTCTACCAGAATTTTCGCATCGAATCCCTCGCAAGCCTGCTGACGGAACCCTGGCAGCGCGATTGGCACGGCACGAAACAGCAAGTGCTCAAATCGTTGGGCCGGACGCCCCATCGCGCGGCCGTGGACGCACGCGTACTGCGAGAAACCTATCTGCGCTTGCAAACCAAGCACGTCGTGTTCGATACCCGCGCTCTGACCTATCCCTTGCACTCTACGAAGCGGCCAGGCTTGATGGCCAAACCCAGCAGAGGATAGCGCCGACTTTTGTTCGCCCCTGGAGAGGCGCTAGCCAGAGAATTCCTTGAGCATGCGCTTAAGCGTCACCGAATCTGGGCTTTGGCCGAGCCCCCGGTTGATTGCGTCGACGGCGAACTGCTTCTGATCCAGATTCCAATAGGCCCAGGCCAAGGCAACGTA
Organism: Chromatiales bacterium; assembly: GCA_020445565.1. GTDB lineage: Bacteria > Pseudomonadota > Gammaproteobacteria > JAGRCI01 > JAGRCI01 > JAGRGI01. The sequence goes on from JAGRGI010000022.1 coordinate 26,518, forward strand.
GGCCCGCGTGTAATTGGGCTTCAGGACAATGGCTTCCTCGTACTTGAACATGGCCTCGCGGTACCTGCCGAGTTTGGCCAGCACTTTTCCCCAGTCCACCAGTACGAGAGGACGAAACGCGTAATTCTTGGGAGCGTGGTCTTCCACATATTTAAAGCCGCCCAACTGGTGCTCCAGACAACCCCGGCGTGCCTCACCCGAAGCTCGCTCACAGCCAGGCAGCCGGGCCATGGACTGGCAGTAGTGATTCATCCACACCAATCCGGGAATCCGGCTTTCGTTCCACTTCTCTGCAATTTGAGGATCACGCTTCGGATTGCAGAAGACCGGCAGGTGTTCCGCGCTCGGAAGGTCGCGCCAATCACCAGCACCACTTGCTTGCCCGGTCCCGAACAGAAGGAACGCGAAGCCAGATGCAAAAACAATAGAAACCAACGATCGCATAACCGCCTCGGAATCGGTGTAATCTGTCCCCCACTCGCCAAAGCCCATGGTGTTTCCCTGGCAGGGACTTGTCTTCGCCGACACCGGCGTGGGCTGTTGGGAGTGTAACTCAGCAGGAAAATAACCAAAACCCGGCGCTGGCTACCGCGCCTTCGCGTCCTCGCCCAGCCCCAAACGAAGAGGGAAACTCGCGGTTACAGTCTCATCAGCCAGCCCCAGAGAAACATCCACCAGCCAATCCAGGCGGCGGGTGGTGCAGATAGGCAGTATCACACGCCCACTCCACGAGCCATCAGGCGCGCGGCTCAGGCTGTAGCGGTTATCGCCCATATACATATCGGACATTCGAAAACTCAGTTCTACTCGCGCAGGCGGTTCCTTAAAGCCTGCCAGACGGATGCTCACATCGAAGGGCCGCATAGGATGGGCATTTGCCGCGGTGGAAAAACCGATCGTCCTCCCCTGCGGGCCACGTGCCTCGCAGCCGTTACCCGTGCCGACGCAATCGGCGGACACGTTCAATTGCGTTAACGCCCCATCCCCAGGATGCGGCGTGAAAACACCTCCCAGGTACAAGCCCGACAAGGTGCTGATCACGACGAGCAGTAGCAGTGGGAATGCCGCTTTCATTGGCTACCCAAGTCGCTCCATAGGCCACGGATGGCTGCGATACCCTGAGCCCCGGCCCCCCAGGCATCGTCCAGATCAGAATCGCTAAGCCCTCCCAGGGCATACACAGGCAGGGGCAATCCATCGACCAACCGGGCGAACGCCGACCAACCGAGAGCCGGGGCTCCGGGGTGGCTCGCGGTGGGTTTCAGCGGAGACAGAACAGCAAAATCCAACCCCAGTTCGACGCACTTTTGCAGATCGTTCTCTCCATGACAGGAGGCCGATACCAGAAAATCCTCTCCCAGTGGCCGTCGCGCCAGGTCTGCCAACCGCCTGCCGTTCAAGTGGACACCCGCCGTGCCCAATCGTCTGGCGGTTTCAGGCTCGGCGTTCAACAACAGGCGAACATTATCGTTACGGAGCCGCAGCAAGGCTTGGTCCGCCAGCGCCTCAAATTTCTTCTCATTCAATTGGGGAGCACGGAGCTGGATCAGCGGGCAACCTCGCCGGGCAGCACCCGCGAGCGCGTCCAGCCAGACGTCCCAATCATCGCCGGGTTCCGGTGTGATCAGGTAGCGGCACGGCAAGCGCAAGGCGGAAAGTATCGGTACATTGGCGGCGGGAAAGGCACGCCGATGCAGATCGGTTCGGGCCACCCATTCGATCTCCTGGCCTTCCCTGCCATGAGGGCTTCCCGTGAAACCCTCTACCAGAAACACATGCAGCAATACCTGCTTGTCACCGTAGTCATGTCCGACGCGGATCAAGGGCCGATGGCGTACAGGAATGATGTCCAGTTCCTCGCGCAGTTCCCGCGCCAATGCCTCGGCCGGGGTCTCACCGGCCTCGATCTTACCGCCTGGAAATTCCCATAGCCCGCCTTGATGGGCGTGACGGGGCCGACGGCCGAGCAGCACGCGACCTCGCTCATCGACAATCGCCGCCGCCGCCACCTGGATCACGGCCACGGATGTGTGCTTGGCACTTTCAGCTTCGATACTCGGCGTTGATGCGCACATAATCGTAGGAAAAATCGCAGGTCCACACCGTCGCAGAGGCTTCACCCCGGTCGAGGGAAATACCAACGGTAAACTCGGGGTTAGCGAGTACTGCCGCGCCGGCCTCCTCGGTATAGCCCTTGGCGGGCTGTCCGTACTCCACGATGACGACCTCATCCAGGCGGATACCGACGCCCGAGATCCGCAGATCGCGCAGACCGGCACGCCCCACCGCAGCCAAAATACGTCCCCAGTTCGGGTCGCTGGCAAACAAGGCCGTCTTTACCAGGGGTGAATGGGCAACCGTGTAAGCCACCTGTTCAGCCTCGGCCTCGGTCGCGCCACCGCTCACCTCGATAGTGACAAACTTGGTGGCGCCCTCACCATCGCGCACAATGGCCTGCGCAAGGAACAGACAGACTTCTTCGAGGCCATCCTGGAAACGCGCCAGATCCTTGGCATGATTCAGCGCCTCAGCCTTGCCCTTGCCGGTGGCCACCAGCACGCAGGAGTCGTTGGTGGAGGTGTCGCCGTCCACCGATATGCGGTTGAAACTCAGGTCCACGGCCCGTTGCAGACAGCTTTGCAAAACACCGGGCTCGATGTGTGCATCGGTAGCGATGAAGGCAAGCATGGTGGCCATGTCCGGACGGATCATGCCAGCCCCTTTGGCAATGCCGGTGATCGTGACCGTTCCGGCATCCAGCTCGAGGGTTTTGCTGATCCCCTTGGGCAGGGTATCGGTGGTCATGATCGCGCGACAGGCGGCATTCCAATGGTCTTCGGCCAGGTTTTCCATGGCCTCCGGCAAGACTGCCACGATACGATCCACTGGCAATGGCATGCCGATAACGCCGGTGGAAAACGGCAGCACCGCGCTCGTATCCACCTTGCCAAGTTCAGCTACCGCCGCGCAACTGGCCTTGGCCGTGACAAGGCCGGCCTCGCCGGTACCGGCGTTGGCATTGCCGCTGTTGATCAAAAGATAACGGGGCTGGGCCTCGGCCAGGTGCTCCCTGGCAACAATCACGGGGGCTGCACAGAAGGCGTTGCGCGTGAAGACCGCCGTGGCCACGCTGCCGCGGTCCAGGGCAAACAGCGTGACATCGTCACGATTCGCCTTTTTGATGCCTGCCTGGGCCGTGGCGATGCGTACGCCGGCGACCGGCAACAAGGTTTCCGGGGGGGACAATCCTACCGCCATTTTTCGATGACACCTGCAATGCCGACATGACGTCGGCGGGTTTCACGTCGGGTTCAGGCCAGCTTGCCGTGGCAATGCTTGTACTTCTTGCCCGAACCGCAGGGACAGGGCTCGTTGCGACCAATCTTGCGGCCCTCACGAACGAAAGGCGCGTGATCCGCCTCAGCCGGCTCCTCTGGAGTTTGCTCCCCGCCCATCACATCGGCCGGGGCATGCTGAAAATTCCACTCGGAACGGCTTTGGCGCTGTTGCTGCTCGTCCATCGCATCCACTTCGCTGGGGTCGCGGACCTGAATACGGGCCAACAATGTCACCACATCATGTTTGATGTTTTCCAGCATGCTGGAAAACATTTCGAATGATTCGCGCTTGTATTCCTGCTCCGGATTCTTTTGCGCGTAACCACGCAGATGGATGCCCTGACGCAGGTAGTCCATGGCGGCAAGGTGTTCCTTCCATTGAGAGTCCAGCACTTGCAGCATCACAGCCTTTTCCAGATGACGCATGGCATCGGCGCCGATCTGGTCTTCCTTTATTTTTTGGGCGGCCTCGATATTTTCAACGATCCTCTCCCGCAACGGTTCCTCGTGCAGCCTTTCGTCCGCTTCGAGCCACGCGGCGATATCCAGGCTTACTCCAAATTCTTTTTCCAACGCATCGGTAAGCCCCGCCAAGTCCCATTGCTCTTCCAGGCTCTGCGGAGGAATGTAGGCATCGATGATGCCGTTGACGATATCGGTACGGACGTTGCGGATGGTATCGGAGATGTCTTCCGTGGACATCAGCTCGGAGCGCTGCTCGTAGATGACCTTGCGCTGATCGTTGGCCACGTCATCATACTTGAGCAGTTGCTTGCGAATGTCGAAATTTCGCCCTTCCACCTTGCGCTGCGCATTCTCGATAGCCTTGGTCACCCAGGGATGTTCGATGGCCTCGCCGCGCTCCATGCCGAGCTTTTGCATCAAACCTGCGACCCGCTCGGAGGCGAATATGCGCATGAGGTTGTCTTGCAGGGAGAGATAAAAACGGCTGGAACCGGGATCGCCCTGGCGCCCGGAGCGACCGCGCAACTGGTTGTCAATACGGCGCGATTCGTGTCGTTCGGTACCGATGATGTGAAGGCCACCGGCCTCCAGAACCTTTTTATGACGCTGCTCCCATGCAGCACGAATCTCATCGTGTTTGTCCGCCGGGTTGTCACGCCACTCCGCCTCCAGACTGCCGCCAAGCACGATGTCGGTGCCGCGGCCGG
>JAGRGI010000181.1 GCA_020445565.1 Chromatiales bacterium
GTTGGCGGATCTTTCGATCCTCTGGCCTTGTTGCCCTTGCCCCGCCTGGCCGGCGTCACCAACGCGCGGTGCTTGCTGTTCGGCGCAAACACCCCGTGAAAGCGGGTCAGATTGACTCTGGGCTTCGGCACCAGGGCGGCCAGTCTTGCAATGAAGTCGAGCGGCTCGAAGATGACGTGGGTCGTGCCATCCCGATACGGCGTCTTGAGCTGGTAACGGATGTTGCCGTTTGGCGTGAGTGATAACCTCTTATCAGACACCGCCGGGCGGCTGATGTAGCGGCACAGGCGTTCGAGCTTCTTACGTTCATCGGCCCTGGCCACTACCCCGGCATGCAGGGAGAACCCGGCTACCTTTCCTACTCCGTCATCAAATGGCTCATCACTTGCCGGCAGGGTTTGTAATGTGAACACCTTGCGACCCGCCTGCGGGCCGACGGCGATGCGGTAGGTAATCGAATGCCCCAGCAGTGGCGCCATCGGATCGTCGTCCACCGCATCGCCAGCCAGGTAGCTGTTCTCCATATCCCGTTCCAGCAGGCCCTGGCGCTCCAGAAAGCGCCCGACCCGACGGGCGATGGTGTGCGCCAGCCGGGTGAGTTCGGCGCTGGTCGGCGCCCTCACCCAACGGAACCGGGCGGCTCCATGGCTAGCATCGACATACACGCCATCAAGGAACAACATGTGGAAATGGATATTCAGATTGAGCGCCGAGCCAAAGCGCTGGATCAAGGTGACTGCACCCGTCCTGGGCCTGTCGTGTGTATAGCCTGCTTTCCTGACCAGATGCGTGGCGATGACGCGGTAAACGATGCCCAGCACCCGCCCCATGATCTCGGGCCGGCTGGCAAACAGGAAACGCAGCTGGAACGGGAAACTCAATACCCACTGGCGCATGGGTTGTTCGGGCAGTACTTCATCAACCAGTAAGGCTGCGCTTTCAGCCATGCGACGTGCACCACAGCTCGGGCAAAAACCACGACGCTTGCAGCTAAAGGCGACCAAGTGCTCAGCATGGCAGGACTCACAGCGCACCCGCAAGAATCCGTGTTCGAGACGGCCGCACCTCAGGTAATCTTCAAATTCACGTTGTACATAGCCCGGCAGTTCCCTGCCCTGCTCTTCTAAATGGGCAGCGAAAGCCGGGAAATACTCGTCAACTATCTGATAGAGAAGGGTTTGCTCGGGCCAGTGACGCTGGTAACGACCAGCATCCACGTCCCGGCCGGCCATCCTGGCCGCCACATGAGGCATGATCCGCGTCCTTGCGCTACAGAGTTTCTACAAAGTCTATCGCTCAGTTACGATACTTTGAAGCATCAGCCGAAATGCCTGCTGTTGTCAGACATGCCTGCCAGTGCCGGTCACTCCCACTCAAATAGTAGCCGGCAGCTTGCCGGATATGTCGTAGGCGACCCGTGAAATTCCCGTCACTTCGTTGATGATGCGACGCGATACCAGTTCCGTTATTGCTTCAAAGTCGGTCCCCCGGCAGCCGGGATGACAACCAACCGGTCAGCTCCTGATAACGCTGCTGGACGTATGCATGACGTAGTCCGTGCATTCGCGAGAGTCCCGCATTGGCAGTCTGCCGCTCGTAGATACGAAGCTGTTGTACATAGTTTCGATCGGCCGGGATCAGACTGCCATTTCCTACTTCACGCTTTATCCTTTCGAGCAGCGTTCGCTGCTCTTCATTGCGTATCGGGATGGACCGTTCCTTTCCTCCCTTGGTCCAGGAGGCCTTGAGCCGATTACTTTGCGTTATCTGCTGGCTTCGCATCCGCAAAGCTCGGCTGAAACTTGTCGCCTCTTCCCGGCGAAGCCCAAAGGCTTTTTGCAGTTCCAGGCTTAGTCGCACGTGGTTTTCCGCAATCTCTTGCAGGTCCGTTTGGTCTATCGTCTTGGCTTTCGAGGTGTGGGTCACGAACTGCCGGTCCGGGATGCCATAGTGGTCGTTCGATCGCGCCACGAC
>JAGRGI010000182.1 GCA_020445565.1 Chromatiales bacterium
CCGGGGGTGAGGGTGATGGAGTTGGCCAGCACCAGGCGACCGGTACGGGATTTCAGCTTGGTCTTGATCTCCACGATGCCGGGGTGGATGTCGACCTTGGGTGAAAACACCAAACGGGCGACATTGAGATTGGCTTTCACCAGCTCCACCAGAAACACACCCACATAGAGCAGGTAGTAGTAGATCGTGCGCGGCGAAATGCTGATCTCTCGGTAGGCACCGCTGAATCGCGTGAACAGCAGGGTGACGATGAGGGACAACACCGCACCGCTGGACAGGATCTGCGGGTCCAGAGAGGAATTCGCGATCACCCAGATAACAAACAGGGTGAGCCATTGGTAAAGGAAACCCTTGGTCGTGGACACGGAGGCGACTCGCTTGAGGAGGATGGAACGATGACGACGAATGTTAGGGTCGGGTAAAGCATAGCCGGAGGTTGTGGCGGTTCAATCTCCTTTCGGCGAGGAATTGATCGAAATCGTGAAAAACGCTACGCCTTGCTGGTCGTTGCGAAAGGGGCAACTATCATTGCCAAACGCCTTACCGCAATCCCCGCGTGCCGCAAGGCCCAGGCTTCGACCTTAATAGAAGGTGTTTCCCGTGGAAAATACTCCCGGCGACCAACGCGAACACACCCGTACCGGCATGTCCATCGAGGCGCTCAAGCGTGCCTTCAACGACAATCTGTACTATTTGCAGGGCCGTTTTTATGACGTGGCGACCCTCAACGACCACTACATATCCGCCGCCTACACGGTGCGCGACCGCCTGCTGGAGCGCTGGATTCGAAGTGCGCAGACGTATAAGGAAAATGAAAGCCGGACAGTCTGCTACCTGTCGGCCGAGTTTCTGGTTGGTCCGCACCTGGGCAACAACCTCATCAATCTAGGCATCATGGGCAAGGCCCGACAGGCCGCGGGCGAGATGGGGCTGGATCTGGACGCGATTCTAGAGACCGAAGAAGAGCCGGGTCTGGGCAACGGCGGACTGGGGCGCTTGGCGGCCTGTTATATGGATTCACTGGCCACCTTGCAGATACCGGCCATCGGTTATGGCATACGCTACGAATTCGGCATCTTTCGCCAAGTGATTCAAGATGGTTGGCAGGTGGAGATCACCGACGCCTGGTTGCGCAACGGCAACCCCTGGGAGCTTCCCAGACCGAAGTTGCAGTTTCCAGTGCGCTTCGGCGGCCATACCGAACATCGCCAGGACGAGAAGGGTGTGTACCACGCGGAATGGAAGCCGGACCTGGTGGTGCACGGCATGGCCTATGACACGCCCATACTCGGTTATGGCGTCAACAATGTGAATTTATTGCGGTTATGGAAGGCCGAGGCCAGCGAATCCTTCGACTTTCGCGCCTTCAATCGGGGCGACTATTACGGCGCAGTCAATGCCAAGGTCGAGGCGGAAAATATCAGTAAGATCCTCTATCCCAACGACGAACCCGCCGTGGGTAAAGAGCTTCGCCTGAAGCAGCAGTATTTCTTCGTGACCTGCTCACTGCAAGACATGTTGCGCCTGCATTTGCGTTACGGCAAGAACCTGATGACCTTCCATCGTAAGTTCGCCGTGCAGCTCAATGATACCCATCCCGCCATTGCCGTTCCGGAGTTGATGCGCCTGTTTCTGGATGAGCACGGCATGAGCTGGGACGACGCCTGGTATGTCACCCGCAAGACCTTTGGCTACACCAATCATACCCTGCTGCCCGAGGCCCTGGAGGTCTGGCCGGTCTGGCTGTTCGAAAAGCTGCTGCCACGGCATTTGGAGATCATCTACGAGATCAACGCCCGCTTCCTCGATGAGGTCCGGGTGAGATTCCTGGGGGACGAGCAGCGCTTGGCGCGCATGTCCATCATCGGCGAGGATGGAACCCGCAGTGTGCGTATGGCCCATCTGGCCTGTGTCGGCAGCCACGCCATCAATGGTGTCGCTGCGTTGCATACCGATTTGTTGCGCAATACGGTATTAAAGGATTTTCACGATCTTTGGCCGGAGCGCTTTTGCAACAAGACCAACGGTGTTACCCCAAGGCGTTTTCTGCTGCTCAGCAATCCACGGTTGTCCGCGCTGCTCAGCGAGGTGGCCGGGGAGGAGTGGGTTACCGACATGAGCCGGCTCAAGGCGCTGGAGCCGCTGGCGGGCGATCTGGCCTTCGGCGAACGCTGGCGGGCGGTGAAGTCTGCCGCTAAGACGGACTTGGCCAACTGGCTAAAGGAAAGTACCGGCATAGTGGTGGATCCGCAGTCGCTCTTCAGTATCCAGGCCAAGCGTTTTCACGAATACAAGCGTCAGCACCTGAACATTCTTAACATCATTCACCTCTACCTGCGCATCAAACAGGGTGATACGGACGGTCTTGTACCGCGGACCTTTCTGTTCGGTGGCAAGGCCGCGCCGGGATATTTTCTCGCCAAGCTCATCATCAAACTCATCAATGGGGTCAGCGAGGTGGTTCGCAGCGATCCCCAGACCCGGGAACTCCTCAACGTTGTGTTCGTCCCGAATTTCAATGTGAAGACCGCCCATCGCATCTACCCGGCGGCGGACCTGTCCGAACAGATCTCCCAGGCAGGCAAGGAGGCTTCGGGCACTGGTAACATGAAGTTCGCCATGAACGGCGCACTGACCATCGGCACCCTGGATGGCGCTAACGTGGAGATTCGCGAGGCCGTGGGCCATGACAACTTCTTCCTCTTCGGACATACCGTGGAAGAAGTGGTGGAGCTGCAACGCAAAGGCTATCGGCCGCGCGATTTCTACCAGGAGCATGACCGCCTGCGCGAAACCATCGACCTGATCGACTCGGGCCTGTTTTCTCACGGGGACCAAGAGCTGTTTCGACCCATTACCGGCAATCTGCTCAACCACGACCCCTTCACCGCCCTGGCCGACTTCCCCTCCTATGTGCAATGCCAGAATCGCGTCGGCGACACCTATGCCGACCCCGCGGGCTGGACGCGCATGTCGATTTTGAATGTGGCCCGCATCGGCAAGTTCTCATCGGACCGGGCGATTCGGGAGTACTGCGAGGAGATCTGGAAGGTCGATCCGCAACCGGTGTCGATTGAGAAGGTCAGGTAGAGGCGGGACATGCCGGCGATTCGCACAGGGCATTGCACGGCAGACCCGCCTAGAGTTCGGAACCAGATCAAGTGTTGAAAAATTGACGCCGAGTTTATCGGAAAAACGCCGGCACAAGTAGCGCACAAGGCAAGGATTACCCGAAAAACAACCGCTTATTAGACCTTCCCTCTGCCGGCGAAATAGCCTGGATGCACTTTCCCTGGCTGAGCCAGACAGTTATGCGTTTTCTGCAAGAAGTATGCATAACTATTTGAAATAAAATATAAATTTATTTTTCCGCCAAGCCGAAGCCACGGTAAACCGTGCTTTTCCAGACGGCACCATAATTGGAACATCCCTTGCTTCTAGCGCCCCAAGCATCGGTTTTTCACCGATTTTCGACGCCGAAGAGGGGCCATGAACGCAACCGCGATTCTCGACAATCTCAAGGCCGTGCCAGTCAAGGGCCTGGGGGCGCCACTGCTGCTGCTGGTGATGTTGTCCATGGTGGTGGTGCCGCTGCCGGCCTTCGCTTTGGACATGCTGTTCACCTTCAACATCGCCCTGTCCCTGGTGGTCGTGCTGGTCGTGGTCTATACGATGCGTCCACTGGACTTCGAGGTCTTTCCCAGCGTTCTGCTGGTGGCCACCCTGTTGCGGCTCGGTCTGAACGTGGCCTCGACACGGGTGGTGCTGCTGGAAGGACACGAGGGCGGCGACGCCGCCGGCAAGGTGATCGAAGCCTTTGGCCAGTTCGTCATCGGCGGCAACTATGCCGTGGGCCTGGTGGTGTTCATCATTCTGGTGATCATCAACTTCGTGGTCGTCACCAAGGGCGCCACCCGCGTCTCCGAGGTCAGCGCACGCTTCACCCTGGATGCCATGCCCGGCAAGCAGATGG
>JAGRGI010000183.1 GCA_020445565.1 Chromatiales bacterium
GACAGGGTGTCGTATTGCACGACGATGGCAACGATGGCCAGGGCGAAGGGGACCTCGTAGGCACTCATCTGGCCCAGGCCGCGGGCGACGCCGATGGCGCTGAAGGGGTGGCCGCTCTCGCCGGCACCCATGGCCATGCCGAGCTGACCGAAGAACAGGAAATACATTGCCAGCAGCAGATCGCCGGCGAAATTGAAGTTGGCGAACATCGCGCTACCGAAGATCACCGGCAAAAACGCCAGTGTGCCGATGCCACCGGTCATGCGCAGCACCGGACCCAAGTAGAACATTACCCCGTGGCTTACGGCCGTACGCTTGCCCAGGTTCTTGGCCAAGTCCAGGAACGGCTGCCAGTAGGGGATACCGATACGTCCCTGAACCTTGGCCAGGGTTCGGTAGATGAATGCCGACAACAGCATGCCATAGACCGCCACGATCAGCAGGGTAACGGTGAAATAACCGATACGGGTTGCCCACTCCGCCATTAGATCGTCCCCCGAATCGAGAGGTAAAGTACGGCCAGATACATGACTACATAGAGTGCGTAGGTCTGTCCGTTGCCGGTGTACAGGCCACGCAAGGTACCGCCCAGGGTGTGGCTCCATTCGGACACACCGTTCCAGAAGGCCGTTGCCCTGGGTTTGACCAGATCGCCCAGGGCCCGCTCATAAAAGCGGTAGAAGCCGTAGGCGTAATGGGTGGTTTCAGGGGTTTCCGGACGCTCCGCGGCAAACACGATATTGAACTGCTTGACCTTCTGGATGTGCATGAAGCGCGACAGATACAGCAGCAGCAGGAAGGGCAGCAGGAACAAGGCGCCGACAATGTTGATCACCATGAAACCGTCCCAGTAACCCAGGTGCGTCTTCATCACCGTGCCTTCCCAGGTAATGGTCTGGGGCAGGAAGTTGGCCATCAGATCCGCTAGGGGTTGGATCAGCCACAGGGGATAGGCCGAGAACGCCACGATCATACCGATCAGGACCAACTGTGGGATCAGCAAAGCCCACGGGGCTTCTTTGAGGTCTTTGTGCTCACGCTTGCGCTGGCCCAGGAAGATGGTGTGGATCAGGCGGAACAGGTAGAGGAAGGCCACGGCGCTGGCGAAGAATGCCAAACCCGCTTGCCAATACCAGCCCTTCTCGATGAGCGCATTCAATAACAGCCATTTACCGCCAAAGCCGGTCATCGGCGGAACGCCGGAGATGGCGAAGATGCCGATCAGGGCGGCAGTGAAGGTGATGGGCATGTTCTGTATCAGGCCGCCGGTCCGGTACATGAGGCGGGTGCCGGTACGCAGAATCACGCCGGCCACGGCCAGGAACAAAAGGCCCTTAAACAACAAGTGGTTGACCGCCAGATAGGCCGCGGCGGTCCAGCCCAGGTGATCGGCGGTGGCGATGGCGGTGACCACATAGCCCACCTGGCCCATGCTGGAGTAGGCCAACAGGCGTTTCATGTCTTCCTGGAACAGGGCCATCAAGGCGCCCCACAGGGCGGTCAGCAGACCCAGCCAGCCCAGGGCGACCATGACCCAATGGTTGGCGCCGCCTTTCAGCCCCAGGCTGAGGGCCGCCAGCAGCAGACCGAACACGGCAGCCTTGCCGACCACGGCGGAAAGCAGCGCGGAGAAGTCGTCAGGGGCCTCGGAGTAGGCGCCGGGCAGCCAGACATGCAGGCCCAGTGCGCCGGTTTTCACCAGAAAACCTGCCGCCAACAGCCCCAATACCCAGGCCGACATGGGATTGGTGACCAGGGAAAGATCTGCCAGACCTCCCGAGCCGGTGTTACCGTAGGCGAGAGCCAGGCCGCCGAGTATCAGGTAGGCCGAGCCCAACGAGAAGATCAGATAGATAAGGGTATGGGGCTTGGAATCCTTGCCCAGGGCCACCAGCAGATAGGAGGCGACGGTGATGAACTCCCAGGCAACGAAGAACTGCAAGCCGCTGTCGGCCTCCAGCAGGGCGCCCATCGACAATAACAGCATGGCCAGCAGGGGGAAGTAACCGACGCGGTGATCCTCACGGTAGAACGAGGCGATCGTCAACAAAATGCCGCCACCCAGCAGCATCAGGCCGAACAGACCTTGTAAACCTTCCAGCCCCGGTGCGATGTGCCAGGCGTACACGCTGGCAATGATCAACACCACAATCGCCTTGATGCGGCCCGGCAGCCAGTCGAGCAAGGTCAGAGCCAGTGCGATGTAGACCGGCAATAGCGTCCAGGTCGCGTCCAGGCCGAGATGGTCGGCGGCCCAGTGGCCAGCCGCGAAAAGCCCCACCACGCACAGGTAAACGGGATAGAGCGAGGTGGTGACCGGTTCGCGCAACACCGGCGTGCCTTCCTCACCGTGCAGGCAGTGACCGAACCAACGGAACAGGTATACCGCTTCCAGCAGCGAGCCGATCAACACTACGGCGATCCAAAACGGCATGTCTCCCGCCGCCAAGGCCATGAGCAATTCCCACTTCGCCCAGAAACCGGGGAAGGGTGGCAGGCCGATGAGGGCCGCCAGCAGAAAGCCGAAGGTCAGCAACAGTGTGGGATGGTCGCGCAGATTGGCCCAGTCCTTGAGTTTGTCCCGACCGACGCTGCCGGCGAGCCAGAACAACCCCGACTTGGCCAGCAGATGATTGAGGAACAGGCCGGCGACGATGAAGGCGATTTTCTCCGGGTCGCCGTCCAATTGACCCAGGGCGATCAAGGCGAATAATACCAGCCCCATCTGGCCGATGGACGAGTAACCCAGGAGCCGGCGGGCGTGGTTCTGTTGCAGGCCCATAAGGTTGGAAACCAGGAACGTGGCGCCACCGACCGCGGCTAGCGCGGTGTGGAAGGGAACCAGCAGGGGTAATGCCTTGTAAAGAGCAAAGAGGGCACCAGCAGATACCCCTACCGAAATCATCGCCGCCACGCCGGGGTTTGATGTCTCGTAGACATCCAGTCCCCAGCCGTTGGCGGGGTAGGGCTTGAGTTCGATAACCAGTCCCGCGGCAACCAGGGTCATGGCGGCGATTCCCACCGGGCCGCTGATCGATGACGCTGCGCCATACATCTGGTCGAGGTTCAAGGTGCCGGTGAGGTGATACATCACCAGGACGCCGACCAGGAAGAACGACGACGCCAGGGTGGTGGCGATGATGTACTTGAAACCCGCCGCCAGGGACTTGCCATTGTCTTCCAGGGCCAGCAGACCATAGGTGGCGATACCGCTGATCTCGATGAAGATGAACAGGTTGAACAGGTCCCGGGTCATGACGATGCCGTCCACGCCCATGGTAAGGACCACGAACAGGGACATACCCACGGGGCTGTCCAGCAGGCGCTCGCGCAGATACCAGCCGCCGAGCAGCCCGATCAGATTCACCGAGGCGACAAAGAATGCCTCATGCAGGCCCATCAGCAGGTTGATGGCGAAGGGCGGGGCGATGCCGGCGGTGAACACCTCCGCCGGGGGGGCGCCGTCGGATAGCCAGCCCAGCCAGACCAGGGGCAACAGGGCCTGGTAGAGGATCACCAGGTAGAACAGCGACCTGGCCACCTCTTTGCCGATGCGTGCCACCAAGGGCAGCAGGAATCCGGCCGCAAGGGCGACGATGACGAGATTGATCGGATCCCAGAACTGGTTCACCCTTTGGACTCCGTGCAGTCTTCGATGGAGAGGGTCTTCTTGCGATCATGTATGCGAATCGCGAAGGACAGCATGACCGCGGTGATGCCCAGGCCGATGACGATGGCCGTTAGCACCAGCGCCGAGGGGATCGGGTCCACCACCGTATGTACCGCCTGGGCGGGATCGACCGCCGCATCGATGATCGGCGCGGTGCCGCCGGTGACGTAGCCGATGGACACCATGACGATATGGATGCCGGTATCGAGCAGGGAGAAGCCCAGGATCAGACGGATCAGATTGCGCTGCGCCAGCAGGCCCCAGAGCCCGATCAGCATCAACAGCAGCCCCGTACCCAGGGCGAGGGTGGCGACGGATATCGTCATTGCGGTTACTCGCCCTTGAAGCGTTCCAAGACCACGCTCAGTTCGGTGCCGACCTTCAGCCCGATGAGCACATAAATCAGGGGCATCGCGCCGGCGCTGAGGAGCCGACCGAAATCCCCCAGGGGAAGGAAGCGGTTATCGAGAAAGCCGCCGGCCAGAAAGATGCCGAGCAGGCCCACCAGCACGTAACCGAATCCTGAGAAGGATTCCAACTCGCCCATGATGCCGTGATGGAGTTTGGCGTTGGGCAAAGCCAGGAACAGCAGCAAGGTTCCCGAGGCAATGACCGCGCCTCCCTGGAACCCTCCGCCGGGGGTGAGGTGGCCGTTGACGAAGATATAGACGCCGAACAGCATGGCGATGGGCAGCAGAAACTGCACGGCGGTCTGAACCAGTTCGCTGGATGGGTGCAAGTCCTCTTGCGGTTCGGCATCCTCGCGTTTGCGCCGCCCGGCCAGCAGCAGGCCCACGCCGGCAGCGGACAGGAACAGCACGGTAACCTCGCCCAGGGTGTCCAGTCCGCGGTAGGTAACCACCACGGCGGTAACCAGGTTGGCGGCTCCCAATTCCTGGGGGCCTTCTGCCACATAGTGCTCCGCCAAAGGGGAGAGTTTGTCAGCGGGCCTGAAGTGGCTGGCGAAATCGAAAAACATCGCCGCCACGGCCAACAGGGTAAGAAAGATGAACAATCGCTTGGCCATGTTTCGCTCCCCGTCGGGTCAGGATTTGGGCTCGGTGGCCGGTTCGGATCCTTCCGCTTCTTCGAGTCTGTCCAAGACGGTTTCCTTGGCCTTGGCAATATGATGGCTGTGCGAGGCGCGTGCCAGGGCGTGGGAGGACACCGGATTGGTAATCAGCACGAAAAACGCCAGCAGAAACAGCTTGCCCGCCCATGCCGGGTGATACAGGCCAAGCCCGATCAACACCAGCAGGGTCCCCAGCGTTGATGCCTTGGTGCCGGTCTGAATGCGGTTGTAACTATCCGGCATGCGCAGCACGCCCAGGCCGGCGGCAAAAAGGAACACCGCGCCGGCCAACACGACCAGACTGCCGAGCAACTCAATCATCGCTATCGTCTCCGTAGCGGCGGGTACGGTTCACGGCGTAGAGGAAAATGACCGTTGCCAGACCGCTGCCGATGGATGCCTCGGTCATGGCCACGTCGGGGGCCGCAAGCAACACATACAGAACCGCGGCGAACAGGCTGGCGAGTCCCGCGGCGATGATGGCGCTCACGGTGCCGTGCAGTACCACGGCAAGTACCCCACCGGTGAGTATGCCGGCACAGAGCAGGAGGGCGATCAGCAGTTCGATAGTCATTCGCTTTCACCGCCTCGGCGACCCAGGCCATTCTCAAGGTAACGAGCTACCGCCATCACGCCCAGGAAGCTCAATAGGCCGTAGACCAGAGCCACGTCCAGGTAAATCACCCGCCCGTCGTAGTGGGCCAGCAGGGCGATCAGCGACAGGGCGATGATGGTCAGCAGGTCCACTGCGATGATGCGATCTGTCGCGCTATCCCCCAGGGCGAGGCGGATGGTGCCGAAGACGACACCCAGGGCGATGAGCAGTACAGCCAGCCCAAGAATGGCCTCAGCCATAGATGACCTCCAGGTACTTTTCGAAGCGGGCGGAGATTTCACGGGTGGCGGACTCGGCATCCTGCGCGCGTACATCGATCCAGTGGACGAACAGCGAATCGCCGACAATATCCACCACCAGGGTACCGGGGGTGAGGGTGATGGAGTTGG
>JAGRGI010000184.1 GCA_020445565.1 Chromatiales bacterium
TCTACCTACTGAGCTACGCCAGCGTTAATCTAGTAAGAATACCAGCGGACGCCGGTAATAGGCCAGTCTCGAAGTGGATCAAACCCTGGCGTTGTTAGTGCTGTGTCGTCTGTATGCATGTCTGCATAAATAAAAATGATGGCTGCATCTTCTCCCAGGTCGTCTCCGTGCTCCCGCAAAATGCCACAATACTCCGCTTTTCCACCCCCACCAGCACTTATGTTCTTCACCGATTCCCGAACCCACTTCTTCCGACCGCTGACCGGCAAGTACCGTGCGCAGATCGTGGAATGTCTGCGGGAGCTGTACGGGCGCTTGTACGGCGGTTCTGTGGATTACAGCCGGCATTTCCATCGGGATCTGGTGATCGAGGTGTTTCAGGAGGCGATTGCGCGGGCGCCGTTGTTGGCGGAGGGGACGGAGGATGAGTTCAGTCCGCCGGTTCGTCCGGGTCGGGAGCAGGCGGTGTGGGTGTTGAACCTGTTGCTGGAGCACGGTTGGCTGGAGCGTCTGGTGGACGAGGCGAGTATGCGCAGCAGCTACGCCTTCAGTCGCATGGGTCGCTTGTTCACTCAGCCGATGGTGGAGGCGGGCGGGGCGCGGTTTCGGACCCGGCATCGCAATACCCGTAACACCCGCAACGCCTTGCTGGCCTTTCTGGACAATGGCGAGGTCTATGATCTGCTGGACGCCTACGAGCATTCAGAGCGCATCGTCAGTGATTTCAGCGACGTGATCGCGGAGCTGGACGAGCGTAAGCGGCAGTTGGTGCAGGCGGTGGAGATGCAACAATACGCTCAGAGGGCGGGGGACGATTTCTTCGATTTCATGGAGAAGCGCTTCATGCCGGATCTGGCGATACGCCTGTCGGCGGACAGCGTGGAGAAATACCGCGGCGAGATCGGCGCTTTGCTCGGCAAGGCCCGGCGCAAGGCCAAGGAGTTCAAGGTGCGGGCGGAGCGGGATTTGCGCAAGCTGACGCCGGAGCTGATCCAGGAACGGGAGCGCTCGGTCTATCTGGCGATTCTGGACGGTATCGAGGGCCGCATGCACAATGCCGCGGCCGTGATGTTGCCGGCCTTGCGCAGTGCCTTGAACGGTTACACTCGCCGTGCGGACCTGATCATTCGCCAGCTCAGCTACACCGGTGGCAGTGGCAGCCGCTTGTTGGATGCCTGCCAAACGCTTCGCGAGCTGTCGGTCGAGGAGCAGGACCGGCGTCTGGCGGCGGCCGGCGAGGCCATGGCGTCTCTGTCCGTGGAGATCGCCGATCCGGACAGCCTGCGTTTGCTGGATGGGCGCGGGCAGCGAACGGTGAATCCGACCCTGGAGCAGGGGGCGGAATTGAGCCGTGATGCGCGGCGGGATCTGTACATCCAGCAGGCCGTGGAGTTGGCCTTCAGCGTCAACGATCGGGAGCTGCGCCAGTACGTTCGTGATGCCCTGGGCGTGGGGCGTAGTATCAGCAGCCGCGATCTGCCGGTGCGCGACGCCAAGGAGCTGCTGTTCAGTGGACATTTGGTGGAGGTGGCCGCCTCGTCGGCCCCCTCCGGCGAGTTTCGGTTCCGGGTAAGCCCCACGGGGGAGCAGGTGGAGACGGCGTATTTTGAATCCTGCGACGAGTTCGTGATCGAGCTGCAAGAAGTGACGCCCGATGTTGAGTGATTGCCTGGCCGAGCGCCTGGATCACGCCGGGCTGGACGTGGATGCCTTCCGCGAACTGATCGTGCGCCTGCTCAACTATGGCGTGCTGTGTCGCGGCGAGAGTCAGGTGGAGCAAAAGCTCTATGACCGCTATCTGCGCATTCCGCGCCTGGTGCAGGATTATCTGGATCTGATGGGGGTGCGGGTCTTTCACGACGAACGCCTGGAATACCTGCGCCTGTATCCGCCGGGCAGTCGCACGCCGGGTATGGAAGATACCGAGGAGAGTGCCTGGAGCGGCAGTCTGCGGCGCCGTCTCAGTCAGGCAGAAGTGGCGCTGCTGCTGGTGTTGCGCAGTCAATACGACCGTTCATTGCGCGAGGGGCAGGTGGACGCCCAGGGCTTTGCCATGGAGTCCCTGGAGTCATTGTCCATCGCCAGCAAGAATCTGCTGGGCCGCAACCTGCCGGATAAACTCACCGAGCGTCGCCGTTTGTTTCTGCGCCTGCGCCAACTGCGGTTGATCGACTTTCGCCCCGAAGACGATCTGGACAATGCCGAGACCTGGATTCGCATCCACCCTATGATTGCTTCCTTTGTGGGCGAGGAGGCCCTGGCGGCGTTGGAGCAGGGTGTTGCGGGCCTGGAGAATGACGACCAGGAGGAAGGGGATGTTTCTTAAGCGCTTCGTGTTCGTGAACTGGGGCAATATCCCCAGCCTGGAGTTTGAGCTCGGGCCGGTGAACCTGTTCTCCGGCGGCAACGGTTCGGGTAAGACCACGGCGGCGGATGCCATCCAGACGGTGATGACCGCCGCCCACGAGAACCTGTTCCAGTTCAATCCGGGCCAGGACGAGACCAGTCAGCGGGGCAGGGGAGGCAAGCGGGTCCGAACCCTGGCCTCCTATGTGCTGGGTTGCGACGATGGCAGTTATGCGCGTCTGGACCCCAGTGACGGCTACCTGGCCGCGGTGTTTCATCCCACCAGTGGCGAGACCGCCGAGCCCTTCACCGCCGTGGTCTGTATGCGAGCCTGGCTGGACCAGAGCGGGCCGGTGAGCGTCGCCCGCCAGGAGGAGTTGAGTTTTCTGATTCTGCCCACCGAGCAGCTGAGCCTGGCGGACTTTGTCGGCGAGGCCGAGGGCAATCGCTTTCTGGTGCCCATCGAGCAGCTCTACAACCGGCTGATCCAGAGTTTCGGCCGTGCCAATGTGGAGCGCTACGACACCAAGAAACAATACCTGCGCCGGCTCTATGGCGCATTGCGGGGTCGGCCGGATGCCGTCAGCGAGCAGGAGGCGGTGGCGGCGGCGCGCGCCTTCTCGCGCTTCATGGCCTATAAGCCGGTGCAGAGCATCAATCGTTTCGTGGCCGACGAGATCCTGGAGCGCAAGGATCTGGGCGAGGCGATCCGTTCCATCTCCGCCCAGCTCAAGACCATCTACGCCATGGAGCGGGACGCCGCCTCCCTGGTGGAGTCCATCCAGGTGCTCGAACAGGCCCGCGCGCACAGCCAGGGTTATATCGAAACCTGGGTCGAACTGAATCTGCTCGACTACACCCTGGCCCAGCACGAATACCTGGAGCGCCAGCGCGATTACCTGGCCGCCAAGCAGGAGCAGACCCGCCAGCGCGAGGCCCTGGCCAACACCGAGACGGCCATCATTGAGATGGGACAGCGCCGCACCAGCGTGCATGATCGCCTGGTCGCGTTGGAGGCCAAGCGGCTGGGTATAGATGCACTGCGGCAGAAGGACGAACTCGATCGGGCCCGCCAGGAGCAGGAGCGGCTGCTGGTGGAGCAGGGCAAGACCCTGCTGATCGAGAATCGCCAACTGGAAGACAACATCCGATCCACCCGCGCCATCGTGGAAATCCTGGGTGCCACCCGGGGTGTGGCGGAGTTGGAGACCGAGGCCCTGGCCGGCAAGATCCTGCGCCATGGGCGGGGCGATGAGCTGGACCTGGGCAATCTGCTGCAAAAGGACCTGACCAACGATCTCAGCGCCTTGGAAGCGACCCTGGACGACGCGCGTGCACTGCAACACCTGCACGACGAATGGCGCCAGCATTGGTTCACCGGGGAGGGGCCATCGCGCCGCGACCGGCTCGCCAGTCAGGTGCACGATCTCGCCCGACAGCAGGAGCAGGCCGGCAGTCAGCGACGCCAGAAGGCTGCCGAGATCGAACGCCTGACTTCCGAGCGGGTCAGCTATCCCGCCTATGTGGAGCGGGCCCTGGAGGCGGTCGGCAGCCAATGCCCGTCCGCCGATCCACGTGTGCTTTGCGATCATGTGGAGGTCAAGGACCCGGACTGGCAGGCAGCCATCGAGGGTTATCTGGGCGGGGCGCGATTCTCCATTCTGGTGGACGCGCAGCACGAGGCGGAGGCTATCCGCATCGTTCGCGCCATGCCCGGCAGGGACAATCGGGCGCGCATCATCCAGGGCGAGAAGGCCGCCGAGGACGCACGCCGGGTAGATTTGCACGCCGATTCCATCGTCAACGCGCTGGATTTCAGCCACGCGGTGGCGCGTCATTACCTGGCGGCGAGCTATGGCACGGTGTTGCAAGTGGATTCGGCCGAGACCTTACGACGTACGCGCAGGGGGCTCACCAAGGACGGCATGGCTTCTGGCAACTACAGTCTGTGGCGCTGCGATCTGCCGGATTCGGAGCTGGTGTTCGGTGTCGCCGCCCGGCAGCGGGCCTTACAGGCCAAGCAGAGCGAGCTGGAACGTATCGAGGCCGACTGGGGCCAAGTCGGCGAGCGCCTGGTTGCCGCCCAGTCTCTGCTCAAGGCTGTCGACGGTCTGCTGGCGTTGCGCTATGCCGATACCCTGGGCACCATGCTCAAGACCCACCGTGAGCTGCAACGGCTCGAAGGCTTGCTGGCTCAGATGAGCTTGGGCGAGCACGAGGATCTGGAACGTGAGCTGTTGGCGCTGAAGCAGGAAGAGGCCACCCTGGCCAAACAGGAGGCAGAACTTCATCAGACGGTGGGCAACATTCAGCGTCGCCTGGAAGAGAGCGACCGCCGCTGCAAGTCGCTCAGCGATCAGCAGGAGCTGAATCGCGAACGGGTGGAGATCCGCGAGGGCGAGCTGGAAGCTATCGCTGCCTCCCGTTCCGGCCTCGATAGTCGTGCCCTGTTGGATCAGGCCGACCGCCAGGCCGCCGAGATTTCCCCGCCCATCGCCCAGAACCAGCGGCGCGAGATCGAGAACCAATTGCACAGCCGCGAACGACGCATGAGCGAGGCGATCGCCGGCCACAATCAACGCTGCCGCCCCGGCGACGGCATTGTCTACCAGGGTTTCGACGGTAGCTACGATCAACGTCTGTTCGGTGCCATCTGTGCACTGCAACAGCGCATCGACCGGGTGTTCAACGTCCTCAAAAACAATATCCTGGTAGAGAAGCACGACAAGCTGAAGCAGCTCAAGGCCAGCTTCAACAGCGCCTTCGTCTCCCATCTTTGTCACGCCATCTACCAGTCCATCGACGAAGGGCGGCGCCAGATTGAACTCTTGAACAAGGAGTTGCAACACCACCGCTTCGGCAGCGACCGGGAAACCTTTCGCTTCGACAGTGCCTGGATTCCGGAGTACCGGGACTACGCCAAATTCTTCGAAGACCTAGTGCAAAACCCCCAGTTCGGCGACGATGTGGATCTGTTCGAGGCAAAACTCAGCAAGCGTTCCCGCAGTGTGCTGGAGCGACTGATGAGCATGTTGCTGGACGAGGACGAGCAGCGTGCCTTCCGCGAACTTGACCGCATCGCTGACTACCGCAACTATCACCGTTACGAGATCTACAAGGAGGTGGAGGGCAAACCGCCCATCCCCCTGAGTGAATACGGCACTGGCAGCGGCGGGCAACTGGAAACCCCGGCCTATATCATTCGTGCCGCCGCCATCACCTCCGCCTTCCGGTTTGCCGAGGGCGGCAACCACCTGCGCATGGTGCTGGTGGACGAAGCCTTTTCCAAGATGGACGAGACCCGGTCCCGCGAGGTGATTGGCTACCTCACCGAGTCCTTGGGGTTGCAACTGGTCTTCATCATGCCCACCAGCAAATGCGGGCCGTTCCTGGACCTGATCAGCAACGAGTTCGTTTTTGCCAAGTGCCCCAGCGAACGGCCTCGCGGGGAACTCAATACCCGCGTGCTGGTGGACCGCAAGCAATGCAATCGGGAGCGCATTTGCGATCTTTGGGCGCAACATCGGCGCACCATCTACCACCAGGCGGAGCTGGATTTCATGGATGAAGTGCTCGGTTGAGGCTTCTTCCAGCGTACACACGGAGCAATCCCCGGCAGAACGGTCCAATAGGCAAAAAGGGCAAAACTACCGGTAATGGAATAACGGCCACACCCGCTGCGTCTCCCTTAGCAATGAAAACAATACCAAGGGCCGAGCGGTGAAAATGTTCGGTTCCAGTTTGGCGAAACGCCAACTTAAGCGGCGAATGGAAGAATACCGGCCCAGGCTGTATCGGCTTGCGTGGTCATGGTGTCGCGATGCCCAGTTGGCGGATGATCTGGTGCAGGATTGCATGGTGCGCGGATTGCAGCGCATCGACCAGCTTCGCAATGTTGATCAATTGGAGGTGTGGCTTACCCGAATACTTGCCAACTTGCACAAAGACCACTTGCGCAGGCGCAAAGAGACCGTAGACGTAGATGACGTGGAGCTGACCGGCGATATGGGGCCGGAGCAGGATGCGCAACGGCGCGACCTGGTGACCAGGGTACGCGACGCGGTGGACCGACTCAACGACGACCAACGCAAGGTGCTGACCTTGGTGGACTTGATGGAGTTCTCCTATGCGGATGTCGCTCAAGCCCTGGATATACCGGTGGGAACGGTGATGAGTCGTCTTTGTCGTGCCAGAGCGAGGCTCAAGCAGATGCTCAAGGATGAGGATCTTAAATCGGCTGTGGTGCCGTTGTGGCGGATCAAATGAGCGATCGAGACGACAAACTCTCCGAGGAGATGCTCAACGCCCTCGTCGACGGCGATTTTCCGCCCGAAGAACAGGCCGAGATGTGGGCCAGACTGCGGGCCGACGATGAACTGACCGACCGCGCCTGCGAGATCCGGACCCTTAAGGATCTGGTCTCCATTGCGCACCAGGACGTACCGGCACCGCCAGAGTTTGCACAGGTCAAACGCCGGGGGGCGGCAGGCAGTCTGGCAGTGGCGGCGGCCGTGCTGCTGTTCGTGGTCGGTGCGATCCTGGGCTGGCAGCTGCGTGAGGTGCCGGTCGGTGCTGGCGATCGTTTCGTGGTGTTGGACCCCAGCGGCCGTGGTCAGGCGCCGTTGCAGCAGGAACACAGCGATGAGACGCGCATCGTGTTTCACATAACCAGCCCTGACGATGTGCGGGCCGAGGAGTTGCTCGACGAGATCGAGGGCATGCTGGTGCAGTTCCAGAAGGAGGGAAGGGCGTTGCGGATCGAGGTTGTGGCTCATAACGAAGGGCTCAACCTGCTGCGGTCCCACCTTTCAAAGCACAAGCGTCACATCGCCGATTTGGCGGCACGTTTTCCGAATCTGACCTTCGTGGCCTGCCAGAACACCATCAACCGCATTCAGGTTGAACAAGGGGTTGAGGTCACACTGATCCCGGAGGCAATACGCACCGAATCTGGCGTGGCTCACGTCGTCAAAAGGCAGGCGGAGGGCTGGGCTTACATACAAGGCTAAGAATTGCTGGCTTGAAGCGACCGGGCAGTATCCCGCCGTCATTTGGCGATATTCGGGCTTGATGCAGAAAAATTGAAACCAAGCATAGTGCTTGGGGGAGTGCACGTGATGAAGAAGTACGTTGCTTTTTTTGTGGCAGCCGCTTTCCTGCTGGGAAGTCCATTGCTGGCTGTGGCCGGTGAGTATTACGGCAAACAGAAAGTCGTTTACCACGTCAACTACGACGATCCGAAACAGCAGGCTGCCGCCATGCGTAACATTCAGAACCACATTAACGCCGTGGGTGCCGAGAATCTCGACCTTCGTGTCGTTATGCATGGCGCTGGCGTTTCTCTGTTGAAGCGCGCGAACGATGATCCTGATTTTCAATCCAAGGTTATCAACCTGAAAGCGCAACATGTCGGCTTCAAGGTATGCAACAACACTCTGGTGGGTAAAAAGATCGACTACGAGTCTGATCTGTTTGACGTCAGCAAGGCGGATATCGTACCCAGTGGGGTTGCCGAACTGGCGAAGTTGCAGGCCGAGGGTTTCGTATACATCAAGCCCTGAGAGGCATACGCCCGATGAATTTTCGGCCGGCGAACCCTGAAAATCAGGTTCCTCGCCGGCCTGCCTGTTTGACACTCAGCCGCTTCGACCCGTCTCAGGACGGGTCTTTTTTTGTCCGGTTGAGGGTGATTTCGTCGATGACTTCACGCACCAGGCGCGGGTTGATGCGACGTCGCTGGGCGAGGGAGGCTTCGTCCAGGGTCGCCAGGGCGTCGAACAGCATGCCCAGGTCTCGCGGCAAGCGCCGCAGAAGCAAAGAGGCATTCTCATCGCTGAGTTCATAGTTATGGCGTTTGGCCCGCTGTTGCAATGCGGCCAAACGGTCGTCATCGTTCAGGTTCTTGAGGCCGCAGACCAAGGCTGCAGTACAGCGGGTGCGCAGATCCGGCAAGGCGATCCGAATGCTGGTGGGGGGGGATTCGGCGGCGTAAACCAAGCGTTTGTTTGCTGCCAGTGCGCGATTGTGAAAATGGAACAGGGCCTCTTCCCAGAGCGGCGAGCCGGCGATTCGGTCTACATCATCCAGGCAGATCAGGTCTGCCTGCTCCAGGTCATCCAGGGCCGCCATGTTTTGCCCGCCCGCCAGCTCGGCCAGCGGAAGGTAAATGGCCCAACCTCCACCGGTATCGCATTCGCGACAGGCCGATTGCAGCAAGTGACTGCGACCGCTGCCGGAAGCACCCCAAACCCAGACGAGCTCTGGCCCGTCGCCCCGCGCGGCGGCGCGCAGCAGATCTACGGTCTGTTGGTTCGGACCGGCGTGAAAGTCCGCGAAATTGGCCGTTGACAGCAGAGGGAAGCGCAAGGCCAGTTGGCGGGTCACGTTTCGTTTGCCGCTTGTTCGGCGCCGTAGCGGGCATACACGGATGCCCCCACCAGCAGCAAGGTCGAGAACAAAATCTCCAGCAGGGCCAGGGCGCGCTCCTGGGGATTGGCGAACGCTTCGGTAATACCGACGATCAGGTACGGCAAGGCCAGGAAAGGTGCCCACTGATGGGTGTAGCGGCGCCCGTGCAGCAGGCCTCGCAGTGGAAGCAGGAGCGGCACAACGAACACCAGCAACATCAATGCGCGCGGAAACAGGGCCGATGGGGCCAGCCATGCATGCCAGGCAAGCAGCAGCACCAGTAGGCCGAAATAGCCGGCCAGGGTTGCGGCCCTGGCCCAAAGGCTGAACTTCACGATGGCGCGCTCCCGGTTTTCAGCCGACGCGCAAGCTGGGCCAGACGTAGCCCCATGGCGCGACAGAGCTGCTTCTCATGTTCGCTCAGGGGGCGTTTGCTGTCGTTGCCGGCCAAGTGGCTGGGGCCGTAGGGCGTACCGCCGGTTTCGGTGTGCAACAGGGCTGTTTCGCTGTACGGCAGGCCGGCAATCAACATCCCGTGATGCAGCAGCGGCAACATCATGGAGAGCAGCGTGCTTTCCTGACCACCGTGGAGGCTGCTGGTGGAGGTGAATACCGACGCGGGTTTACCGGCCAGGGCGCCGGATAACCACAACTCGCTGCTGCCGTCCAGGAAGTGCTTCATGGCCGAGGCCATGTTCCCAAATCGGGTCGGGCTGCCCAGGGCCAGACCGTCGCAATGCCGCAGATCGTTCAATGTCGCGTAGGGCGGCCCCGCTGCAGGAATGGGATCTGCCACCGCAGCACATTCCGGCGAAACGGCAGGCACGGTTCTCAGGATGGCCTCTACACCGTCGACCTCCTCGATCCCTCGGGCAATGCGGCGCGCCATCTCGGCGGTGGCGCCGTGACGGCTGTAGAACAGCACCAGAACGGTGGTAGTACTCACAGAATCTCCAATACCTGTTCCGGCGGCCGGCCAAGGGCGGCTCGATCGCCGTTGATGACAATGGGGCGTTCAATCAGTACCGGCTGGGCGAGCATGGCATCGATCAGCTGATCGCGGCTCAACTCCGGATTGTCCAGACCGGACGCCTTATATTCCTTTTGTCCCTTGCGCATCAGATCTCTCGGCTGCATGCCCAGTAGATCGAGCACATGAACCAGTTCGTCCCTGCTTGGCGGATCGGTCAGATAGGTCTTCTGCTCGGGTTCAATACCCTGCTCGCGCAGCAGTTCCAGGGTTTGGCGCGATTTGGAACAGCGCGGGTTGTGATAGATGACGATACTCATCGGCGCATCTCGAAGCTGGTCTGGTGTCGGGATGAATGCCCGTCGGCTATTGCTCGGGCGAGAAAATCTCAGCAAAAACAGGCAAAAACTAGACTAAACTGTATCAAAGGCAGGGCCTTTAAGGTACCCGTTGACCGCAGTTTCGCGGTATGATTGCGCGCATGAATCTGAAGTTCAAAGATCACTGGGAGCTGGCATACAGATGAATTTTCTCAGCTATTTTCGATTGATTGGCAGCACGATTGCCGCCCTGGTGCTTGCCGCAGGGTGCGCAACACAGCAAAAAAAGCCCGAGGCTCCTGCTCCGGTTCCCGAACCTGAACCGGCTATCGAGCAGCAGGCGCCCAGCGGCCCTTCAGCCGCCGACGCGGAGCAGGCCATCCTTGCTGCCAAGGCGGCGTTGAAGAAGGCAGCTTCGGTGGACGGTGTCTGGCGTGATTCCGGCGCGGTTCTGGCCAAGGCAGAGGCCGCCGCCAAGGCGGGTGACTATGCCAAGGCGATCGAACTTGCCCAGCAGGCGCGGCAGCAGGGCGAAATGGGCTACAACCAGGCCATGCTGGAGCGCGCCAAGCACATCATGGGCAAGCTGGAGGCATACAAAGGGAGCATGACCGCCGATCAAAGGGATCGTCTCGCAGCCGCTCACAACGCCTATCGCAACTATCAGGGTGATCGTGCCTATTCACTGGCCAGTGAGCTGTGGGCGGAAATCGCCGCTTCCAACATCAGCTATGTGGTGGAAAGGGGAGACAGCCTGTGGCGCATCTCCGGCAAGGACGAAATCTATGGCAACCCCTATCAGTGGCCACTGATCTACAAACAGAACAAATCCCAGATTCGCGATGCCGATCTGATCTATCCGGGCCAAAACTTCCAGATCCAACGTACTCCATCGGGTGCCGAGGTGGATGCGGCGATACGTCATGCCCGCACCCGTGGTGCCTGGTCGATCGGTGTGGTGGAAGAGGCCGATCTGCTCTACCTGCGCCACTG
>JAGRGI010000023.1 GCA_020445565.1 Chromatiales bacterium
AGCAGCTTCTGCATCAGGCCGCGCTTCTGGGTCTTCAGTGCCACTGTATATTTACTGAGCAAAGTGATCTCGCCCTCAGCATCGTCCAGAAAAGCAGCGATGGCCTTCTGCTCATCAACCGCCGGGAATGGCAGCTTGATCGAGCAAAAGTCCTGAAAGCTGATCTGCTTGCCGTCCCGGATTCCGATGACAGCGACAGAAAGGCGTTTGATGAAGTCAGCAGATTTGAAGTAATGGCGGAAGAACCGTTCGTCGATCTCGACCATTTCTTTCAAGACCGTGTAGGCGGGGCTGACCAGCCCACAATAGTTCGAGTGCTCCAGGCCACCCTGGAACGAACGCAAGCTGATGACGAAATTGCCCGGCTCGACGAGCTTGAAGGCACCCGTTTCGCCTGATGGCATGGTGACTCGGCCATCCAGCATGTCTCGCGGAATGACCCCTCGCTCTTGTGTCACCGAGAGCAGGGGTTCATTGATATGCCCTTTGCGAGAGGTGTTCGCGAAGATCTCGTCTGCGCGTCGGAATCCCCATCGCCCCGAAAAGCTATTCAACCGCTTTCGTGAGGTGAGTAACAGGTGAGAGGTTGCTGCGAAGTGCCGCTCCTTCGCCGCGATCAGTTGCTCGGTTTTCTGGATGGCGGTGTCCCACGCAGCCAAAACGTCGACGATTCTCTTCTGCTCGGTAACTGCTGGAAGAAGCAGCGCCAGCTTCTTGTAAGCGCCGACATTGAAATGCTTCAGCGCCAGGCCGCCCTGCATGCCAAGTACATGTCGTCTACCGACAGGTGAATTCGTAAACTCGGCGAGATACTCGGAAAGGACCTGATCCTGCCGAGGCCGCGCGAATACGACGTCGATGCAGTTTGTTCCAGCATATTGTTCGGTAACGACGCAAGCAGTGCCTGGCGCCCCAGAGCGAACTACAAGAACGTCTCCCGCTTGCAACGAAGACTTTGAATTTGCGCGGTGGCCTTCCGGTGACAGATAGACCCAATCACGATCAACAATACGATTTTCACCGACATTCGCAGACCGGAAGGCTCTGATGCCTTCGCCAGCATCGACGTAGTATTGCGACGGCTGGATGACGATCCCTACGCTGACGGTCTCACAGACATCTACGACGTGAACCTTCTTCCAGTTGGCCGGGTGTACTGGCGCCTGCGTCATTTCTTCTTCCCCCGCCCCTTCCCGCCCGAGGGCTTGGGAGGTTTCTTCAAGGCCTTGCTCGTCTTCACGAAGCGGTCGAAATCCGATTCGATCTTCTGCGTCTTGTTGAACTCGGCATACTCTGTCAGGGCTCGGCTGTCCGCCTGCTTCTTGCTGATACGGCCTTTGTCGCCGAGGACGCGGTATTCGTTGAATGCCAGGAAGCGGTCCACAGATGTCGCCATGTCCTCCATCTTCAGCAGTTGACGGTTCTCGATGATGTTTTCGATGTAGTCGAAGAAGCCGGAGACGGTACGCTCCAGGCGCTTGATGTCGGCCTCCGCCAGATAGTTCTTGGCCACGGTGACGTCGGAGGCCAGCACCCGGCCCTCGGGTGCGTGCTTCCAGGTGAGCAGGCCCATGTGCGGCGCGTTGCGGTCGGCTTTGGCGTGGATGATCTCGGCAGCGGTCTGACCTGTGATGGCGTAGTGGAACTTGTTCTGGACAGTGGCGAAGAAGCCCTGGGTGATCTCCGACCCCGAGTCGTAGTCGATGCTGCACTCGGCGAAGATGTCGGTGATCTGCTGCCAGATGCGCCGCTCGCTGGCGCGGATGGAGCGCACCCGCTCCAGCAACTCACGGAAATAGTCCTGGCCGAACGCTTGGCGGCCCTGCTTGAGGCGCTCGTCATCCAGGGTAAAGCCCTTGACGATGAACTCCTTGAGCACACTGGTGGCCCAGATGCGGAATCGAGTGGCGCGGCGGGAGTTGACGCGATAGCCGACGGCGATGATGGCGTCCAGGTTGTAGTAGTCCAGGCGGCGGCGCACCTGGCGATCACCCTCGGACTGAACCGTTTCCATTTTGGAAACGGTTGCCTCGCGTTCCAACTCGCCGGTTTCGTGGATATTTTTCAGATGCTTGGAGATTGCCGGTACGCCCACGTCGAACAACTCGGCCATCTGCGACAGGCTGAGCCAGATGGTCTCGTCGCGCAGCAGGACCCGGACGTGCACTTTGTCATCGTCGCTGCCGTAGAGCAGGAACGGGGTCTGTTCCGGTGGTTCGGAATTCCCAGACATCTGCGTGGGCGGGTCGTCTTTTTCGCTCATACACCCAGCTCCTTCAGGTACTGCTTCATACGCGCGCGCACCTCGACCAGTTCAGCCTCCAGGCGCTCGATCTCCCGCTCGACGGCGGCGACATCGATTTCCTCTTCTTCCTCGAAGGTGTCGACGTAGCGCGGGATGTTGAGGTTGAAGTCGTTGTCGGCGATCTCCTGGAGGCTCGCCACATGGGCGTACTTGTCCACCGGTCGCCGGGCATGAAAGGTCTCCAGGATGCGAGCCATGTGCTCTTCGAGCAGGGCGTTCTGGTTCTTGCCCGACTGGTAGTCGCGGCTGGCGTCGATGAAGAGTACGTCCTGGACGCCCTCACGCGCGCCGCCTTTCTCGCGGGCGCGATCGAACACCAGGATCGCGACGGGAATCGAGGTGGTGGGGAACAGGTTGCCCGGCAGTCCGATCACGGTGTCGAGCAGGTTCTCCTCGATCAGGGCGCGGCGGATGCGGCCCTCGGCGCCGCCCCGGAACAGCACCCCATGCGGCACCACTACGGCGACACGGCCTTCCTGCGGAAGGGTGGTTTCGATCATGTGGGTGATAAACGCGTAGTCGCCCTTGGACTTGGGCGGAACGCCGCGCCAGAAGCGGTTGTAGCGGTCGGCCTGGGCCTCGTTCGCGCCCCACTTGTCGAGGCTGAAGGGCGGGTTTGCCACCACCACGTTGAAGCGCATCAGACGGTCGGCCTCGACCAGCGCCGGGCTGTTGAGTGTGTCGCCCCATTCGATCCGGGCAGCATCCTTGCCATGCAGGAACACGTTCATGCGGGCCAGCGCCCAGGTGCTGCCGTTGACCTCCTGGCCGAACAGGGCGAAATCTTTGTTCGGATTTCCGGGACTGCCTTGCGCCTCGACCACGGCAGCGGCCTCGATCAGCAGGCCGCCGGAACCGCAGGTAGGGTCGCAGATGCGGTCACCAGGGCTGGGCGCCGCCAGCTGCGCCAGCAGCTTCGACACCTGCTTGGGCGTGTAGAACTCGCCGGCCTTCTTGCCGGCATCGGAGGCAAAGCGCTCGATCAGGTAGATGTAGGTGTTGCCGATGACGTCCTCGGACACACGCGACGGGCGCAGATCGAGCCTAGCGAAATCACCGAGCAGGTTTTCCAGGCGGCGAATGCGGTCTTTGGTCTTGCCGAGATTCGCTTCGGAGTTGAAATCGATGTTGCGGAACACGCCTTCGAGCTTGGCCTTGTTGGCCTCCTCGATGTGATCGAGCACGATATTGATCAACTCGCCAAGGTTGGGCGCCTTGCGCCGCTCGTACAGGGCATGGAAGTCGGCCAGGAAGCGTTCGGTGACCTCGCCGGTCTTTTCGTCCCTGAACTCGATGTAGGGCAGGATGAAGCGCTCGCGTTCGAGCTTGCGGCGGATGCGCTCCTCGTTGTCACCGTATTCCTTCCTGTACTCCGCGTAGTGGTCGGCCCACAGATCGCTGATGTACTTCAGGAACAGCATCACCAGGATGTAGTCCTTGTACTGCGCCGGATCGATGACGCCGCGGAACGTGTCGCAGGCGGCCCAGGCGGTGTTGTTGACGTCTTGTTGGGTGAGCTGGTCGGTCATCACTGGGTCTCGTGGGCTGATTTCATCAATAGGTGCTGAGTGGCCTGATGGCGTAGGTTGGCGATGTGAGTTAGCAGTGATTGTTCCTGCTCAGCCAGGACGGCGGCCGCGGCGATTCGGCGTTGGGTGGCTGGCGATGGCACAGGCACAGCCAGTGCTTTCAGAGCCTCGGCACTGATCATTTGTACCGAGGTGCCCTCGGCCAGCCCCGCCAATTGGGCCTGGGTGGTCGGGGCATTGAGGAACCAGAACAGGTAGGCGGGAAGGACGCCGCGTGGCCGGATTAACAACATCGGTGCCGCGAGTACGGCTGTGGTGACACCTTCCGGCACCTGGGCCGCACGGTTGTTACGGCCGCGGGAACGAAACAGGAGATCGCCCGGGCGCAGGAGGTGGCGGGACTTGCCCTTGGGCAGGGTCACTCGGGTCGCCTCGGCGACGCTGAGCAGGTTGGCGTCGTCGATGTCCTTCATCTGAATCACCGCGACGTCACCGTTCGGATCATGTTCCAGGCGCGACCGGAAGGGGTAGCCCATCTGTATTTCAGCCAGTTCGTCGAGGCGCATATTTGCAAAAACGTCGTTACAACAAAGTTGTCTGGTCGCTACAATACCTCTCCTTGGCTATCTGGTCAATTTGTCGTAATGGAATTACTGCGTTATTGAGCGTGCTGACTGCTTTCTTACCATTGCAGAGAGGGGTTGGGTAAGCATCCTTCCTAACGGCGGATTCCTAATCGCGGACCTGGAAAAAATGCCTTAACGATTACTGACTGACCGAACTCTCCCGGTCATTGTTCGGTGACACTTCGCGGTTGACGGTGTCCGAACGCCGCGCTTGGCTAGGAATGTCTTGATCGTCACCGGTCAGCCACGCTTGGGGATGGCAGACTTCCGGGATTCGATGGGCGTATTGGTGGCGGTCACCACGGTGGCGCCCGGTACAGGTGAGTTGAAAATATAACGAGTGGCACAGGGACTAAACGGAAAAGCAGATTATCTCATTGAATATGTAGGATATTATTTGCAGAATCGAACTGACGGCATGGGAGCGCTCAATCCTTGTCCACCCGTAGCAATCCGACCTCGCATCCCCAGTACGATGCGCAATTCTCCAGGGTTGCCAAGGTGTGTTTACGCAACAGGGCGAGCAGGCGAAGCCCTGGCGGGTTCTGCAGGGCGCCGGCGTCGATACCGGCCCGCAGCGCCGCGCGACCTCGAAAACGGGCGGCCTGGTGTTGCAGTTCGGTTTCCCAAATCTCCAGCGTGGCGGACACCAGACAGATGCCGTAACCCAGGCCCCGGTAGGGGGGTGCGACGTAGAAAAAATTGGGGAACAGGTCCACGCAGAGGTGCTCGCGCTCCAGTGCAACCCGCCGGTGCAGAACGACGAAACCGATGGGGGTGGCCGGGTCGATGGCGGAGAACAACACGACCCGCTGCGTTTCCTCGCTACCGTCCAGGGTGCGGGCATAGCCGGGTTCGTCGAGCAGGTCTTCCAGGCTATAACGTTGATCGACGATGAGCTTGCGCGAAGGGGCATGCCGGTAGCGTTGCGGGGCGCGGCGGGTGCGAAACGGCGCCTGAGCGTCACTGCCGTCGCGAAGCAGGCCGCCGGGCCAGTCGGCCTCGTATTCTCCACGCCTGTCGCGGAAATCCCGCTCCATACGCATGAAACCCTGGTACAGCCCGGCGTTGTCGCAGTGCGCCGGTTGATTGTAGAGCAACACCATGGGCTGCCACTCGATCGCCTCACGGTTGACGTGGCGGTCCAGGGCCTGTTGTTGGCTGCTGTCCAGATAGCCGAGATAGCCGGCGCTGTTGGGCCGGTGGGCGGTCGACAGTTGCGGCGCTTCCAGGCCGAAGGGACTCATGCCAGCGAGCGGATGCGGGCGCCCTTGGCGGCCAGTACCGCCAGGTCCTCGCGAATCTTGTCGACGATGCGCTGGTGCAGCGTGGCTGCCAGCGCGGTGCAGTAGTAATCCGGCACGTTCAGGCTGGGTACGACCTCGCGGGAAGCGGCGGCGAAACGCTGCGCCTGGTGGCGAATCTCCCAGCCGCAGCAGATGCCTGCCGCCAGTGCCAAAGCGGTGCCGTAGCCCAGCCCGCGGTATTGCGGCAGCACGTAAGTAAGGCCCAGCTCGAAGGCGAGATGGATTTCGCCGTTTTCCGGCTGGTCCGTCAGACGCCGCCCCAGCCACAGCAGGCCCAGGGGTTCGGTGGGGTTGGCGCTGGAGAACAGGGTCAGCCGGTGGCGCTCCTCGCGGCCGGAGGCGTCGTGGCGGAAACCCGTGCCGACCAGCTCGCCGCGCAGCCGTTGGAGCCGGTCCCACGGGCTGCGGGCGAGTTGCGGGTAGTCATCGAGACTCTGCAATACCCGCGCTTCCAGGCGGTCGTGGGTGCAATGGCGGGGATCGGCGTAGACCAGCAGCGGCGGGTAGTCACGAATCTGCGCCAACCGTGGGTGGTTCTCGTAATAGGGCCGCAGGTCCTCGCGGAAATCCAGGTCGAACAGCAGGCCGGAAACCCCGCAGCTCAGATTCGACAGCAGACGGGGTTCTTCGGGGGCTGGAAAAAGATGGCGTACGGGACTGCTCATGACGGCGGCACGTGGTTCGAATGGCAGTTGACCTTGAGTCTAGCGTGGATTTCCGCTTGCCGTCTGGATGTTCAGATCAATAAGATTGTCAGAATATTCAGATTGAGAGAATGAGGGGCGTTCAGTGACCGAGTTGTCCGGCGACATCGTCGCCAGTTACAAAACCCGTCTGGAAAACCACGCCGTCTATCACGCGGTGGCAACCGTGGAGGACCTGCGTTGTTTCATGGAACACCACATCTATTCCGTGTGGGATTTCATGTCCTTGATCAAGACGCTTCAATCGGTGGTGGCGCCCACCACACAGCCCTGGGTGCCCAGGGGCGATGCAGCGGTCAGGCGTTTCATCAACGAGCTGGTGCTGGAAGAGGAATCCGACGAAACCCATGTGCCAGGCATCTTCTCCAGTCACTTCGAGCTCTACCTGAAGGCCATGGAGGAGATCGGCGCCGATACGTCGGTGGCGCGACGTTTCGTGCTAAGCGTGGCCGAGCGGGGGATAGAGGCCGGTCTGGATCTGCCCGGCGTGCCTGACGGATCCCGCCACTTCACCCGCCAGACCTTCGACTTTATTCGATCCGGCCGGCCCTGGCGCGTGGCGGCGGCGCTGGCGCTGGGACGGGAACACATCATCCCGTGCATGTTTCGGGGGATTCTTGAGCGGATCGGCGTTTCCGAGGCCGAGGCACCGATCTTCCATTTTTACCTGAAACGCCATATCCACCTGGACGAGGACTTTCACGCCCCGCTGTCCCTGCGACTGTTGAACGGCCTTTGCGAGGGTGATGCGGAGAGGGTCGCCGATGCCATCGAGGCGGCCAACGTCGCCGTGGCCGCCAGGATCAGCTTCTGGGATGGTGTGTTGGCAGCCCTGCGCGCAAAGTGAATTCTCAGAGGTGGCGGATGTATTTCGCCACGTCATCCAGTTCCAACAGCAGGAATTCGGCCTGGATGGTGACCGGTCCACCGTTTTCGGTGCTGAGCTTCACTTCGATGAAACCGGGGCTCTCGCTGGGAATCGGCAGCATATCCACATAGGCGTACTGATTGAGGCGGATGCGGCTGGTGGTGATCGTTGCCGGCGTGGCGGGGAGTTCGCCGTCCACCTCTGGATCGGTGAGTACAATGCGGCCGTTCTGTCGCCAGAGCGTGTCTTCGGAATCCGGAATGGATTTGACCACAAAGGCTGGCGACAGCTCCAGATACAGCTTGTCTGCCTCACGGCGAACGGCCGCCAGGGTGGAGTCGTTGAGTTGGACGATGCTGGTGCTCATGGTGCGTCGGTTGGATTGTTCTCGGCGTTTTCTTGATAGTAGTAGTCGTACTGGGTCAGCACGCGCGTGGTGAAGGACCAAGCCTCATTGTAGGAAAGGCCGCTGTCCTTGGGGATGATCACCTTCACGTAAAGTTCCTTGCCGTACTTGTTCTTCAGCGCGTCGAGTTCCCGGTCCATCTCGCTGGCGCTCAGGACGTGCGGCGTGTCGTCTCCAGGGCGGCGCAATTCGATGCGCTCCTTGCCGTCGACCTTGGAAAATACCACGTCCGCCACGTACTTGCCGCGGCTGGTGCGGGCCGGACGCACGAGTTTGTCGTACTTCACCTTTAGCTCGGAGTAGCGGCCTTTCTCCCGGTCCAGGTCCTGCTGCGCGAGTGTCGTCAGTTCCTTGCTCTGGCTGAGTTCACGACTGATCCGGGCGTGTAGCAGGCGCAGTTCCCTCAGGGCCTTTTCGGCTTCGTCACGGGACAGGCTGGCGTCACGAAAATCCTGTTGCAGGCGTTGGTTGTTCTCCGTAAGTGCCGTCGTCGCTGCAATGCGCGAACGCAGTTCGCGGTTGAGGCTGTCCGCATCGCGCTCCAGGTTCACGACACGGTCGCTGAGGGCGGCATTGCCGCTCTCCAGGCGCTGCCGTTCGTCTTCCGCCAGTGACAGCAGACGGTCGCGTTCGGCCAGACGTTGCTGAAGATCGTCCTTGATTTCGTCCATGCGCATCAATTGCAGGCGCAGCATGGAGAGTTCGGTCTCCGTTTCGGACAGGGCGGTTGCTATCTCGTCCTTTTGGCGGGAGGTGTTCTGTGCCATGGCCGCCGCTTCACGCTCCGCCGCCATGGTGGCGCGCAACTGTTCCACCAGCTCCAGGTTGCGCAACAGCAGAATCACCATGGCCAGCATGAAGATCATGACGATCACGCTGAGGATGTCAGCGAACGAAGGCCAGAAGCTGTCTTCCACGCCCTCGTTGGCGCGGTCCATGCGCAGGTCGATGAAGCCGCCGGAATCCATCAGCGCTCTCCCAGTCGGAAGCCTTCGCGCAGCAGGCTACGGATATCGCGCATTCCCTCGCTGAGCTCTTCGATCTGGTGGCCGTGGGCGCCGACCACGGAGGCCAGTTGTTTCTGTGCCTGGTCGAAGCTCTGCTGGGATTCGCTCATCTGGTTGACCAGGCCGTGCAGGGAGCGGATCAAACCGGAAAACTCGTACAGCACGTTTTCTGGCTCGACGTTGTACAGGGGCACCAGATTGTTGGCCGTGACCTGTTCCACCGCACTGAGGAGGTTGGTCTGGGTGTCGGTCAGCTTGAGATAGAAATAGCCGAAGAACAGATAACAGATGATGGCCGTGATGGTGGTCGACAGGGCTGTGGACATGCCATGGATCACCAGCCCCATGCCCCGCGGGTCCACCGTCGATTCCAATAAATTGGAGGCGCCCAGCAGGGCGATGGACAGGGACACGATGGTGCCGAACACGCCGGTAAGGATCAGGACGTTGTTGATGAACTTCGGCAGACTGGTGCGGGTGCTCTCGGCGGCAACCAGGGTGGCGGCCATGGCGCTATGGCTGACCGGCGCCCGGCGCTCGTAGAGGCTGCGCATGAATCCGACCCGGCGGGCAATGATGCTGCGTTTCGAAACCGCCGTCAGCAGATTGTTGCGTTCCAGTTGCAGGTTCTCGATAAAGCGGCTGAGGGCGCGTTCCTCCCTGGCGTAGATCAGCAAGGTGCCGATGATCTTCAACATGCCCAGCAGAAACAGCAGCACAATGGCACTGTTGATCAGCAGGCCAGCACTGGTAAGCTGGTTGCGAAGGTAGATGTCCCGGAAGAAATCCCACTTCCAGAAAACGATGGCGACCAGGGCCAGGCTGAAGATCACCAGGCGAATCAAAACCTGCGCACTGTAGCGGCGCCGGAACTGCAAGAATTCCAAGGCAAATCCTCGATTCGTAGGCCCACTGGGGCAACGTATTTGAGAAAATGCTAATGTACCGTCCAAATCCCGTTGCCGCAACCGGAGAGCATACGATGGACGATTGCCGCAAGACCCTGGTCGAAATCCTTCAGGCCGCTCTCGCCGGCGTCAATGGCCGACTCCGGGTGGCGGGTCATCTGCGCCAGCACCCGGCTGCGGGGCCGGTGCGGGTGGTGGCCATCGGCAAGGCCGCATCCAGCATGGCCGAGGGGGCGTGGCAGACGCTGGGGAACAGGATGCAAAAACTCCTGCTGATCACCAAGCCCGGACACGCCGATCATTTTTGGACAGATATGCCCGACGTCGAGGTGATCATCGCCGGCCATCCGGTACCGGACGAAGGCAGTCTGGCCGCCGGTCGCGCCCTGTTGGACTTCATCGACGCCTCGCCAGCCGACGTTGATCTCCTGTTTCTGATCTCCGGTGGGGCGTCGGCGCTCGTGGAGGCGCTGCCCGAGGGCTGGGATCTGGAGGCGCTGCGCGAACTCAACCGATCCCTGTTGGCGGCGGGTCTGGACATCGTCGCCATGAACCGTATTCGCAAGCGTGTGTCGCTGCTCAAGGGCGGCAAGCTGCTGGCTTATCTCAAGGGCCGTCCAGCGAAGGGGTTGTTCATTTCCGACGTACCGGGCGACGATCCGGCGGTGATCGGTTCCGGGTTACTGGTGGCCGATCCACAGGCCGCTGAGCCCTTGGACATAGAGAGCCTGCCGGAGCCTATCCGGGAGCGCCTCTCGACACTCCTCGTTTTGCCGCCGGCTCCCACCGACAAGATTCCTCTCAGCGTGATTGCCTGTCTGGATGATGCCCGCAGGGCCGCTGCCGAACGGGGCAGGGCGTTGGGGCTCCAGGTGTGCGAGCACGCTGAATTTCTGCAAGGCGATGCCGCCGAAGTGGGGGCGGCGCTCGCCGCACAACTGCGTGACGGTGGTCAGGGATTGCATGTCTGGGGCGGTGAGACCACGGTGGTGCTGCCACCCAACCCCGGTGCCGGCGGCAGAAATCAGCATCTGGCCCTGGCGGCCGCCCAGGTTCTGGAAGGGCTCTCTGGCCTTTGCCTGCTCAGCGCCGGCACCGATGGCACGGACGGACCCGGCTGCGATGCCGGCGCGGTGGTGGACGGCGGCAGCATCGGCCGGGGCAAGCTTTCCGGCCTGGACCCGCACTTGTGTCTGGCGGCGGCCGACTCCGGGAGGTTTCTGGAGGCCAGCGGGGATCTGGTCAATACCGGGCCGACCGGGACGAATGTGATGGATCTGGTGTTGGGGTTGGTAACAGTTGAGAGTTGATCCTCCCTGGCCTGCTTTGCATCATGGCCGATTCGTTGGTGAGGCCGCGGTGCCCGGCAATCGGATTGGAGCTGGGAACTGTTCGGTGGCTCGGAAGCCATCAATCGCAAGGCGGCAGTAACGCGTCGATCGTCTTTTCACTCAGTAGGTCATAGAGGTCTGCGTCTTCGCTGATTGCGACGTAACCTGCTTCAGGGGTGATCTTCAGCCAACTGGATACGAGGATCGGTCGTGGGGGGACGGTCGACCGATGGCATACATTCGGAGAAATTGAGATCTGTCCCTGCGCTTGTTTACCCCATCGCGCCTTTGCCTGCCTCGCTTCCGCCAAAAACTGTTGGACTGCTGCAACGTCTTCGGGGCGAACCCGATAGGCCTTCAATGTATAACTGAAGCGTTCGGCATCGCGTAAGACCTCGCTGTCGCTTTCCGAACCCGCCTCCAACAGTGGGAATGCGCGCTCAATGCGCGCTTTCCCAGGCATTTGGAGACCTAGGGTGAGCGTGGCGCCGTTTCGCTGCAGGGCGATCCGATCGGGCACGCGAACCGCCACGCGCAGCAACTCGGGGTTCAGCGACAGCACGTCGGTGGTGGCTAGGACATAGAGCGTCCGCAGAGACATTCCGCTGCAAGCGGTGAGGACAAAGCCGATGACGAGAACGAATAGGCCTGCTCGGCGCATGATCGGTTCCTTCAGGGTTGCAATTCTGTAAAATGATCAACTATTTTCGTAAAACGATAATTAATAGTTGTTCAACGTTAGATTCAGGAGTTTGAAAATGACGTTCTCACCAACCCGGATCAGCCGCTGGCTTGCCCCTTTGTGTTTGGTGCTTGGTGCGCTTCTGCTGGTAAGTAACATCGCTATCTGGAATGTGCCGACCCTTGGGGAGTACACGGCCAGGCGAATCAGCGGGATCGGTGTGGATGTCCCGGTCACCCTGGGCAGCGGACCGCTCTTGTTTGCGATGCTGGCGACCAGCCTGCATCTGCTGCTGCTGGCCTATGCACTTTTCCATTTGTCCAGGGTCTTCAGGGTGTTCACGGCCGGAACCTGGTTCGTACCGGCGGTCAGCGAGGGACTGATTCGATTCGGTTTCGCGCTTGGCCTGTACGGTGCATTGTCGCCGCTGATGCGAACGTTGGTGACGCTGGCAATCACCTACCGTAACGGCGAGGGGGACCGTCTGCTCGCCATCGGCTTCACGGGCAATGACCTCGTGCTTGCCATGGTGGGCACTTTGATCGTGATCCTCGGCTACATCATGCGCGAGGCGACAACGATCGCTGACGACAACCGCCAGATCGTGTGATGTGACCGATGCCCATCGACGTTACCCTGGATGTCATGTTGGCCAGGCGAAAGATGCGTTCCAAGACCTTGGCGGAACAGATCGGCATCACGGAGCAGAATGTCTCTCTGCTGAAATCCGGGAAGGTGAAGGGTATTCGGTTTGAGACGTTGGCGAGAATCTGCGAAGTGCTTGAATGCCAACCTGCTGACATCCTCGTCTATCGGGCAGACGGGGATTGACCGTTCGGGCAGGGCGAGAAGGATGTTTGTGGTTGGAAGAAGTCGGATGCTCTGCCCGTAGGGGAGCCTACCCGCCGATCAATCTCTCTTTCGCCTGATTGATCTTCACGGCCAGATAGTCCGAGCCGCCACGGTCCGGGTGCAGTTTCTGCATGAGTCGTCTATGGGCCTCGCGAATCTCATCGCGGCTGGCGCCGGGTTTCAGGCCGAGGATTTGCAATGCCTCGTCTTCGGTCATTGGCCCGCTGCCTGATGCCGTTCCGGTGTTGCTGCCGTAGCCTTCAGCCCGGTTGCGCCAGTCCTCGCCGTGGTGACGATCCATGTAGGCTTCCAGTACGGTGGCCGATTGCGGATCTTCCTGTGAACATTCGCGCCAGAGCTCCAGCAGTTCTTCCAGAGCCAAATTTTCCAGGCGGCTGCCCTTGAAGCGGCCGGCGATAACCTCTCCGCTCATTTCGCCGCTGTCGTGGTCCAGGTGCATGCGCAGGTAATCGGTCTGTACGTCGGAACCGCTGCCCGGACTGGGACCGGCAGCGGATTTCAGGCGGTTGCGGGCGCGCAGCCCCAGGACAACCGGCAACAATACCGGTGCGAGCAGAAGAAGCAGGTTGGCACCGCCGCGGGCGACGACGAAGACCACCACGGCGGCCAGCACGAG
This sequence comes from Chromatiales bacterium, assembly GCA_020445565.1. Classification (GTDB taxonomy): domain Bacteria; phylum Pseudomonadota; class Gammaproteobacteria; order JAGRCI01; family JAGRCI01; genus JAGRGI01. The sequence continues at coordinate 13,163 of JAGRGI010000023.1, forward strand.
AACACCGAGGCCGCGCATCACCTGTGCAACCGTGGCCGGGTTGGCGCTGGCCAGCCAGCGGGCGACGAGCACGAAGACGAGGAGGGCGGCGACGGCGATGAGAAAGAGATATTGCATCAGTTACCGATCTGGTGAGTGAGACGGAGCGCCAGCCCGCCGTGGCGTTTGCTGTGGTCGGCCAGTGCGCGGCGGCCGCCGGCGGCAAACACGGCCACTGCTCGCAGCAGTTCCCGGAGTTGTTGGGCGCTGTTGTGATCGAAGGGGCACCAGGCGCCGCGGGTGAGTTGGGCGATCTGCCGAAAGGCGGTTTCCGCCACCGGGTCGCGGCCCTCTTGAAACACGAAGGCCGGTACGCCCAGCAACCCGAGCTGGCCAGCGCGATGGCAGACATCGTCGATGTCTTCTTCCATGCAGTCGCCGACCAACACCAGGGCGTTGATTCGTTCGCGTTTGGTCTCGGCGATGGCGTGGTCCAGCACACGGCCGATCTGGGTCCGCCCGCCCAGACAGCGCACGCCGGTCATCTGTGCCAGAAGATCGGTCGCCTTGCGCACCCAGGGGCTGGCGTGGAATTCGCGAAAACCCCGATACCAGGCCAGTTGCACGTCCAAACCGCCGAGAGTGGCGGTTTCCTCGAACATCTGGCCTTGCAGATCGCAGGCCCGGTCCCAGGTGGGCTCGCGGCTGGCGGTGGCGTCCATGGCAAACAGCAGTCGGCCGGGCTTGCCCGCCGCCTTGACGCTCGGGGTTGCGGCGACCTGGCGCAGAAAGGCGTCCACATCGCGATTGACGCTGGGGGATTTTGCGTCGTTCTTGCGAAGATCTTTCACGGCGGGGCATTTACCTCTGGAAAATTCCGGTTGAGGTGAGCGGCGTTTGCCCTCACATTATTGCACCAGCGCCGTTCGAAGGGGATGTCCCCGGTTCGTCGGAAGCGAAATAGAAGGTACGGTATCTTATGACGCAAATCGCCTCACACCCCTCTTTCGAAGCCCTGGGCAGCCGCCGGGTTCCCTCCCTGAATCTGGACGTGAACGAATATCGGCATCGCAAGACCGGCGCACGCCACTTCCATCTGGCCGCCGATGACCGCAACAATGCCTTTCTGGTGGCCTTTCTCACCGTACCGCAGGACTCCACCGGCGTGGCCCACATCCT
>JAGRGI010000024.1 GCA_020445565.1 Chromatiales bacterium
CCTGCCCGAGGCGCAGCTTGACCGCTTTCTGATGCACGTCTGGGTCGACTACCCCAACCGTGATGAGGAACTGGCCATCCTGGAACTGGACACCCAGCGGCAGAAAGAGCCGCCCAAGCCCCCTTCCAGCATCCTCTCCCAGGACGACCTGCACGCCGCCCGCCGTGAGGTGGCTGGTGTGTACATCGACCCCAAGCTGACCCAGTACATCGTCGATCTGGTCATCGCCAGCCGCAAACCGGCCCGTTTTGACAAGGATCTGGGCCGCTGGCTGCGCTTCGGTGCCTCCCCCAGAGCCACCCTGGCCCTGGCCCGCTGCGCCAAGGCCCAGGCCTGGTTGGAAGGTGAGGCTTTTGTTTCGCCGGCACATATCCATCGGGTCGCGCCGGATATCCTGCGTCATCGTATCGTGCTCAGTTTCGAGGGCGAGGCCGACGGTATCACCGCGGACGATTTCACCAAGCGGTTGCTGGAAGTGGTGGCGATCCCCTAAGTCGTTGCCATGAGTCTTCACCCGGTACTGGACGAACTCCTGGAACTGCGCCACCAGGCGCGGGCCTTGGGGCTTCGGTCGCATCACCCTGTCAACTCCGCTCTGGCCGGCCTGTATGCTTCGGTTTTCCGTGGCCAGGGCCTGGATTTTGACGAGGTGCGCGAATATCGCGAAGGCGACGATATTCGCAATATGGATTGGAAAATCACTGCCCGCACCAACTCTCCCCACTTGAAGATCTATCGCGAGGAACGGGAGAGAACCGTCATGCTGTGCGTGGAGCGCAGTCCCTATATGGACTTTGGCACCCGCGGTACCTTCAAGTCGATACAGGCCGCCCGGGCGGCAGCCTTGCTCGGCTGGTCCGCCAGCCAGCATCAGGATCGCGTCGGCGGCCTGTTGTTCGGCGAAGGCGAATCGGGCCTGACCCATTTTCGCCCTGGCCGAGGCCGGCGCAGCCTCTGGCGCCTGTTGCGTGCCCTGACCGAGCCGCGCGTGCCCAGCGGCGAAGAGGCCGATAGCGTGCGCAATCTTATGGGGCGACTCGCCATGGTGACCCCCACCGGCTCGCTGATCTTCATCATCGGTGCTTTCGAGGAATCCTTCGAGGCCCTGGAGCAAGGGCTCAGCGGTTTGTGCCGCAGCCATGATGTCGTGCTCATTCCCGTGGATGATCCCGCCGACCGCGAACTGCCTTCCATGGGAAAAATGATCTTCACGGCCGCCGACGGTCGGGAGTTGGAGCTTGATACAGGCAGCGAGGCAGGCCGCGAGCGCTTTCGCCAGCAGTGGGAGGAACGGCGCGAGCAGTTGCGTCAACTGACCAACCGTCTGGGAATTGTGATGATTCCGCTGGAGACCCGGCAGGATGTGCATCGCGCGCTGTTGGACGGCCTGCGGTTGCAGGCTAAACGGCGGGCTTGGCGATGAGGCAGGATCTGGCGGCAGGTCTGCGCGATATTCGCGGTCTGGATGCGCCCGGTTGGTGGCCGCCCGCGCCGGGTTGGTGGATTCTGGCGGCCGCGCTGATGGCGCTGCTGTGGTTCGCCTGGCGTTGGTATCGCGTGCGCGCCATGCGCAAGGAATATTGGCGCAGGGACGCCTATGACCGGCTCATGGCCTTGAAGCGGGATCGTCGTCAACTGGGTTCCAAGGCTGCCGCCGGCCAACTCTCCGAACTGCTGCGGCGCATGGCCCTGGCCCGTTGCGGGCGGCGCGAATGCGCCGGTCTGGCCGGGGACCATTGGCTGCAATGGCTGCGTGACCACGACCCACGTGGATTCGATTGGCCGCGCAAGGGGCAGTTGTTGAAAACGCTGCCTTACGCGCCGAATGACCTAGAAGGGGACGGGCGTGAGCTTCGCCCCCTCATTAATGCCGCCATCCGCTGGGTTGTCAGCGAAGCTCCCCAAAGGCGCAAGCGGGCGAAAAAGCGGAGGCGTGGCGGTGTTTGAGGTCCATTGGCCGTGGATGGCACTGCTGTTGCCCCTTCCTTTGCTGGTGTGGCTGCTGTGGCCGGCACCCCGCAATCAAGCCGAGCATGGCGAAACCTCCCGGATTGCACTGCTGCATCCCGGTCTGGCCCGTCTGGCACAAAGTTATGGTGCCGTGGCACCGAGCACCAGCCGGGCGCGTCGGCTGAAACTGCTGCTGCTTACCCTGGTATGGGTGAGCATGGTGGCGGCCTTGATGAGGCCGCGATGGTTGGAGCCCCACACCGAGGTCAAGTCACGGGGCTATGATCTCATGCTGGCGGTGGACGCCTCCCGTTCGATGGAGGCACTGGATTTCACTGTCAACGGCCGGCAGGTTACCCGCATGGCAGTGGTCAAGGGCGTCGTCGGGCGCTTCGTCAAGGAGCGTGAAGGTGACCGTATCGGCTTGATCCTGTTCGGTGACCGGGCTTTCGTGGTGTCGCCGCTGACTTTGGATACCGATGCCGTTCGGGTGCTTCTTGAAAACACCGCGCCGCGCATGGCCGGTGACGGAACCGCCATCGGCGACGCTATTGCCCTGGGCGTCAAAAAATTACGAGAGCGCCCGGAAGGTTCACGGGTCATGGTGCTCATCACCGATGGCGAAAACACCTCCGGCTCGCTGCCCCCGCGGCTTGCCGCGGCACTGGCCTATCGCGAGGGGATTCGAATCTACACCATCGGCGTGGGTACCAAGGGTCTGGTGCCCTTCATCGAAGACGGCAAGATGACTCAGCAAAAGATGGAGATCGATGAGGGCCTGTTGCAGGAGATCGCCTCCAACACCGGCGGCGCCTACTTCCGCGCTACCGATACCGACGCCCTGGAAGAGATCTACCGGCGCATCGACGCCCTTGAGAAGACCGAGGCAGAGACACGCTCCGCCTGGCTGCCCCAACCGCTCTACCGCTGGCCCTTGGGCATGGCCCTGGTCGGCATGATACTGCTCGGCCTGTTTCCCGATGGCGATCGGGTCCGCTTGCGGCGAGGCGAGAAATGATGCCGGCGGATACCGGGTTTCACTTCGCTCAGCCGGTCTGGCTGTTGCTGCTTGCCGTACCTTTGCTGGTGGCCATCTGGCAGCGGCTCACCGTAAGCAAGCGCAACGATCTGCCGGTCGATCGCTATGCGGACCCGGAGTTGCTGCCCCATCTGCTCCGTGAGCATCATCCGGGTCGTGGTCAGCGCCTGCGTCGCCTGCTGCGTTGGAGCATGATCTGGTCGGTGCTGATCATCGCCATGGCTGAGCCTCGCTGGGACTTTACCGAGCTGAGGCTGTTTCAGCCGCGTCATGATCTGGTGGTGCTGCTGGACATCTCTCAATCCATGAACGCCGCGGATGTGGCGCCCACGCGCCTGGCCCGTGCACGCCAGGAGGTTCAGGACCTGCTGGACAAGGCGCCGGCGGTGCGCGTCGGCCTGATCGCCTTTGCCAGCGTTGCCCAGGTGGTGGCTCCGTTGACTGAAGATCACGGCTCCATCACGCGTTTACTGCCCGAGGTCAATACCACCCTGGTGAGCCTGCCCGGCAGCCGTCTGGTTACGGCCCTGGCCAGGGCGGAACACCTGCTGCGCGGCCGTTCGGAAGAAGCCTCCCGGCAGATCCTTATCATCAGCGATGGCGATTTCGATGAGTCCGGGTTGCCTGAGGCGGTACGCGACCTACGGGCCAAAGGGATCTATGTCCATGCCCTGGGGGTCGGTTCGGATGAGGCTTCCCCAGTGCCGGGCCCCAAAGGCGGCTGGCAGCGCGATGGCAATGGCGAGATTGCCCGCTCGGCGCTGAATCGGGACCTGCTGCGCGGCTTGGCGGCCATCGGCGGCGGTGTGTTTCGCACCGCCGAGTATGACGATGACGACATCAGCGCCATTTTGCAGCGGGTCAGGGCCAGCGCGACGGGGGCCGGCGTGGAACGCAATGTGCCCAGTGTGCGGGTGTGGGAGGAGTATTACCAGTGGCCTGTCTTGCTGGCGGCTTTGTTGCTGCTGCCGGCCTTTCGCGTCGCCAGGGCATTGGGCAAGGGAGGGGTTGGCCGTGATTGACCACATGAAAACGCTGACCTCGGTGGCCTTGGCGCTGGTCGCAACGCTGATGTTCTGCACCCCCTTGTGGGCGGGATGGTTTGAAACCCGCGATCAAGAGGCTAGGGGACTGTTCGAGACGGGACAGTACGATGCCGCGGCAGAACGGTTCGATGACCCGTACCGTAGCGGGGTGGCTGCCTATCGAGCGGGCGACTATGGTCGTGCGGAGCGTGCTTTCGCCGCCGTGTCGCGTGACTCGGTGGCGGAGGACGCCCGCTACAATCGCGGCAATGCCCTTTTCAAGCTGGAGCGTTATCGCGATGCGGCGGACGCCTACGAGGGGGTGCTGCGCGAGAATCGCAACCATGAGGACGCTCGTCACAATCTGGCGTTGGCTTTGGAGATGCTGCAAAGCGAGCAGGATCCCCAGACCAAGCAGAAGGAAAAGGACAAGGACGAGCCCAAGCAGCAGGACGAAGGGCAGAAAAAGGATTCTCAGCAAAAGGATTCCGAGCAGAAGAAAGACCAGTCCGGCGACCAGGAGCAGGAGCAGAAGGACCAGTCTGGCGATCAGCAGCAAGAGGACAAAGAGCAGTCCGGAGACGAGGAGGGCGAGAAGGAACAATCCGGTGAAAAACAGGGCGAGCAGGAGCAGTCGGGCGAAAAGGAGGGCGATTCCGAGTCCGGCCAGGGGTCAACCTCAGGGCAAAAGGGTGAGTCCGAGGAAAAAGGTCAGAGTGGTGATCAGGGCGAACCCAGCGACAGTGGCTCCGGCGATCAGAAAGAAGACAAAGGGAAGGAGGGTTCCGAGCAGGCCGAAGACGATCTGGCCGGAAAGGGCGAGAAAGACCAGGACGGCCGAAGCAAGGGTGACAAGGACAAGGAAAAGTCGGAGGGTGGAGAAAAGGATCAAGCCGACCCACAGGATGCCGAGGGTGACAAGTCCTCAAAGAAGGCTGAGCAGCGAACCGAAAAGGCTGATCAGCAGGGTGATGAGGAGGCCGCCGGCAAGCTTGGCGACAAACAGGACAGTGACGGTGGTGAGGAATTCAACGCCGACAAGGATAAGGGAGGGGCAGACCCGGCGGAAACCAAACGGGATGAGTCCGGAGGAAAGGAAGAGGGCGACAACGATGGCGCCGGCCGGCGAGCAGACAAGACCCCGCCACCGGAGGGGATACCTCAGGAAGCCGTGGAGAAGTTTGACCAATTGGGTCGCCCGAAGGGCAAGGAAGGGGAGGGAGGCGCCCCCGACTTGGCGAGTAGGGCGCAGGGTATGACCATGCCTTCCGAACAGCTCATCAATCAGTGGCTGGACCGGGTCGAATCCAACCCCGGCGGTCTGTTACAGCAGCAGTTCCGGGTTGAAGAGCAGCGCGAGTTGCAGCGCCAGGGGCGCTCCGTGTTCGATTCCAGGCCCTGGTGAGGCGAAAATCCGGGTTGCAAGCAGATTACATGCCGTTAATTCAATAATCTGGATCAATTCCACAAAAAATATATTGTAATGCTTGTTATGATTATCATTGACGCGTGTTATGCTTAACACTCCTCTCTCCCGCACCGGCTTCCGGGTTGAAATAAAGTTCGGGTGGGCCCTGACGATACGCAGGTAACGCAGGGGCGAGAGTCGAAATCGGCAGAACGGCACATGCCGACAATCTGCGACAAAGGGGTTCGAGCCTACAGAAACTCTATGAAACACCAGCAATCACGTACCGCCCGTTTCTGCTTCGTTTGTATTTTCATCAGCCTGTTCGCCACCATGGCGCACGGTGCCAGCCGCGCCCTGGGTTTGGGGAACAATCCTTCCCCGGCCACCAATACGGAACGACCTTGGGCCAGGATGACGCCAGTTTCGCAGCAATCCAACTACCGGCAGGGTCCCAACGGCTATAGCTATTCCTACAGTTACAGCTATAGCGGTGCCGCCATACCGGGTATGTATCAGATGCAGCCGGGCAGTTCGCCCTGGGGCCAATCTCCCTATGCCAGCAACCAGGATGTCCCCCATATCGAGGTGGAGCTGAGCAAGGATGGCGCCTTCGTGGAAGAAACAGTGATATTGACCGCCCGTCTGATGAGTACCGGGAACGTCAAGACGGTCAACGCCGTATTGCCGACCTCGGCATCCCTGGCGGTGGAACAGTTGGGAGACGCGAACACCCGTATAGAGCGTATCCAGGGCGGCAACCGGGTGATCACCGAATACCGCTATGCCCTGACACCTTTGCGCAGCGGCCGTATCGCCGTTCCCCGTATCAAGATGAGCGGCAGCTACAACACCAGCGTGAAAGGCTCGACCACCTTCGAGCTGCGCTCCGAGAAGGCACTCGACCTGGAAGCGTCTCCCGCCAACCCATTGGTCGATCCCTGGTTGCCCCTGCATGCCTTGCGGGTTCGCGGGCAGCTGGAAGAACGCAATCCCGCGAAACCCGGTGAAGTATTCTCCTATACCGTCACCCTCAGTGGTCACGGCGTCAGCGGCGAACGCCTGCCGAGCGTCGCCCAGCGTTTGGCCTCGCCCGATTACAAGTTGTATCTGGAAAGTTCCGATCCGCGTACCGAGGTTTCCAAAGACGGATCCATGTTGATCGGCGAACGAGTCGAGCGTTACACCCTGGTGGCAAAGCGTGCCGGGGCCGTTCGAATGCCCGATGTGAAAATTGCCTGGTGGAATCTGCTCAGCAAACAGCAGGACGAGACAGTCCTGCCGGGCGAGATGTTTGTTGCCAGCGCCGCGCTGGCTCGAACCACTGGCGAGGCGGGAACGAGTTCGCCGTCACAGGGGCTGCGCGGCTCCCTGACGGGGTACTGGCTTCCCTTGTTATCCGTGGCAGCCCTGTTGCTGGCCTATTGGTTTGGCGTTTGGACACGGGAGCATCAGGCAGGTCGTCGTTTGCGCGGGCTTTTTGCTCAGGGTGCGGTCGCTTTTTCACGCGGCATGAATCGCGCCTGGATGGCTACGGGGGTGCGCGCTTGGCGCGCTCGCTATCTGCTTTCTCCCGCCTACCATTATCGTCGCTTGCGCCACCGCATAATGATTGCGCTCCCCTTGCGCATGCGCATCTGGTACTGCTTGCGCTGCATCTCCTGCGAGCAGAATCCCGCCGACTGGTGCCAGCTCTTGCAGATTGCGGTTTGCAAGCATCTCGACATTCCGGTCAATACCGCCGTTGGCGATATTGCCGAGGCCCTCATCGCCCGCTACCCGCAACGCCGCGCCCCGGCGTTACGGCGTCTGGCCAGGCAGTTGGAGGAGGGCTTGTATGGTAGTGCGCCCCTGGACTTTGCCCGGTGGAAGCTGGCGTTCCGCAATCTGCTGCGGCCGGCTTTGTTGCCCTCGCGTCGCGGCAACGTCTCCCGTCGTGCCAAGTTACCTGGTCTGCCGGCCTTGAATCCGGCCTGACAGAGACCGCATAAGCAATAAAAACGGGGCCATCTGGCCCCGTTTTTATTGCTTCGGATGTTCAGAAAATATTGCCATTGCGTTCGGAGCCGGCGTTGGGAAGGCTGCGCTTGGCGTAAAAAATCCTCTCCGCAAATTTCGTGATTACAGCTCCCCTACAGTCTTGTCCAACATTGCCGCTACAATTTCCGTTGTAAGGCTTGGGGTTTAGCCTTTTCTCAATCTTTGGGGACAGGGTAATGGATATAAGCGATTTTATCGCCATAGGCGTACCTATCGTGTTGATTTTGTACGCTATATTGATCTACAACCGTCTGGTTTCACTAAAGCATAATGTATCGCAGGCGTGGTCGAACATTGATGTGTTATTGAAACAACGCCACGACGAACTGCCGAAGTTGGTGGAAACCTGCAGGCAATATATGAAGTACGAGGGAGAGACGCTGGAGCGGGTCATGCGCGCCCGTACCCAGGTGGCCCAGGCGCAGGCGACCGGTAACATCAACGCATTGGGTGGCGCGGAAACAGGGCTGCGCTCGGGTTTGCTTAATTTGTTCGCGGTGGCGGAGGACTATCCGGAACTGAAGGCGAACGAGCAGTTCCAGCATTTGCAGGCGCGCATCACCGGATTGGAGAATGCGATCGCTGACCGGCGCGAGTTCTACAACGAATCGGTCAATCGCAACAATGTGCGAATCGAACAGTTTCCCGATCTCCTCATTGCGCGCTGGCTCGGTTTTGGTGAGAAAGAACTGCTTGAGTTCACTGAGGAAGAAACCCGCGACGTAAACCTGCGTGCCCTGTTCGGCTGATGGGTGACCGGCTGGCGGCCTGGGCACGGACGGCCGGCGAAATCGAGTTCGGTTTCGCCGTTTCGGTGCTCATGGCGTTGGCGGTCGCGGCCTTGTATCTGGGCACGAGGCGATTCCATTGGTATCGCCTCATCCAGGATACGCCGACATCTCGAATACGATCGGCCGCCCAGGGGTATGTGGAGCTGCAAGGAGTTGGCAAGCACATGGATGGCCCGCCGATCGTCTCTCCCTTGTCGAACCAACCCTGCGTTTGGTATCGCTACCGGGTCGAGCGACGGCAACGATCCGGAAATGCCAGAAATTGGTCAACTGCCGAAGCGGGTAGCAGCGACTCTCTGTTCCTGATCGATGACGGTAGCGGCCACTGCGTGGTCAATCCGGATGGGGCGCAAGTGGTGCCAGCCCTTTCGAGGACCTGGTACGGGGACAGTGCCAGACCGATGGAGCCGCCATCCTGGAGCCCCATGTTTGGTGGCTGGACTCACGGGTACCGCTATCGCGAAGAATTGATACCTCTGGGAAGCCGTTTGTACGCAATGGGCCATTTTCGTACTTTAGGCGGGAGTGCAGACGAATTTTCAATGGCGGAGGACATCCGGGAACTGCTGCGTGCCTGGAAGCGAGACATGCCCGCCCTGCTGAGGCGCTATGACAGTAATAACGATGGCACCCTCGATCTTCGAGAATGGGAGAAAGTTCGGGCGCAAGCGCGCGGACAGGTGTTGGCTGAGCGCTTCGAGCAGGCACGCAAGCCTGGTATCAACACGCTCTCCGACCCAGGGGATGAGGCATATCCCTTTCTTCTGGCCGGCATCAGTGAGAATGTCCTGGTCAAGCGTTACCGCGCCCATGTCCTGTTGGGTATCTGCGGTTTCTTTGTCCTGGGTGGCTTGGCAGCCTATCTTTTGAGTGTGAGAATTGGCACGTAGCAGGCCCGCCTGGTGGGCCGGTGCGCTGAGTTTCCGATGCCCGCGGCTCCCTGTTGTCAACGATGTCCGAATGGGGGGCGAGGTGGCTCGAAACCGGGTTTCCGCCAAGTGGCGTAGCCGGAGGCTCTACGCTGTATCATCAGATGACGCATCCAGTCGCTCCCCTGGCTGGCTCACCCCTTGATTTCGAGTTAATGCTCGATCATCGGCGTTGAGACCAAGTGGTGCGGGCGAAGGGATACCAATGAATAACAACTATCCGTCGGAGGGAGCCTCACATGCTGATCCGTTTCCGTGCCACGCTGATCGTGCTGGCCGTTTTTCTGATTTCGTCACCGGCCATGGCGGCGAAGTACAAGAATGCCGAAGGGATGTCCGCCTCGGACGTCTCTGACTGCGAAGCCGAGTTGTACATGCTCAAGGGCGATGCCTTTCATGAAGCTGTGGAAGAATGTCTGGGCGCCTTAAAAGAAGCGGAGGGTGATGTCAATGCCCAGGGCAGGAGCTATTGAGATACGGATAGACGTTTCGGTGTTTGGTTAGGGCCGCCAGTCCTCCGGTACACAAAATGCTTGGTGCTGCGGTTTATTCATGACGCCACCCGAATCCGGGAAGGGGGGGCAGTTTCGCTTGCTCCGAATGCGGCGATTCGGCCCCTTTTTTCTCACCCAGTTTCTTGGCGCCTTCAATGACAACGTATTTAAGAATGCGTTGATAATTTATATAGCTTTCGGCTCTACAGAGCTGACTGTCGCGCAGCAGAACACCCTTACCAATCTCAGTGCGGGCCTGTTTATACTGCCGTTTCTTATATTCTCCTTTTTGTGCGGGCAATTGGCCGACAAGTACGAAAAATCAGCGCTGATACGCCGTATCAAGCTGCTGGAGGTGGTCATCATGCTGGCCGCCGCGGCTGCATTTCTGTCCCGGGATTTGCCTGTATTGATTGGCCTGCTGTTTCTGATGGGGGCTCAGTCCTCATTATTCGGGCCGGTTAAATACAGCATATTGCCGCAACATTTGGAAAGCCGAGAGCTGGTTGGCGGTAATGCTCTTGTCCAGTCCGGTACCTATCTCGCCATCCTCTTCGGTACCTTGACGGGTGGCCTGCTGATTGCAATTCCGGAATCCGGTCCCGCCTGGGTGGCTTTTGCTGTGGTGGCACTCGCCTTGGCGGGCTGGCTGAGCAGTCTGGCCGTGCCCGCGGCCAACGCGGTGGACAGCGACCTGGCATTGCGTTGGAACCCCTGGCGTGAAACGGTTCGCATCGTCGGTATGTCGCGCGAGGAACCTACCGTGTTCCTGTCCATGCTCGGGATTTCCTGGTTTTGGTACCTTGGGGCGAGTTATCTGACCCAGTTGCCCAACTATACCCGTTTGACTCTGGGGGGAGATGAGCACGTGGTGACCTTGCTGCTCACGCTGTTTTCCGTAGGGATAGGTGTGGGTTCCTTGCTGTGCGAACGTCTGTCCCGGAAACGTCTGGAGCCTGGACTGGTACCCTTTGGCCTTTTAGGCGTGACGCTGTTCGGGCTGGATTTGGCGTTGGTTCGACCGCAGGTTGGCGAATCCCTGATTGGTGGACTGACGTTTGCGGGCTCCGCAGCTGGCTGGCGGGTGATGCTGGATGTGCTGTTGCTTGGCGCGTTCGGCGGTCTGTATATCGTTCCCTTGTATACCCTGATTCAGTTGCGTTCGGCGGTGTCGCGCCGGTCGAGGATCATCGCCGCAAACAACGTGTTGAACGCCTTGTTCATGGTGGTGTCGGCTCTGGTGGCCATGATGATGTTGGGTTCGGGGGCCGGTATCCCTGATCTGTTCCTGTTGGTGGCGGGCGCAAACTTGACGTTCGGTCTATGGCTGTGCGCCAAGGTCCCGGAATTTCCGCGCCGTGCTCTTGGTTGGCTTTCAAGTGCTTTCAGGTAGACTCCGCCAACAGGTCACCTTCGGGGCGTAATTTAACGACGCGAGAAAAGCGGCGCCAGGAACGGCCCAATTGGATGGCAAGACGCGCAAGCAGTTCCAGTCTCTCCTCAAGCTGCGGCCCCTGCGAGGCATCCCAGGCGGACAGCCAATCGTTGATTTCGTCCTGTGCGGCACGAAACTCACCGACCAGAAAATCAATCTCCCGCCCGGCTTCAGCGACACTCAGATTAAGTTCATCGACGCACGAAATCCACCGGCGCCTCAAGGCAAAGGGCAATTCTTCCGCTGCCTGGAGTTCGGCCAGCAACTCGCCCTTTTTCCTCAGCAAGACGCGGAAGCCACTAGAGGACTGCAGAAGGTTTGTGGAAAGACTGCTACCGCCCAAACTCAAGCAATTTCCAATCGCGTGCCCATGCCGTACGCTCATTTTATGCATAATATGCCACCTCATCTGCCCTGGGAACTGTCCCGTCCCCTGCGTGCGCTCAGGGTATCGACCATCTTTACCTGATGACCCTGTGGGGCATTGCTTCCTTTCTTTCATGATTATTGGATTACAGTGTAGTACTCAAGGTGAGAACTGTATATGGTTATTTTTATCCACGAGACCACAATATACTGAGGTTTGAGTATGCCAAGACCGCAATCGGGTGTATTGCCGCCGGCCAATCGGCACGCCGTATTTCTCACTCTGCTACTCAATGCCGGACAGGACGCAGGCCGCCAAACCCGTCGGATTCTCGCCAGGATACCGCAAATCCTCGAAGAAGTGGTGGCCTCGGATACCCAAGCCGGTTTGAGTTGTGTCGTTGCCATTGGCGCTGAGGCCTGGGATCGTCTCTGGCCGAATGGACCGCGGCCGACGATGCTCAGACGCTTCCCGCTGGTGCAGGATGGTGCAAGGGCGGCGCCTCGGACCTCGGCGGACCTGTTCATTCATGTTCGCTCGGAGCGGGCGGATCTGAACTTCGATCTGATCCGCTCCCTCCGCAAGGCGTTTTCCTGCTGCGTGACCACGGCTGAGGAAGTTCACACCTTTCGTTACCACGATATGCGCGATCTCACCGGTTTCGTCGATGGCACCGAGAATCCGGAAGGCCAGGAACGTGTAGAAACGGCCCTGGTCGGCCTCGAAGATGCCGGTCATGCAGGTGGAAGTTATGTGCACGTACAGCGGTATGTGCACGATCTGGATGCCTGGGAACGGCTTTCCGTGGACGAGCAGGAGCGGGTGTTTGGCCGCACCAAGGCCGACGATGTTGAGATGGCAGCCGGAGTGAAGCCCGCCACAGCCCATATCAAACGGGTCTCGATCAAGGACAATGGCGAAGAGCTGAAGATTCTACGCCATAGCATGCCCTATGGTACGGGCGCCGAAGCGGGATTGTATTTCGTCTCTTACGCCAAAACCCCCGAGCATTTCGAACGCATGTTGATCCGTATGATCCATGCTGATGAAGCCGGAAACTACGATCACCTGATGCACTACACTCGCGCGGTGACCGGGGCGGCGTTTTTCGCCCCCTCCCTGGATTTCCTGCTGGAGTCATAGGAGCCCTGTCCACTGTTCCAGGGCAGGCTCTCTTATTATGCTGAATAGGGCTTGCGGATTTTGCTTGCTATTCCGGCGGTTCTTCCATGAGGCCGCGCAGCACCATGTCGGTATAGCCCACCACGCCGACGATGTCGGTGCCTTCGCGCACCGGTGCGCGGGCCAGTCCGAAGCGGTCGAACAATCGGGCGCAATAGCGAATGTCCATGTCGGCGTCCACGGCAATGATCGGTTTGGACATGATCTCGTAGATATTCACCCGCGCGGGAGCACGGTCTTCCGCCAATACCTTGCGGGCGATGTCCGAAATCATGACGATACCGTATTCGTCGTCGTCATGGCGTTTCTTCACTAGCATGCACTTGTTTTCTTCGTAGCGCATATTGGCCAGGGCCGTGGCCACCGTATCCATGCCGTCGACGATGTCGAAGCCAGTCTTCATTACATCCCGAACACGTACGATTCGTTTGTTGCTCACAGTTTTTCCTCCACCACCGGAGTGAGACGTTCGATCTGGTGAGTGACGCCCACAGCGTCCTCCACATCCATCTGAAAAGCGATGCCCGTGCCTGGCTTGGTATCGAACTCTCCCACCTTGGCGATGGTTTCGAGGATGCAGCGCGCCAAGTGTTTCTCTACGACGAATAGCACCATATCCCGTTGCGTCTCCAGGCTTAGTCCAAGGAAGGTTTTGGCCTGGTTGAGTCCGTCTCCACTGGCCTGCCGAATGATGGTCGAGCCTGTGGCACCAGCCTCCCTGGCCGCCTTGAGTACCGCATTGGTGTGGCTGTCCTCCACCAATGCAATGATCAATTTGAAATGCATGGCGTTAGTCTCCGGTGCCTACACGCCTCGCGCGCCACTCGCCGAGTTGTGCGTAGGCAAGAACCGTCATGATGGGAAATAAGCTGGCGAAGGCAATCAAGCCGAATCCGTCCAGCAGGGGACTGCGTCCCGGCACGCTGCTCGCCAAACCAAGCCCCAGAGCTGCGACCAGCGGTACGGTGACGGTGGACGTGGTGACGCCGCCGGAATCATAGGCCAGGGCGATGATCAGCTTGGGGGCGAACCATGTCTGAACCAGCACCAGGACATAACCCACCATGATGTAATAGTGCAGCGGTGTGCCGGTAACGATTCGATAGGTGCCCAGGGCGATACCTGCCGCGACGCCGATGGCTACGGCGATCCGTAGCCCCCAGGGGTGAATGGCTCCGGCAGACACCTCGTTGGCTTTGATTGCCACGGCGATCAAAGAGGGTTCAGCGATGGTGGTCGAAAAGCCGATGGCGGCGGCGAACAGATAGACCCAATAGTAGTCCGCCCAGTTCACCGCGCCCTCATGATGCGCGGATGCGCTGATGAATTCCGGGGCCGTGAGCTGCTCGGCCATCAGCTTTCCCAGCGGAAAGAGGGCGCGCTCCAAACCCAGCAGAAACAGGGCGAGTCCGAGTACGACAAAACTGAATCCCAGCAGTACCTGCGGCAAATTGGGTATCGACCGCCGCAGAATTACGAACTGAAAACCGAAAATAATGGCGCCGATGGGAGCTACATCGCGCAGGGTGGCCAGCAGGGTATCGGCGAATTCGGCTCCAAGACTCATCAGATGATCATTCCGTAGCCCATGACAAAGATCATCGGTGTTAGAGAGGCAAAGGCAATCAGCCCGAAACCATCCACCATGGGATTGCGTCCGGAGATGCTGGAGGCCAGACCGACCCCCAGGGCGGTGATCAGCGGTACGGTGATGGTGGAGGTGGTGACGCCTCCGGAATCGTAGGCGATGCCAACGATTTCCTTCGGTGCGAAGAAGGTCATGATGATGACGCCGAGATAGCCGGTGATGATGAGCCAGGGTAACGGCCAGCCTCGCAAAATCCTCAGTACCCCGATCAGTACGGCAAAGCCCACGGAAATGGCCACCGTGTAACGCAGGCCGGTGGCGTAGCGGTGCTTGGCTTCGTCATCCGAGGCGATCATGCCGCCAGTGGCGGCAACCTCGGCGGCCTCGTCGCTGACCGCGATCAGCGCCGGTTCCGCCACCGTGGTGCCGAAACCAAGCGCAAAAGCGAAGGTGAGCAGCCAGAACAGGCTGCCTTTGCGGGCAAAATCGTAGGCCATGCTCTCGCCAATGGGGAACAGGCCGAGCTTCAATCCTTGAATGAACAGGCTCAGGCCGATAACCACGAAGGCGACCCCGAGTAATAATTCCAGCAGATTGGGCAGGGACTGCTGCAACACGACCAGTTGGAAAAAAGCAATCACCGCGATGATCGGAAACAGATCGCGGAGGCTGTCCAACAGCGAACCCAGCAGAGCGAGAGTGATACGTTTGATCACGGTTTACGTCGGCAAGTCTGGCTGCGACCCGCTTTGGTGAAGATTGTCTGCTTGCTCAGGAGAGTGGCAAACTGTTTGTCGAGTGTGACATCGGCCCCGGCCGAGCCCTGCTCGCCGAAGGCCGATATCAGGCTAGTTCATGTAGCTTGGTGGGAATTGTTTCTTTTGCTCGCCCATGGCCTGCTCGTAACCCATACGTCCCTGGGCGGTTGCCATCTCGGCGAGGTGCGTGGCCTTTTTCACGTCGCCCGCAGCGGCAGCAGCTTCCGCTTCTTTGATCATGGCGCCGGTATCGCGCCATTCACCACCGACCAATGCAGCCTGTTTTTGGGCCGCCTTCGCGGCTTCGATGGCATGGTTGGCGTCTGCGGCCTGGGCGGATATCCCGACACCGGCCAGCAGAACGGAACCAAGGGCGATGGAAAGCAATTTGGTCATATCAATCCTCCAACGGTGGCACATTGTCGTTATAGGGGCGGATGCCCGCGATTTCCTTAGCGGGTTCGCCAGTTGACGAATCTGAGCGGACGTAAATGCTGAGTCTCGTTGCGAACCGCTTTCGCCTTATTCTGGCACACAACGGCCACCTCGTCAGGGGTCAGCCGATGATGTTGAATCTCTCCTCCGAGGGTTCCATCTGGTTGCGCATATGGTCCGCCGTACGCGCGAACGCCTGCCACAGCTCGTTTCGCAGCTTTTCGTCCACGCCGGTGTCTTCCATTGCCTGTTTCATGCACTTCAGCCATTGATCCCTCTCACGGATGCCGATGGGGAAGGGCAGATGGCGGGCACGCAGGCGGGGGTGACCGTATTTTTCCACGTACAGCGGCGGGCCACCCATCCAGCCGGAGAGAAACAGGTACAGCTTCTCGCGTGCCCCCGACAAGTCCTCGGCATGCAGCTTGCGAATCTCCCAAGCCTCGGGTAGTTCGTCCATCAGGTCATAGAAGCGATCCACCAGGGCGCGCAGGGCTTGTTCTCCCCCCAGCCGCTCATAGGGAGTCGGCATCATCGGGCCATCTCCGTCAAGACCCGGCCCGCCGCCTCAATGGCGAAATTCAGGTCCCCGATGGTGTGCATGCTGGTCAGGAAACCGGCTTCGAAGGCCGACGGAGCCATATAGACCTCGGCTTCCAGCATGCCGTGGAAGAAGCGTTTGAAGGCGTCGACATCGCACTCCGTGGCCTGCTGGAAATTGCTGACCGCCGGCGCGCCGGTGAAGAACAAGCCGAACATGCCGCCGACCCGGTTGGCCGTCATGGGAATGCCGGCGGCTCGGGCCTTGCCCAGAATGCCGTCCACCAGATAGGCAGTGTTCTCGCTCAGCTCCTTGTAGAACCCGGGCGTCGAGATCAGGTTCAGGGTGGTGAGTCCGGCGGCCATGGCGATGGGGTTGCCGGACAGGGTCCCGGCCTGGTAGACCGGGCCCAGGGGAGCAATATGCTCCATGATGTCGCGGCGACCACCGAATGCCCCTACCGGCATGCCGCCGCCAATGACCTTGCCCAGGGTGGTCAGGTCGGGGCGTACACCGTAGTGTTCCTGCGCACCGCCGGCGGCGACACGGAAACCGGTCATGACCTCGTCAAAGATCAGTACGCTGCCGTATTCGTCGCAAACCTCGCGAAGTCCTTCCAAAAAACCGGGCAGGGGCGGGATGCAGTTCATATTGCCTGCCACCGGTTCGACGATGATGCAGGCGATCTGTTTGCCCACCTCCGAGAACACCTGTCGAACCTGGTCGATGTCGTTGTAGGTCAGGGTGAGTGTTTCCTTTGCCAGTGCGGCCGGCACGCCGGGGGAGTTGGGCACGCCCAGGGTGAGGGCGCCCGAACCCGCCTTGACCAATAGCGAATCGGCATGACCGTGGTAGCAACCCTCGAACTTGACGATCTTGTCCCGTCCGGTGAAGCCCCGTGCCAGGCGGATGGCGCTCATGGTGGCCTCCGTGCCGGAGCTGACCATGCGAATCAATTCGATAGAGGGCATCAGCTCCTTTACCTTCTCCGCCATGGCGGTCTCCGCCGCCGTTGGCGCGCCGTAGGACAGCCCGTTGGCGGCCGCTTCCTGTACGGCGGCTATGACCCAGGGGTGGGCGTGGCCGACGATCATCGGCCCCCAGGAACCCACGAAATCCACGTAGCGTTTGCCGTCCACATCGTAAAGGTAAGGACCTTCGGCGCGCTCGATGAAGATCGGGTCACCGCCCACACCCTTGAAGGCCCGTACGGGGGAGTTGACGCCGCCGGGGATGGATTTCTGCGCCTGGAGGAAAAGCTCGTGAGATTGGCTCATGGCAACGGTCCTGCTGACTGGAGATGCGTACTGGGCGGGGATTCTACCGCAATTCTCGCTCAAACCCCGCTGCCCGCGCCCCGTATCGGATCGACGATCGGTGCCCGGCTCAAGATTGAGCGCCGCCTGACGCTACAAAGGGCAAGCAACCATGACAGTTGCGACAGCAACGCGGGCGTGATTGTCACGAAAGGTGACAGCGTCAGCGGCATGAATGACTTCACTGGCGGGAGGCAGGCAAGGCTTTGAACGAGTCGAGGCAAACCGAGGTGTCGGCGAGCAACGTGAGCCTGACGTCCATGATCGAGACCCATGACGAGCCCTTTGTCGTGCTCGACAAGGGTCTGAAGGTCGTGGCCGTCAACCGTGCCTACGAACGCCGCTTCGGGGTGGACAGAAAGGACATGGTAAACCGGCCCTGCTACCGTGTGTTTCAGTGCCGGGATGAACCCTGCGAGCTTGGTGGAGAATCCTGTCCGCACCGGAAAATTCTAGAAAACTTGAAGCCTTACGCCGGCATCCTGAGCCACTGCGATGCTGCCGGCAACAAGTTGCAGGTTCGTGCCAAGGGTTTTCCGCTCACCGATGACGACGGCGAACTCTATGTCGGCGAAATCCTCGCGCCGCTCAACGAAGTCGTGGGCGCCGAGCACACTCCGCAGATGGTCGGCCATTCGCCGGCGTTCATGGAACTGGTCAGTCATCTGGAACGGGCGGCAAAGGTCGACATACCCATCCTTCTGGAGGGCGAGACCGGGACTGGCAAGGAACTTGCTGCTGCGTTCGTGCACAGCCACAGCCGCAGGCACGACAAGGAACTGGTTACCGTGGATTGCACGGTGTTGGCTGAGGATCTCTTCGAGAGTGAGCTGTTCGGCCACGAGCGCGGTGCCTACACCGGAGCGGCCGGCAGCAAGGTGGGTCTGTTCGAGCTCGCCGATGGCAGCACGCTGTTTCTGGATGAGGTCGGCGAGATGCCGTTGGGATTGCAGGTGAAACTCCTGCGGGCCCTGGAATCCGGCACCTTTCGCCGGGTGGGAGGCACCCGCACCTTGCGCTCGGATGTGCGTCTGGTGTGCGCCACCAACCGCTCGCTGCAAGACATGGTCGAAAGGGGCGAGTTCCGGCAGGATCTCTACTACCGCATCGCGGTGTTTCCCGTCGCCATGCCTTCCTTGCGGCAGCGGCGCCCGGACATTCCGCTGATTGCCGCCACCTTGCTCGAACGCATGGCGGGAATGCTGGGTCGGCAGATGAAACTGAGCCGCGAGGCCCAGATCAAGCTGTTGCACTACGACTTCCCCGGCAACATACGCGAGTTGCGAAACATCCTGCAACTGGCGGCGGCGCTGAGCCATGGCGGGGTCATAGGCTCCGAGGAGATCCGTCTGCCGGAGCGCTCACCGCTGTTTGCGGAGGCCGAGGATGAGGACAGGCTGCCGGCGGCTTCGGAAATTGCTCAGGATGGGAATGGGTTCACGCCTTTGCAGAACATGGAGGTTCAATATATTCAAGAACTGTTGCGACGCTACAACGGTCGCCGCAGTGATGTGGCCAGGGCCATGGGGGTGAGCGAACGCACCCTGTATCGCAAACTCAAGCGCTTCGAACTGAATTAGGTACACTGACGTGACGCTGACAAAACGGGTCGAGACCTATCGCGACTGGGGAATGGATGCCCGCGTCGCAGTCAATCTGGTGCAAACCATGAGCGACTCCGGTCCGCGCCTGGTTCCGCCGATGGAACTGCGCGACCGTATTCGGCTGGTCAAAGAGATCCCGCCCATGCCGGAACTGGCCCGGCGGGTGTTGGAACTCGGCACCAAGAACAACCCCAGTGCCCAGGACCTGGCGCAGGTGGTGGAGGGTGATCCGGGTCTGGCCGCCCTGGTGTTACGCTGGGCGCGTTCCCCTTTGTACGGGTATACGGGCAAGATTCTCCATGTCAAAGACGCCATCTCCCGCGTGTTGGGTTACGACACGGTCTGGAACCTCGCCCTGGGTATGGCGACGTTGCGTCCCTGGAGCGTGCCGATGGAGGGGCCGCTTGGCATGCGGGCCATCTGGCGACACAGTATTTACAGCGCCATGGTCATGGACCGACTGGCCCGCCGCGCCGAGCTGCCTCTGGACCCCGGTGTCGCCTATGTCAGCGGCCTGCTGCACGATCTCGGCTTGATGTTGCTGGGGGAGCTGTTTCCCGAGGAGTACCGGTATCTTTCCAAGGTGGTGGCCAAGAATCCCAATCTGCCCTTGATGGAGGTGGAGCGATTTGCCCTGGGGGTCGACCACGGCGTCATCGGTTTTTGGCTGATGGACGCCTGGGACCTGCCCAAGCCTTATCAGATTGCCGCCACCTACGCCATGAATCCGGACTACCAGGGGCCGCAACAGGAATATGCCTGGCTGGCGCTGCTGGCGGACCGTTTGCTGGCGGGTATGGAAGGGGTCTTCGCACCCACCGCCGACCACACCATTCCGACGCGCCTGGTGGTGGAACTGGGCTTGGGGGCTGCGGACCTCGCCGAAGCGTTGGGCTTCGTCATGGAGCGCCACGAGACTCTGGACGAACTCAGCCGCGGTTTGGCTGCCTGAGGTCCTGGATCAGCGCGCTGAGGTGGCCGGCAGCCGCCTCGATATCAGGCGCGCCGAAGACACCGCCCACCACCGCCAGCATGTCCGCTCCCGCCTCCAACAGGGGAGGGGCGTTATCCACCGTGATGCCGCCTATGGCCGCTATCGGCACGCGCAGATGCCGCTTCGCCAATCGAAGGGTCTTGAGGTTTGCCGGGCTTGCCAGGGGTTTGGTGCCGGAGGTAAAGAAGCGGCCGAAGGCCACGTAGTCGGCTCCCGCCGCCTGCGCATTCAGAGCCCGATCGACGTCGTTATAACAGGAAGCGCCAATGACCTTCCCGCCACCCAGTCTAGCGCGGGCGGCGGCGATGTCCGTGTCGTCCCTGCCCAGGTGCACCCCGTCCGCGTCGTGTCGATGGGCCAGTTCGACGTCGTCGTTGACGATACAAAGAGCTTCATAACGGCGGCATAGCACCAGGAGGTCTGTCAGTTGCTGGCTTCGCCGCCGGATATCCGTGCCCTTGTCGCGATACTGGACGATACTCGCGCCACCCCTCAGTGCTGCTTCCACGCGCGTCAGTAAGGACTGCGCCGGAGTCAGCAGCGTATCGGTGATGACGTACAGTCCTGCCAGCCGCCGCCTACTCACCGCGTCGTGCCCAAAACAGACGATTGGGGATCGACTGGCCCTGGCCGAGCCGGTAGGCGCTGCTCAGTGTCTGAAAGGTGTAGTCCTGCGCCTGGTGGATCGCCGCCCTAGGCTCTCTGCCTTGTGCGATTAGTCCTGTAATCGCCGATGCCAGGGTGCAGCCCGAGCCATGAAAAGCCCCTGGCAGACGTGGCCAGGTATAGGTTTCCACCGGACGACCTTCGGTATACAAGCGGTTGATCAGCCCTTCTTCTTGCTCGTGGCCGCCGGTGATGAGTACGAACTCGCTGCCGCGTCTGAGCAGTGTCCGCCCGCAGGCGTCCAGCTCATTCTGGCCGGCGCACAGTAGCCGGGCCTCCTCGCCGTTGGGGGTCAGCACGGTTACCGTCTCAAGGAGTTCGTCCAAGGCGTTGCGCGCGTCATCATCCATCAGACTCTTGCCGCCACCGGCGCGAAGGACCGGGTCCAATACCACCGGTAGATGGGGATGCCCGCGCAGCAGTGAGGCAATGGCACGGGCATTCTCGGCGCTGCCGATGAGGCCGATTTTGATTGCACTGACGGGAATATCCGCCAATATCGCACGCGCCTGTGCCAGTACCAGTTCCGCCGCAACCGGTTGCAGTCGGTGCACATTATGGGTGTCCTGAACTGTCAGCGCTGTCACTACCGGGGCCGGATGGCAGCCCTGGCTGGCGATGGCCTCCTGGTCGGCACACAGGCCGGCGCCGCCGCTGGGGTCGTTGCCGGCCAGCACCATTACCACGGGAGGGGTGTGTTCGGATCGGGTGGCTGCCATGGGGCAGGATGGTAACCCAACTGCGACGGTTGTGCCGCAAGTCGGATTGGGCAGCCCTTGGGCCTAACCTCCATCGTAATGGTCTATATAAACACACTGCATTGCCAAGAGCGGGGCGGTCGTACGCGCTGTGGCTGTGCGGGACTTCCGGAAACGAGGCACTGGCACGTGAAACAATATATGTGCGTAATCTGTGGTTTTATCTACGACGAGGAGCAGGGCCTGCCTGAGCAGGACATAGCCCCTGGAACCCGCTGGGAGGACGTGCCGCTGAACTGGACCTGCCCGGACTGCGGGGCCACCAAGGAAGACTTCGACATGGTGGAGATATGAGCAAGAACGATCCACCACTCAACGCCAGGGTCGGTATGCCCTGCACAGCGGTCCGGGGCATCTTACTGATTTCCTGCTGCGTGTTGCTTTCCGGTTGCGCCGCCACCATCGTTGGCGCTGCGGTTACCACGGCGGCAACCGTGGCCGTGGAGGTCGTGAAGGTGCCGTTCAAAGTCGGTGGTGCAGTTATCGATGCGGTCAGCGATGACGACGAGGACGACTGATCCATAGGCTGTTTCTCAAGAATCCCCCCTAGGTGCCGAAACGCTGACTGATTCCCTTTGTCCACTGCGGGAGAGTCGGCATGCGCGCGCAGACATTTACCATCGATCCCTCCGCCTTGGCGGATCTTGGCGGAATTCATCCGCTGGATTCTGCCGCTACCCTGGTGCTGGTGTTCGGGCCGTCCAACCTGCTGGACGACACCGAAGCCGCCGCCCGTTTAAAGGCATACTTCCCCCAGTCCCAGGTTCATGGCTGTTCCACCTCCGGTGCGATTCATGAGCTGGATATCATCGATGATCGCCTGATTGTGGCGGTAGCCCGGTTCGAGCATACCCGCTTGATTTCTTCGGGCTCTCCGATCAGCGACGCCATGGATTCGGAACGTGTCGGCAAGCTTCTGGCCGAGGGGCTGCCCAAAGACGAACTGAGGGCGGTGCTGGTCTTGTCCGACGGGCTCCAGGTGAACGGCACCGGTTTGATCGAAGGGTTGAACGCCAATTTGCCTGACGGTGTGGTGGTCACCGGCGGATTGGCTGGCGACGCCGACAGATTCGAACGTACCTGGGTGTTCGTCGATGGCGAGATGCGTAGCGGCTACGTCACCGCAGTGGGCTTCTACGGCGATGTGGTGCGTATCGGCCACGGTTCCAAAGGCGGATGGGATATTTTCGGCGTGGAACGCACCGTTACCCGATCCAGCGGCAATGTGCTTTACGAACTGGACGGCAGGCCGGCCCTGGAACTCTACAAGGAGTATCTGGGCGATCGAGCCGACGGCTTGCCGGCCACGGCCCTACTGTTTCCCCTGGCCCTGCGTGCCGGCAACGACGGCGATCAAATCGTGCGTACCGTATTGGCGGTGAACGAGGACGATCAGTCGATGACCTTTGCCGGCGATCTGCCACAGGGCTCGCGGGTGCAGTTGATGCGGGCCAATTTTGACCGGCTGATCGACGGCGCCTCGGGGGCGGCCTTGATGACTAAGGCCAGCAAGAGCGCGGAATCGGACCTGTTGGTGGTTGCAATCAGTTGTGTGGGGCGGCGCCTGGTGCTTGGCGAGCGCTCCGAGGAAGAGGTGGAGTCCGTGCTGGACGAAATGCCCGAAGGCACCCATCAGGTCGGTTTCTATTCCTACGGAGAAATTTCCCCCTACGGCAGTGGGCAATGCCAGCTTCACAATCAGACCATGACGCTGACCACGATCACGGAAGCGTGATTGATGCATCGTTTGCTCAAGACGCAACTGCGCCGCTTGCGCATCGACCCGGAACAGGGGCCCCAGTCCCCCGAGCAATGGACTGCCTTGCTCGGTCGCATCGGTTCCGCCTACGAGGAGGCCGACCAGGACCGTTACACCCTGGAACGTTCCTTGGACGTATCGTCTCGGGAAATGCACGAGCTTTACGATGCCTTGCGCGCCAGCTCTGAGTCGCAACTGGCCGCGGAGCGCGACCGCCTCAAGGCGGTGATTGCATCCGTCGGCGATGGTTTATGTCTGTTGGACCCGGACCACCAAGTGCTGTTGGCCAACCCCGAGAGCCTGCGTCTGCTGGCTGCCGAGGAGTTGGATCTCCTGGGCCGGAATTTTCCGGAATTCGTGGGAATCGATTGCAGCGAGGGTCTATTGCACATGACCGTGCCCGATTCCGGGCCGTATCGGGCCGACGACGCGGTATTTCAACGCAAGGACAATACAACATTACCGGTTTCCTTCGTGGTCAATCCGGTGAGCAGCGAGGGCGAACGGCCGGGCTCCGTGGTGGTGTTCCGCGACACCACGGCACAACGCCAGCATGAACAGGCGTTGCGTAACGCCCGCGATTCCGCGGAAAAGGCCAACCAGGCCAAGTCCGAGTTCCTCTCGCGCATGAGTCACGAGCTGCGCACGCCGATGAACTCCATTCTGGGTTTCGCCCAGCTATTGGAACTGGACGACGAATCGCCGCTCTCCGAAGATCAGCGTGACAGTCTGGACCACATTCTGCGTGGCGGTCGCCATCTGCTGGACTTGATCAACGAGGTTCTGGATCTGGCGCGCATCGAGTCAGGGCGGCTGGAGGTTTCCATGGAAGCGGTGGCCCCCGGCCCGCTGTTGGAAGAATGTCTGGACCTGATCCGGCCATTGGCGAACAAACGTAGCATCGAGTTGGGCGCTCTGCCGCCGGCCTTGCAGAGCTTCTCCGTGCGCGGTGACTATACCCGGCTCAAACAGGTGTTCATCAACCTCTTGTCCAATGCCGTAAAGTACAACCGACAGGGTGGTCGGGTGGAGGTGCTGGCAGCCAAGGGGGGCGATGGCCGCAGGCGCATAGGCATCGCCGACACCGGGCCGGGCTTGAGCGAGGCGCAGATCCAGGCGATCTTCGAACCCTTCGGCCGGTTGGCCCGCAACGAAGAGGTGGAGGGCACCGGCATCGGCTTGACCATCACCCGCCGGCTCATGGACCTGATGGGCGGCACGATCGAGGTGGAAAGCCATGAGGGTGAGGGCAGTGTGTTCTGGTTGGAGCTTGACCAGGAAAGGCCCCAGTCAGCGTTGGAGCAAGAGGGACGCGCCGAGGAATTGGCGGCGGTGCCCGAGCACCAGGAGACCGTGCTTTACATCGAAGACAATCCGGCCAATCTACAATTGGTGAAGATCATCTTGAGACGCCGTCCTGGCATTTTTCTGATCAGCGCGGAGCGGGCCGAAGAGGGTGTGGAAATGGCCAAGGCACACAATCCGCGATTGATACTCATGGATATCAATCTGCCTGGCATGGACGGATTCGGTGCCCTGGCAGCCATTCGGGAAATGGACGCCTTTGCCCATACGCCGATCGTTGCGGTGAGTGCCAATGCCATGCCCAGGGAGATTCAACGCGCTGAGGAGGCCGGCTTCGACCGCTACCTGACCAAACCCCTGGACGTGAATTTGTTTCTTGCCACCGTGGACGAAATGCTGCTTACGGGTGCGGGGGTGGATTGAAGGGCCGTCAACGGCCTTCGTTCAGGATTTCCGGCACGCGGCGGCGAATCGCCTCCTCCAGCGCAGCATCCAGCGCCTCCATGGTTTGATCCAGTGCGTGGTCCAAGACTTCCTGCAAGGCCGCCCGGCTCTGTCTGGCCAACTGCTCGGACAGCTCAAGGGCCAGCCTGTCGGCAACATTCTGTATCTGCTCCTGGCTCAATCCGGCGCCGCTCGCGTGCGGATCGGTGGGGTCGACCACCTCATAGAGTACCGGAATCTCATCGTTTAAATTGTGCATGTTCGCGGCTCACAGCTTGTGGGTTTCCAGGGGATAGCCTGCGTCTCGGTAGTGGGCATAGCGCGTCCGGCCCGGCAGTTTGTTGGCGTCGTTTTGATCCAATACCTCGGCTACCCGTTGAAAGCCTTCGAACCCCTCAGGGACTTCCGTGCCCAGATTGATCAATACCTGATCAAAGCCCTCCGGCGCCATGCCGCTGGTAACGACCACCGGTTCCTCGCGGTCCGGTTGCTGGGGATGGACCCGATGGGGAATGAAACTACCCGGCCGAAAACTCCACAGCAGTTGATCGAGAAACTGCGCCTGCCGCGGTTCGTCCACACGTATGGCTACGCTGTGCCCCAACGAAAAAACCTTTTCAGTGAGGCGGCAGACGAACTGCAAGCGCTGCATCGGGTCCTGCCCCGGCAGCAGATAGAAATCCACGCGAGGGCCGGTTGAGTCCGTCACCTTACTGCACATCGGCCGCGCGTGCGCGGTCGAGCAGATACTGGCTCAGCAAGGCCACGGGACGGCCCGTAGCACCCTTTTCCTTACCCGACTTCCAGGCCACGCCAGCGATGTCCAAATGTGCCCAGCGTTGTTTGTCGGTAAAGCGCGAGAGGAAGCAGGCGGCGGTCACTGCGCCGGCCTGGCGTCCGCCGACGTTGGCCATATCGGCGAAATTGCTGTCCAGCTGTTTCTGGTAGTCCGGCCACAGCGGCAGTTGCCAGGCGCGGTCGGCGCATTGATTGCCGGCGTCCAGCAACTCGTCGGCCAAGCCCTGGTCGTTGGCGAACAGGCCGCAAGCGTGGGCGCCCAAGGCAATCACGCAGGCGCCGGTGAGGGTGGCGATGTCCACCGTCACCTCCGGTTCGAAACGTTCGCAATAGCTCAGGGCATCGCAGAGGATGAGCCGGCCCTCGGCGTCGGTGTTGAGGATTTCGATGGTGAGGCCGGCCATGCTGGTGACGATGTCGCCGGGCTTGTTGGCCTCACCGTCCGGCAGGTTCTCGGAGGATGGTACGATACCCACCAGATTGATCGGCAGGTTCAGTTCGCAGCAGGCTTTGACTGCGCCGAACACACTGGCGCCACCGCACATGTCATATTTCATTTCGTCCATGTCCGCTGCCGGTTTCAGGGAAATGCCGCCGGCGTCGAAAGTCAGGCCCTTGCCGACCAGGGCGATGGGCTTGCGCTCCTCGCCGGCCCCCCGGTAGTGCATAACGATCAGTTTCGCCGGCTGACGACTGCCCCGCGATACCGACAGCAGCGAGCCCATGCCCAGCTCTTGCATCTGCTCCTCTTCCAATACGCTCACCGTCAGCCGATCATAGGTGGCGCCCAACGCCTGGGCCTGTTCGGCCAGATAGGTCGGGGTGCAGATATTGCCGGGCAGATTGGACAGATCCCGCGTCAGGCGGCTGCCGGCAGCGATGGCCGCGGCATCGCGCACGGCACGCTCACCGGCGTCCCGGTCCGCAGCCGAGGGCAGCCACAAGGCGAGTGCCGAGGGCAAGGGGCTGTCGCTCTTCCTGCTCTTGGTGGTCTCATAGCGGTAGACCGCGTCTTCGGCCGCCGCCGCCTGGAAGCGGATCTTCCAGTAGCTGTCACGTTCTTTGAGGGGGAGGTCTGTGAGGCAACTGGTCACCGAGGCAACACCCTTTCCCGCCAACGCCTGCATCGCTGCGGCCGTGGCGGCGATCAGCCCCTGGGGTGTCAGGTCGGCGCGCTTGCCGCAACCGGTGAGTACCACGCGCCGGGCCGCGACCGCCGGTAGATCATGCAACAACAGGGTTTCACCCGCTTTGCCGCGAATATCGCCCAGGGACAACATGCGTGACAGTCCGCCGCCGCTGGCATCGTCGAGGTCCGCCGCGGCACCGGCCGGTTCCTCGTCCTCAAAAAGGCCGACGATCAGGCAGTCGGTCTCCAGGGTCTCGGGTTTGCCGGTCGAAAGGCTGAGTTCCATTGCGGTTCCTCTGGTGGCGGTGATGAATGAACTAGAATACTGCGATTACTTTGGCGTCGGCAATTGGCGACGCCCGTTCGGGGATTTTTCGTTTTGATGCGACAACAACGAGCGCAAACCGATGGCCCTCCGCCCCATTTGCGGCCGGCGCTGTCGAATCGTCCGGGGCCGGGGGCGATGTGTGGAGGCCGGCCGTGCTGATCGCCCGTTCCATTGCCAGCGAGATTCTCGTCACCCTGGCGGCGGTCACCGGCGTTCTGCTGCTGATCCTGCTGGGTACCCAATTGGTGCGTGCCCTGGCCGATGCGGTCAGCGGCAAGATCGCCGGTGACGTTGTTTTTCAACTGCTGGGTTTGCAGACCCTGGCCTATCTGGGACCGTTGCTGGTGCCCGGCATGTTCATCGCCATCATTCTCACCCTGGGACGCATGTACCGGGACCACGAGGTAACCGCACTGGCCGCCTGCGGCGTGGGGCGGGGCCAATTGTTTGCTGCCGTGCTGCGGATCGCTATTCCGGTCGCTATCCTGGCCGGCCTGTTTTCCCTCTATCTCAAACCGCTGGCGCGCTTGCAGGGCGAGATCATCCGTCAGGAACAGCGCGAACTTGGGCAGATTACCGCCCTGACCCCCGGCCGCTTTACCGAGATCAGCGGCCGTAACGTGGTGGTGTTCGCCGAATACCTGGACGAGAACGGCGACTGGCGCAATGTGTTCGTGCGCGACAGCCGCGGTGTGACCGCGGCCGATCGGGCGCGGCGCGAGTTTCGCCCGGATTTCAACGGTGACTACATCGTGCTTCAGGACGGCCATCGTTACGAAGGCGCCCCAGGTACGCGGAATTTTCGCATCGACCGCTACAAACTCCACGGTATACGCGTGGGCGGTACCCGGGAAGGCGATTTGCCCCGCAGGGCAAGCACGCTGTCGACCTTTGAACTCCTGAACGATGGCTCCCCCGCCGCCAAGGCGGAATTGCAGAGCCGGCTTTCCGCGCCGGTGTCCACCCTGCTGCTGGCCCTGCTGGCGGTTCCCTTGAGCCGCACCGATCCGCGCGAGGGGCGCTACGGTCGACTGCTGGTCGCGCTGTTGGTCTACATCCTCTACACCAATCTCATCGGCATCTCCGAGTCCTGGATGAAGGATGGCAAGGTGCCGTTGTGGCTGGGCGCCTGGTGGGTACATGCGATCATGCTGTTCGGATTCATGCTTGCGCTCGGATTGGGCGGCAGCCTGGGGCGGCGGCTGCGGCGTTGGGCCAAGCGATGACTTTGCTCAATCGTCACATCGCCCGTGCCGTAATCGCCAACACCTTGCTGACGGTGCTGGTGTTGGTGATTATCAGCAGTTTCTTCGTGCTGGTGGATGAACTCGACGATGTCGGCAAGGGCAGCTACGACACCGGCCTGGCCCTTTGGTTTACCGCCCTGGGCATTCCCCAGCGTCTGCACGAGTTTCTACCCGTCGCCACCTTGATAGGCAGTCTGTTGGGGCTTGGCGGATTGGCGCGCCATAACGAATTGACCGCGGCGCGGGCCGCTGGGGTGTCGGTGCGCCAAATCCTGTTTGCGGTGTTGCGTGCCGGTTTGTTGATCATGATGTTCAGCTTCGTCATGTCCGAACTGGTTGCGCCCCCCGCCGAACGTCAGGCGCAACAGATGCGGGCCTATGCGTTGCAGGGCGATTTGGCGGTGAAGACCGACGGCGGCTATTGGGCACGCGACGGCAATCGTTACATCAATGTGCGCGAGGTGTTGCCGGACAGGGGGCTGCGGGGCGTGGAGATTTATGAATTCGACCAGGCGAGGCGCTTGTCCCTGGCCTCATTCGCCGAACAGGCGCAGTACCGCGGCGACCATTGGCTGTTGGGCGATGTACAGCAGACCGTTTTCGGCGAGCACCTGACAGTGCGGACCCTGGAGCAGCTTCGTTGGGATTCGGTGTTGAATCCGCAGGTGTTGGAAGTGCTGGCGGTTCGTCCGGAAAACCTGACCTTGGCCGGGCTCCATCAATACATTGGCTATCTGGATGCCAATCACCTGGATGCCGGCCCCTATGAATTGGGTTTCTGGCACAAGCTGTTGCGGCCGGTGGAGTTGCTGGTGATGCTGGTGCTGGCGATCCCCTTTGTCTTCGGTTCGCAGCGCAATGTGTCGGTAGGGCAGGGGGTGCTGGTGGGTACCCTGCTGGGGGTCGCCTACTGGCTGCTCGGCAAGGCCCTCGGACAGATCGGCCTGGTCTACGGCGTCAACATGGCGATCAGCGTCGGGCTGCCGCCGGTACTGTTTTTTGGTCTGGCGGTTTGGCTGTATCGCCGCGTGCGCTGTTTTTCCTGATCGCGTCATCGAAAGCTCATCAAGCCTTCACTTGCCTGTCATTCGGCGTCTCCACAATCGGGCCTACCATATCGTAGGCCGATTGAAGGGTTCCTCCGCATGTACAGCGCTGCCACCGCCGGGGCCGTTGCTTCGCCCGTAAAGCCGCTACTGCTTACCACCGAACTGGCCAGGGACGACGAGGATGTGCGCCTGTCCCAGCGCCTTCGCCACCGGGTGTTCGCCGAGGAAATGGGCGCCAGATTGGATTGCCCTGACGCAGGAATGGACGTGGATCGCTTCGATCCGCATTGTCATCATCTGCTGGTACGCAACGCCGAGACCGGTGAGGTTTTGGGCAGCACCCGCATCCTGTTGCAACGCGAGGTTCGAAAGACCGGTGGTTTTTACTCTGAAACGGAATTCGACCTCGGTCGCATTCTCACCTGCACCAAGAGTTTTATGGAGATTGGCCGCACCTGCGTGCATCCCGACTATCGCAGCGGTGCGGTGATCGGCATGTTGTGGGCCGGCATCGCCGGATTCATGAATGCGAATCAGGTCGACTACCTGATGGGCTGTGCCAGCATTCCACTGGATCTTGGCGCCGATCACGTCCACGCCATCATGGCTGAGCTGCGTAACAAACACTATGCCCCGGTTACCCGCCGAGCCTTTCCCAAGGTGGCGTTGCCTGAAATGCAGAATGGCCATCAAGGACGGATCGACATGCCGGCACTGCTCCGCGCCTATCTAAGGGTTGGCGTTGAGGTCTGCGGCGAGCCCCATTGGGACAGAGACTTCAATGTCGCCGACGTGTTTGTCTTGCTGGATCGTCGACGCATCAACGAGCGTTATTTGCGGCACTTCGTCAAGGGCGCACCCGGCGCGGCAGACACCGATCGTGCTGCGGCCTGATACTGGCGTCGACAGCGGTTGGGATCTGCGCCTGGCGGCGCCGGCACGTCGTGGGCGAGCGGCAAAGCTGGTTTGCCTGCTGTCACACATCGGCGCCGGCTGTCTGCTGGCCCTGCTGTTTTTTCGCGGCGGGTCGGATGCCTGGAACATTCGGCAGCGCGCCATCTATCGTTGGTGGCACGGCCGCCTGTGCGACATCCTCGATATTTCCGTGCGTGTTTCCGGCCGCCCTGGCCGCGAGCCGGTGTTGCTGGTCTCCAACCATGTATCCTGGCTGGACATTCCCGTTCTCGCCGGCGTTCAACCGGTGGGATTTCTCGCCAAGCGGGAAGTGCGCGACTGGCCCGTGGTGGGCTGGTTGTGTCGGCGGGTGAGGACTCGCTTCATCGCACGCGGCAGCCGAAAGAGCAGCGCCAATGCCCTGGGGGGGCTGGTAGACGATTTGAAAACGGGCCGCAGCATGGCGGTATTCCCCGAAGGCACCACCCATGAGGGCTCTGAACTGGGGAATTATCATCCTTTGGTGTTCCAGTCCTGTATCGATGCGGGGGTGAAAGTTCAACCCGTGGTCCTGTTTTACGCCGATCATCGCGGTCGGCACCTGCCCGAAGCGGCTTTCATTGGCGACGATGGTTTCGTGCCCCACCTGTGGCGTATGCTCTCCCTGTCCGGGACCCGGGTCTATGTCCATTTTGCGCCTGTCATTACCCCGGAGGGTGAGACTCGTCGCGATCTGGCCAGGGAAAGCCGACGCATTGCGGCTGAGCGCCTGGGCGGTTTTCTTGGTGGCGATTGACGTTTGCGGTGACGCCAAGCTCCAATTCGATTCCCGGGTTGGTTTTTAGCTGCTCGAATCCGCCTTTCCTGAATCCACGTCTCGATTCGCCCTTATCCATCTGGCCATGGTCATGAACATCAGGTCAGGATTGATTGGCTTGGCGATATGGTCGTTCATGCCGGCGGCCAGGGCCTTTTCCCGATCCCCTTTCATGGCATTGGCGGTCATGGCGATCACGGGCAAGGTTTTGAATCGTTCCTGCCGGCGTATCCTGCGGGTTGCTTCGTAGCCGTCCATCTCCGGCATTTGGCAGTCCATCAGAACGCCATCGAAGGTTTGCTGTTCAAGCAGATCTAACGCCATCCTGCCATTCATGGCGGTGGTAACGCCGATTTCGTCGTCGCCGAGTAGCGCCAATACCAGTTCTTGATTGATTTCGTTGTCTTCCACTACCAGGATTCGTGTGCCCCGGAGCTGTGAGTGGGCTTGCTGCAAGTCCATTTCCAGGTGTTCGTCCGGGATTGGATCATCTGATCGGTCTGCTTGCTTTTTCAGTTGCACGGTGAAGCAAAAGTTGCTGCCGGCTTCGGGTTCGCTGGTCACCCAGATACTGCCACCCATGGTTTGGACGATGTTCTTCGATATGACCAGGCCCAGTCCGGTACCGCCGTACTTGCGGGTGGTGGAACTGTCGGCCTGCGTGAAAGATTGGAAAACTCTGTCCTGCTGCTCCTGGCTCATGCCGATGCCGGTGTCGCGTACGCAGAAGCGCAGGAGTACATCCAGTTCGGTCTCGACCAGGAGGTTTACGTGCAAGGAAACGGTACCGCCGGGTTTGCTGAATTTCACCGCATTGGAGCCGAGATTGACGAGCACCTGCCCCAGTCGCAAAGGGTCCCCCACCAAGTCATCCGGCACATCGGGTTCGATGGTCGCCGAGAGGCTCAGCTTGCTTTCATCCGCCTTCAGACGAATCAGTCCAATGACATTGTCAATCGCCTCCGAGAGCTGAAACTTCGTGGATTCAATGTTCAGCTTGCCTGCCTCGATCTTGGAGAAATCCAGAATGTCGTCGAGTATCCGCAGCAGGGCATTGGCCGAGTGGTGTGCTCTTTTCAGGTAGTGACGGGGCTTTTCGCCCAGGCCGGTCCGCAAGGCGAGGTTGATCATGCCGATGATGCCATTCATCGGGGTGCGCAGCTCATGACTCATATTGGCCAGGAAGGCACTTTTTGCCCGCGTTGCCTGTTCGGCTTTTTCGCGGGCCTCCTTAATGGCCTGTTCCGCGAGCTTGCGTTCGGTGATGTCTTCGTAGACACCCAGTATTCCGAAGGTCTTTTCGTCATGGGCTGTTTTCAGCGGGATCTTCGAAGTACGTAGCCAGATTTGTTCGCCTGAGGGGGTGGTTTGCGGTTCTTCATACCCGATCAGCGGCTGGTCTTGTTTCATGACCCTGCGGTCGTCGGCCCGGTATAACTCCGCTTCATTCTTCCAACCCATGTCGAAGTCACTCAGACCGACCAAACGTTCCGGATCGTCATACCCGGCGTCCTGAGCGAAGAGTTTGTTACAACCGAGATAGGTCAAATCCAGGTCTTTCCAGAATACCCGCACGGGGATGGTATCCAGTACCCGTTGCAACATCTGGCGCGTAGCGTCAGCCGATGCTCTGGCCTCTTCCCTTTCCGCCTCCACCTTCTTGCGTTCGGTGATATCCAGTTGTATCCCGCTCGCCCGCAACGGATTGCCCTGCGCATCTTTCTCCACCACCTTGCCGCGGGAATTGATCCACACCCAATGGCCGTTCTTGTGCTTGAGGCGAAACTCCACGTCATAGTCGTCGCTAAGGCCGGAAAAATGCCTTTCCAGAGCCAGCATGGCCTTCTTGTAGTCCGCGGGATGCGTATTCCTTTCCCAGAATTCGGCTTGCACAGGCAGCAGCTCTTCACGCCTGTAGCCTAGGATGGATGCCCAGCGCTCGTTGATTTCCACGTGTCCGGAGGCTATGTCCCAATCCCAGGAGCCGGCATTGGTTCCCTCCAGCACATTCTGTAACGCGGAGGTGCGCTCCTTGACCAAGCGTTCGAGCCGGTCCGCGTGGATGGCCAGTTTCTGGCGCAACAGTTGGTTCTCTCTGGCCACATTGGCCAGCAGCGAGAGTTCATTGCCCAAGGCCAGAACGGTAACGGCGGCGTTGTTATGTATGCTGGCGCCGTCGTCTGAAAGCCCGCCTTCCCCGAAGCTTGAGAAACCCGCCATCGGTGTGCCCGCAGCCAACCGTACCACACTGGCTACCTCCTTGGTCGCCTGCTCCTGGCCCATGAGCTTCGGTCGCAGCGCGCAATAATTGCACAGAATGACTGCTGCCTGACTGGTGTCGGCTCTCAACAGGGCTTTGCGCAGCGTTTCGCCGCCTGCGGAACCGGCAGCACTGGAATCCATCACCACCAGCTCGTCGCCGACCTCCAGGGGTTGGGCCATGCGCACACCACCGCGTTCGGTCTGAAAGGTCGCGATGTTGACGGAGTACTGACCCATGAGGCGGGGAGTGCCCAGCGCGCGCCGGGTGCTCAAACTGATATGCTTACCCGCCAGCGCTGCGGATGTGGTGTCCAGCTGTTCGGCCAGCAAACCGGCAGCGGGCCTTCCATCAAGGGAGAGGACTTCATGGCCGTCGACGCCGGTCACCCGCATACGTCTGTCGGTCGGAGCAAAGCCGTTTCCCATGGCAAGACCGAAACTCAGGCTGGTTTCGAATACCGCCAGCAGCAACCCGTCGTGATAAACCTCACGTCCGTGCAGAACCGCATTCGTTTCCAGTTTCCAGTCGTCCGCGCTGCTGCCGGCGAAAATGGGCATGACGCCCAGGGTTCTGGACTTGACGGTGTTGAGAATTTCAAAGCTTCTGGACGTGGCATGGCGGGTATTGCCGGGCGAGAAGAGCATCGCGAACAAACGCTTTCCGTCGCGAAGCCGGGCCTGATGCGAGGCGGGGGTGGCGTCGATGAACGGCCTTAGCTGTACCGACTCCATGGCACTGTCCACGGCGGCGCGCCAGTCCTTCGAAACCCCTTGGCCCACGGCCGCATGGGCCCTTAGATAGGGCGAAGCCAGCACCACCACCACCACGCTCTCGTGTTGCAGGCCGTTCAACAGCTCCCCTGCGGTAGTGCAGCCGATCACCAGTGCCTCACCGGTTACGCTTTGGACGCCGCGCAGGATCTCTTCCAAGTCGTAACGAACCGACGTATACACCAATACCACCGAAACCGCATGGCTGCGGATGGCGCGCATGGCATCGTAAGCAGCACGTTCGCCGGCGGCGAACCCGGTCGCGCCGTGGTTGGTGCCGCTGCCAACCTCAAGGTTGCAGGCGGTGTTTTTTTCAAGTCCTGCAGACATGAATCAGGGGAGTGGGTGGCCTGTCAAAAAACAACACATGGGCGGAAACCGCCGCTTGGCATGGCGGCTGCTAACTCACCCAACCGATAGCGGCACCGGGCAGGTCTGCTTTAGGCCCTTAATGGGGAGAGTGGGCTTAGGGTGGGTTAGTCCTTGGCGCGGGAGATTTTTCTGACTGCCTGATTCACTATAGGCTGCCGGGGCAAGGAACGGGGTCTGCATACATTTGACAAGCGCTTGGGACGGATGAACAGCGCAGTGGATCAAATGAGTGAAGGCATGGCCGGGGAATCACCCGGTTTAGGAGGAGATGTCGCAGGCTTCCTAAGCCCTTGATATTTCTTGGAGCCAGTGCGCGGAATCGAACCGCGGACCTACT
>JAGRGI010000025.1 GCA_020445565.1 Chromatiales bacterium
TGCGTATTCCGGCTGAAGGCGACCGCGGATTCCAGTCGAAGACGACCACCTGTTCCAGTTCAAGGCGACCACTGATTCCAATCGAAGACGACCGCCGATTCCGGTGAAGGCGACCACCCGGGCCTGACCTGGTGTGGAGTGATTCGACGCGGGATAACCACCGTTATCCTGGCCCACTTTTCTCGACGCTTGAGGAAGGGCCAGATGCCAGCAAAGAGGTTATCCATGCGAAAGATCAAAGAGATTCTGAGACTGAAATTCGAGGCCGGTCAGGGCCAGCGCCAGATTGCCCGAAGTTGCGGCGTCGGCAAGACGAGTGTGGCGGAGTGCTTGGCCCGCTTCAGTCGATCGGGCTTATCCTGGCCACAGGCGGGGCAGTTGGACGAGGCGATGCTGGAGCACAAGCTCTACCCGCCGGCAACTGCTTCCGGCGCCGACCGCCGTCCACTGCCGCACTGGCCAACGGTGCATCGTGAGCTTCGCCGCAAGGGCGTCACCCTCACCTTGCTGTGGCATGAGTACAAGAGTGCCCATCCGCACGGGCTCCAATACAGCCGGTTCTGCGATCGCTACCGGGCCTGGGCCGCGAAGCTGGACCTGGTGATGCGCCAGGAACACCGCGCCGGTGAGAAGCTGTTCGTGGATTACGCCGGGCAGACCGCGGAGGTCGTAGACCGGCGTAGCGGCGAGATTCGCCAGGCCCAGATCTTCGTCGCCGTGCTGGGCGCTTCCAGCTACACATACGCGGAGGCCACCTGGACCCAGCAACTGCCCGACTGGATCGGCTCGCACGTGCGCGCTTTCCAGTTCCTGGGTGGAACCAGCGAGATCCTTGTACCCGACAACCTGCGCAGCGCCGTCACCAAGGCGCACCGCTATGAGCCCGACCTCAATCCCACCTACGCCGATCTGGCCAGCCACTACGGCGTGGCGGTACTGCCGGCACGCGCCCGTCGGCCCCGCGACAAGGCCAAGGCGGAGGCAGGGGTGCTGCTGGTCGAACGCTGGATCCTGGCGGCGCTGCGCCACCGCAGCTTCTTCTCCCTTGAGGAGCTGAACCGGGAGATCGCCCGGCTGCTGGAGCGCCTCAACGCACGTCCCTTCAAAAAGCTGCCCGGCTCGCGCCGGGAGTGGTTCGAGAAGATCGACCGCCCGGCGCTGCGCCCGCTGCCGGCCCTGCCCTACGAGTTCGCCGAATGGAAAAAGGTCCGGGTCAACATCGACTACCACGTCGAGCTCGAGGGACATTACTACTCGGTTCCCCATGCCCTGGTACGCAAGGCGCTGGAGGTCCGCTACACCGAGCGCACTGTCGAATGCCTGTACCGCGGCCAACGGGTAGCCAGCCACCTGCGCTCCCACCTCAAGGGTCGCCACACCACCGTGGCCGAGCACATGCCGGCCGCTCATCGCCAATACGCCGAGTGGACTCCTGAACGGCTCATCCGCTGGGCCGAGAAGACAGGACCCGCCACCGCCGGGGTGATCCAGACCCTCCTGCACAGCCGGGCCCATCCCCAACAGGGCTTCCGCGCCTGCCTCGGCGTCCTGCGCCTGAGCAAGGGCTACGGCGATGAACGCCTGGAGGCGGCCTGTCGCCGAGCCCTACGGATCGGATCGGCCAGTTACAAGAGCATCGACTCCATCCTGCGTCAGGGCCTCGACCGCAAGCCCCTTCCCGAGCAGAGCGAACCAGAGCTGGGCATCGCCCACGAGAACATCCGCGGCGCCACGTACTACCACTGACAAACCGCTGAAGGACACCCATACGATGTTGAACCACCCCACCCTGGAAAAACTCCAGACCCTGCGCCTGTCCGGTATGCTCAAAGCATTGAGCGAACAGATCAACATGGCCGATATCGATACCCTTAGCTTCGAGGAACGCCTCGGCCTGCTGGCCGACCGGGAGATCACCGAACGCGAGGACCGGAGGCTGAAAACCCGTCTGCGCCAGGCCCGTCTCAAGCACAACGCCTGTATCGAGGATATCGACTACCGCGCCCCGCGCGGACTCGACAAGGCGCTGATCCTGCAACTGTCCGCTTGTCGTTGGATCACCGAAGGGCTGAACTTGATCATCTACGGCCCCACTGGCGTGGGTAAGACTTGGATCGCCTGTGCCCTGGCCCAGAAGGCCTGCCGAGAAGGACTCACCGCTTTGTACCTGCGTCTGCCACGGTTGTTCGAGGAACTCAGCCTGGCCCACGGCGACGGGCGCTTCCCCAAGCTCATGGCCGCCTTCGCCAAGACCGATCTGATCATTCTCGATGACTGGGGGTTGGCCAAGTTCACCGCAGAGCAGCGCCGCGATCTGCTGGAACTGCTCGACGACCGCCACGGCCATCGCTCGACGATCGTCACCTCTCAGTTACCGCTCGAGCATTGGCACGAGATCATCGGCGATCCCACCCTCGCCGATGCCATCCTGGACCGGCTCATTCACAACGCCTACCGGATAAATCTGCAGGGCGAATCCCTGCGAAAGCGACACGCCAAATTGACGCCGACCTCCCCTTCAGAGTAACTATGCACTGTCCCGCGTCGCTTCGCTCCGACCGGTGCCCGTCTTCCTACGGAATGGGTGGTCGTCTTCGGCTGGATTGAGTGGTCGCTTTCACACCGGAATCGGTGGTCGCCTTCGCCGGAATCCGCAGTCGGAGCGGGTGTCCTTCACCAGCTGGGGGATGAAGGTCGCCAGGGCGGCGATCAAGGCCAGCCCGAGCACGATGGTCGTTCGCGGATAGGCGGTAACGCGCCAGAAAACACGCCATGCCAGGGATCGGGTTGCCAAGGAGTCGTTCATCGTCTTGCTCGTCCTCCAGTTTCAGGGATTGCATTGATACAAACCAACCAGTCTGTTTTATCGAGAATAGAACAGACCAACTGGTTTGTCTATAATAAAAGTATGCAAAATTTCGAGAGGAGGCCGAGCCATGGCCACGCGCAATCCCCAACAGACGCGGGAACGTTTGCTACAAACCGCCTTCGCGCAGATGCATGCCCACGGCTTTCAGGGGATGCGAGTGGATGAGGTGCTAAAACTGTCGGGGCTACAGAAAGGCGCCTTCTACCACCACTTCAACAGCAAGGCGGATTTGGGCTATGCGGTGTTGGAGGAACAGATCAAACCCATGGTGGAATCGGTCTGGCTGGCCCCGTTCGCCAACATCGACGACCCGGTGCAGGCCCTGCTGGACCGGTTGGATAACCTGGGCGAGGACATCCCGCCCGCCATGCGCGAACACGGCTGTCCACTGAACAATCTGGCCCAGGAGATGAGCAAGCTGGACGAAGGTTTTCGCGTCCGCATCGCCACCTTGTTCCGCCACTGGGTGGAGGCATTCGCGGCGATGTTCGAGAAAGGCAAGCAGAAGGGTTTCATACGGCCTGACGTGGACAGTCAGGCCGTGTCTCGATTCGTCATCGCCGCGCTGGAGGGATGCATCGGCGTCTACAAGGTCGAACAGGCAGTGGAGCAATGGTTTGCATGCCGGTCGCAATTGGCGGTGTATTTGAGTACTTTGAGGCCGAACAACGGGTAGGCCGGTATCGGCGTCTCAAGCGCTGCGCCGCCTTGATGGCTGATAACCGGTAGCGGTCATCAGCCATTGGACCATGCCAGGCAACACGCCATGCAGCCCGTAGACCAGACGCAAGGACAAGGACGGAACGATGAATCTGCGCTCGGCCTCGATCCCGGACAACAAGGCGGATGCGGCTTGGTGCTCGGTCAGCATCGGCACCAGGCGTCGGGCGATTCCCGGCACCCGTTCGTAACTGTCGGGATTGTTTCGCCAATAAGGGCTGGCTACCGGCCCGCTTTCATAGTGAGCGACGCGAACACCACTTGTACGCAAATCGGCGCGCAGGGCATCGGAAAGCCCCCGCATGGCACGACAGGCAGCGATATAGGCGGTGGCCCCAGGCCAAGCCAGACGCGAAGCCACGGAACTGAGGTTCACGACCAGTCCGCTGCCTCGATCCATCATCCCCGGCACAAAGGCCCGACTTAGCCAGGCCGCCGTCAGATAGGGGACGGCGATGGTCCTGGCGATCTCCTCCTCATCCATTTCCCACAGGTAGCGCCAACGGCCGATCCCGGCGTTGTTGACCAGAACATCCGGCACGCCCACCTCGGCGCCAATCCGTTCGACCACGCGTTTGAGCGATACCGAATCGGCCAGATCCACCGGGTAGACAGAGGCGCTGCCACCGCCTGCCTCGATGGCTTGCGCCACGACGCGCAGTTCGTCCTCCCTTCTCGCCAGCAGCACGACCCGCGCCCCCCGCATTGCCGCCAATTTGGCCAAGCTTGCCCCGATACCGCCGGAGGCCCCCGTGATCAGCACAGTCTTGCCTTTCAGCTTCATTTCTCACCTCGAACGAGCTTGCGGATGGAAAACAGGTGGAACCACAGCCACAGGGGCGCGGGCAGAAACACGGCATACATCATGGGGTGATGGGGACCGATCTGAGGCAACAGAACCAACGCCAGGGAACTGGCCACCACCAGGATGTCGGCCAGACCGAAAAGATTGGCGAACCAGGCACGGCGCGCTCCCTGCACACCGGCGGCTACGGAAAAGGCGGCGATCAGGCCGAAGAACCCTGCGCCGATGTGGGTGAAGCCATCCACAATGCCAAAGGTTTGGGGTAAAACCCCGGTACCGGCCTGCATCAAAAAGGTGGCACCGAAAAATACCCGTATTCCCTGGAGCAACAGCAATTGCTCCTGCCTCAGGCCCAGCAACAGTCGGCGAATCGGGGCGATGACCAGGAGCAGCACGCCGACCAGCCCCACACCGGCAAAAATGACAGTCAGAAAGGCGATACCCGAAATATCGGCAGGGAACAGGGC
This sequence comes from Chromatiales bacterium, assembly GCA_020445565.1. Taxonomy (GTDB): domain Bacteria; phylum Pseudomonadota; class Gammaproteobacteria; order JAGRCI01; family JAGRCI01; genus JAGRGI01. The sequence goes on from JAGRGI010000025.1 coordinate 4,862, forward strand.
CTGATTCGAGAGCCCCAAGTGAAGAGACACAAGCCAGGCAAGCAGGCCAAACGCAACGAAATGACCCTTGGTTCCCAAGGGCTGCCGCAGTGACAGGGCCCAAAGGGTGTAGACGATCATCAACACATCCAGACCGATCATGGTCCAGGCGGGATTGAGGCTTTGCATTGGGATACCTCCGGGATACAGAAAGGAGGTATGCAGATTACTTTTTACTTTCAGACGATCCGATAGCCAAATATATCAATTTGTTTGCTGAAACAACTATATTATCGATCTGACTCCAGCATATCGGTTATTCTTGAAGAATCCGCGATAGTGGCAGGATCGGGAATGGACGTATTCGACGACACCCTTCGTTCGCTAAGAATCAGCGGCAGTCTGCTGCTGAGAGAATCCTATACGCCACCCTGGGCAATCCGCATTCCGAACGACTCCGAACTGGCCAAGGTACTGCAAACGGCCCCCGGCACACGGGTCGTCGCCTTCCATCTGGTGGAATTCGGCCAGTGCGCCGTTCGCCCCGAGGGACAGGCGGAAATCCCCCTCAGCGCCGGCCGTATGGTCATCTGTTTCGGCGGCCAGGCCCATGAACTCGTCCAGGGGGAAACGACACGGAGTCTGAGTATCGAAACGTTACTGAGGGGTGGCCCGAACCTCCAAAGCCCAGACCACAAAAAGGGGCTCGTCGGCGCCTCACTGCTATGCGGTGTGTTTCTGCTGCACAACACCGAACTCAACCCCCTGTTCGAGGCCCTGCCTCCGGTCCTGCAAAGCGCCCTCTCCCGGGCCGGCGAACTCCACAATCTGGCCGGTGTCGCCCGCCTGATCACCGACGAAATGGACCGCCGTACTCCAGGTGGCCCATTCATCGTCGAACGGTTGCTTGAAGTACTGTGCGCCGAGGCATTGCGGACCCACCTGCAAACGGTTGGCGACACACAGCCCGGCTGGTTCAGAGGGATACGCGATCCGGCGATCGGCCGTGCCATCAGTGCCGTGCACGCCGACCCAGGACACCCCTGGTCGGTGAAACGCCTGGCTCAGGCCGTGGCCATGTCCCCCTCGCGCTTCGCCGCCCGCTTCACGGCGTCGATCGGCGAGAGTCCCATGGTATACGTCACCAAATGGCGCATGAACCTGGCCTGCCGGCGCCTCGCCACGGAAAAAGGAGGTGTTGAACGGATCGCCGCAAGCCTGGGCTACGAAAACCAGGCAGCCTTCAGCCGTGCCTTCAAAAAATGGGTAGGCCAGTCGCCCGCCTCCTGGCGCGCCGGCCAACAGTCCAGGGAAAACGCTTCAATCTGAGACTAGAAAATACGCGATTCAAATACAGGATTCACGGGAAGGACCCTCAACCACAGAATCAACGTTACGCAGCGTTTCTCACATTAAACTTAAGGAAATCCCGCTTTTACCGCTATTGCTGCCATGGCTGCGCCCCTGACTTGTCGGGTTGCGGACCCGCTATCGGCAAGGTCCCAAAGCCAGAGTCCAGGCATAAGCGGAGATTCCCATTGGTACAACTGAAAGACGTGACCCCCATACTGACGTGGGCAAAGCAACATGGCGATGCCAAAATCGTGCAACGCATCGTGGTCCGCGCGCTACCTCAGCTCCAGGCCGCCGGACTACTGGTATCGCCCGCTGAAATCGAGGCGAAAGACCAGTTCCTGGTACCGGTTCAGGTATTCGAGCAAATGCGCCTGGCGGCGGAGGCGTTCGTGCACAACGACCATCCCGAGGCCAGTTGCCATGTTTGATATCAGCCGCTACCCCTACGACACCGAACATCACTGCCTTTTTATTGCCGATGAGGCAATGATCTTCCATTGCCATCACTACTTGACCAACCTGTTGAGAACGATTCTCGATGCCGACTACATCGACAGTCGGCCGTTCCTGATCGGCAGTGCGGCACATGCGGTTCATCGCCAGCTTTCAAAGCTCTGTGAGGGTATGGATACCGCAGAATCCAAGCGTATGGCGGAAGAAGTCTACAAGACCTTAGGTTGCGGGTTGATCGACCTGTCCAACATATCCGAACGCGGTGGAACCGTAACCACCACGAAATCAGTCATGTCCAAGACCTGGAAACAAAAGTACGGACTGAGCACAAAACCGGTGGACTACTACACCACCGGGTACCTGGCCGCGGCCTATTCGGTCATCTACAAACGTCCTCTGGACGAAGTCAATGCCGAACAGAGCACCTGCATGGCCTGCGGCGCTGAGGCCAATACGCATCGTGTCAGTCCCGGTGACAGTAATTTCAAGCACTATCCCGCCAAATCCGAAACGCGTTTCTGTGAGGCGCCCCGGCTGAAACTCAATTGGGAGCACGAAGCCACCATTACCAACGCGTTTCTGGGTTCTCATGTCAACTTCGTCGGCAACGAGGAAGGCATGATCCCAGCCTTTGGCGTGCACATCGTCAGAAACCAGAGCGACTACGTCAATCGGCTCCAGTTCGAGTTCGTCAACGAAATGACCAAGGTCGCCGGCGACTATGGCGTCACCCTTGCCGGTGAACTGTTGATGGAGGCCGGACATGCCTGCGGATTCTTTACCTACGGCGGCATCATGACCTCACCGGAATGGAACGAGCATGTAAGACCCTATCTGGACACCAAGGAAGACTGGATCTATGGCCTGCTGGCCCTGGTAAATACCATGGGTTGGGGGTATCACACAGTCGTCGAACTCGCCCCCGATCGCGCAATTTTTCGCAACTACAACGATTTCGAAGACCTGAGCCACATGCGTATGTATGGGCATAGTGACTATCCCGTGCATTGGGCCAACAGCGGTGGCTTTACCGGTTTGATGCAGCTCGTTTACAACACGGACTTGGTAAACGGAGAGCGAATCGAAACGGAAGAAGGATTCCGAAAGATGCGGCGCTCTACCCAGGGTTATAAAACCAGGATGACCAAGTCCATTGCCTGCGGCGACGACTACCTGGAGGTCGAAATATTCCTCTAGCCACTCGTGGCAGACGAACTAAAACGTCGTCATCGGGCCGCGCAACGACCATGGTAACCAAGGCATGAACCAGAGTGAGATCAGCGCCTTATTGAGAAACAACGAGAAACATACTCGTATTTACAAAAAGCTTCATCGTCTCGGAAAAGGACTCAATGAGTCGATGGAGATCGATGACCTGCTTACCACCGCCGCGCGATTCGCCGTGGAAGACCTGGGGTTCCAGCGCTGCCTGCTCTTTGTTCACAACGACGAAAATGGCTGGTTTCGGCTCCGACATTCCCTGGGATATACCGACCTCAGGGAACAGAAGGTCATCAGCATCATAAATCTATTGCTTTCCGGGGAGGTCATCGAGTATCTGCGACTGAATCGAGACCCGATTGCCCACACACCCGAGCAACCGAATACCATCGTCTCGCGCCTGACACAATCGCTTTTTCTTCATGACGCCTACTTCGAACTGTTCGGCGGAGACATCAACATCCCCTTCGGCTTGATTGTGGTAGGCAACAGTCTGGGGTCAACCGCCCCGGAGACAGCAGTCAACGCCGATGAAGCCATCATGGTGGCGCTGGGAAACTTCACGGCTCAGCTTTCCAACGCCATCAACAATATTTTCTTCTACCGCGCGTGGAACCACGAAAAGCGCTATCTGAACGAGAACATCCAACATCGAACCCGCGAACTGCTGGAACAAAAGGAAACCTTCGAAGCGATCTACAAGACGTCAAAAGACGGTATCGCTCTGATCGATGCCGAAACCTCGTCATTTCTCGATGTGAACGATGCCTACGCCGAAATGACGGGGTTCACGAAAGCCGAACTCTATCGCACCAGCTGTATCAAGATGAGTGCCGAAGAAGACAGGGACCGCTCCCGGCAGGCGATGCTGGACGCTGCGGAATACGGCTATGTGAAGGATTTCATTAAATCCTGCCATCACAAAAACGGTAAGGCAATCACGATCAACATGTCTTTGGCGCTGATGAGCGACCGCCAGCGCATTCTTATCAGCGCCAAGGACATAACGCGTCAAAAAGCACTCGAATCAAGCCTCATGCAGGAAAAGCTTCGGGCCGAAGAGGCCGCCAGGGCCAAATCGGAGTTTCTTGCCAACATGTCCCATGAAATCCGTACGCCCATGAACGGCATACTGGGGATGGCGCACCTGGCCTTGCAGACAGACCTCAACGAGCGGCAGCGAAGTTACGTGGAGCGAATTGAAAGTTCGGCAGATTCGCTGCTTCGCATCATCAACGACATTCTGGACTTCTCGAAGATCGAGGCAGGAAAACTGACTATTGAATCGGTCGATTTCGATCTGTTTACCGTTATCGACGGAGTCATCGATCTCAATGAACTTCGTGCACACGAAAAAGGACTCAGGCTCTATGTTTCGTACCAGAATGGTGTTTGCCGACTCTGCCACGGAGATCCCCTCCGGCTATCTCAGATCCTGACCAATCTGGTGAGCAATGCAATAAAATTTACCGAATCTGGCGAGATTTCGCTAAACGTCGGAATGAACGATGCCGGTCGAATACACTTCGAAGTCCGCGATACCGGCATTGGCATGTCGGCCGAACAGATGAGCAAGTTGTTTCAATCTTTTTCACAGGCCGATGGCAGCACAACGCGAAGGTACGGGGGGACGGGCCTTGGCCTGGCCATCAGCAAGCAACTGGTCGAGCTGATGAAAGGGCGCATCGGTGTGGAAAGTGAAGTATTGAAAGGGAGCCGATTCCACTTTGACATTGACCTGATCCCAATAACCCGAGAGGACCTCGATGCTGCACGTTTCAGCGGCCGAAATGCCTTGGTGGTGGACGAAGACCCCCGTTGGCGTGAAATCATCGCCACGATACTCGCCAACCTGAATTTTAAGACACTGACTGCGGCCAGCGGAGAGGAAGCCGAGCGACTCCTTGGGAGCGATGAGCGTCGATTCGATATTGCAGTCGTGAGCCATGAAACGGCAGCGAATCTGCTTGAGAAGCATTCCGACATAACGTCGGAACGTTCCAGCGACATAAACGCCCCACTGCCATGGCAATCGACACCACTTCTCATTACCGGACCCTACTTCGAGAAGGAAAGCTTCAGCTCCCTGAGATTCTTCGGCACCCCAGCCAGATTTATCAAAAAACCCCTGAACCCTGGACTATTAGCTGAAGCCGTTACCTCCATTATCACCGGCAAGCCAGAGAAAAAATCACATTCTGAGAAAACAACCCATCGGCTCAAGGCGGAATTGACCAGTCTCGCCAATTCACATGTCCTTCTTGCAGAAGACAATCGGACCAATCAAGAGATCATTATTGGACTGCTCGACGGAAGTGGCATACAAGTTGATATTGCCAACAATGGAGAACAGGCTGTGGAACGTTTCGTGCCGGGGAAACACGAGCTTGTCCTCATGGATATCCAGATGCCCGTGATGGACGGCTATCAAGCAGCGGCGGCAATCCGAAAACGTGACGCCGAAGTGCCTATCGTGGCACTTACCGCCAATGCGATGGCCGGCGATGTGGAGCGTTCACGCCGGGCCGGCATGAACGAACACCTCAGCAAGCCGATCGCAGTCGAAAAACTCTACGCCACGCTGCTGGATCTCATCGAGAAAAAGGGCACCGCCTCGGGCAGTATCGACGTAAACCAAGATACTCTTGACGCGATGGATTTTCCTTTCACCACTATCACCTGGGGGGCTGCGCTGACACGACTGGACAACAATCAGCTCCTGCTGATCAAGCTCATCAGCAGCTTCGTCGAAGATTACACCGGCTTTGATCTGCAACAGCTGGAAGGCGAGCGCCTGGCCCGTGAGGTGCACACGCTCAAGGGCTTGAGCGCCAACCTTGGCGCCGACCGCCTGCACTCCATGGCCAAACTATTCGAGGAGTCTCCCACACCGCCCCTCCTGGAGCCGCTGTCCCATCAGCTTCACGCAACAGTGGAAGAACTGTCGGCCTTCCTGCAACAGCGTAGATCGTTACTCGCTATCCGCAAAAAATCTCCTGCCTCCGAAGAGGAGCTGAACGAAGGCATCGACGCGCTGATCCGCGCCTTGCAGAGCAAGCGCCCGAAGAAATACAAAGATGCAATCAGCCTGCTGAGGCAATTCGACTTGCCGCAGCCCCTGGACGCCCGGCTTTCTGCGGTCGAGGAAAGCATGAAACGGTTCAATTTCACTGAGGCACTTGAGGTGATCAAATGAACGCCGACGAGGAGGAATATACAATTCTGACCGTGGACGACAATGCCTCCAACATCAACATCCTGATCGAGATGCTTGCTGATCGCTATGACATTCTGGTGGCATTGGACGGGAATACGGCACTGGAAATCGCCAGGGAAGAGAGGGTCGACTTGATCTTGCTGGACATCGTCATGCCGGTAATGACCGGCTTCGATGTTTGCCAGACGCTGAAGCAAGACCCCGCAACCCGCGACATACCCGTGATTTTTCTTACGGCTAAAACCGACGACGACTCAATAGAAAAAGCCTATGCCGTAGGCGGTATCGACTACGTCGTAAAGCCTTTCCGGCGTGTCGAGCTGTCGGCCCGTATTCGAACTCAGTTGCATTTGCGAACGCTGATGAAGGATCTTGAGTATCTGGCGAACCACGATCCACTGACGGGCGTCTACAACCGTCGGCGCTTCTTCGAACTGGCCACGGCATTGTATGGGGACCATTCCCAGGTTTGCGCCGCCATGATCGACATCGACAACTTCAAGTCGATCAACGACGCCTATGGACACCCCGTCGGCGATGAGGTTATCCGGTTGACTGCGCAAACCATCGGCAAACATCTGGACGATGACGTGATTTTTGGCAGGATAGGCGGAGAGGAGTTCGCGCTGGTCTCGCCGAAGAAGGAGCGGGATCGCTTTTTCCACGCCGTGGAAGACATACGCAACGCCTTCGAGTCGATAGTCGTGCCCGGCTGCGAGGAGCCTATCCAGTTCCGCATCAGTTGCGGCGTTGCCGAGAAATCCGATCGCACCCACTCGGTAGATGGCCTGTTGCGCCACGCGGATGAGGCGCTGTACCAGGCCAAGACGCGCGGCAAGAACCGAACGATACGGCTACAGGATCGCGATGACGCATTACACGCGCAAGCGCGCTCAAACGGGCAGGGGCGAACCCGGTAACAGCTCCGCCCCTTCGGCAGGAGCGCTGGTCCGCCTTCACATTCGCCGGAAGATCTTCCAAGCACTACTCATGTATAATGCCGCACCCAAATTCGGGTAATATTCGGATTTCCTGATTTACCCATCATTCCACCGAGACCCACCGTGTCCAGCCAAGACTCCGTCGCCAAGTTGCGCAACATCGCCATCATCGCCCATGTGGACCACGGCAAGACCACCCTGGTGGACAAGCTGTTACAGCAGTCGGGCACACTCAGCCGCAAGGATACCGGCACCGAGCGCATCATGGACTCCAATGACCTGGAGAAGGAGCGTGGGATCACGATCCTCTCCAAGAACACCGCCATTCAGTGGGGCGAATACCGCATCAACATCGTCGACACGCCCGGCCATGCCGATTTTGGCGGCGAGGTGGAACGGGTGTTGTCCATGGTGGATTCGGTACTACTGCTGGTGGACGCGGTGGACGGCCCCATGCCCCAAACCCGCTTCGTCACCCAAAAGGCTTTTGCCCTGGGACTTAAGCCCATCGTGGTCATCAACAAGATCGACCGCCCCGGCGCCCGGCCGGACTGGGTGATGGATCAGACCTTCGACCTGTTCGACCGTCTGGGCGCCACCGATGAGCAGTTGGACTTCCACGTGATCTATGCCTCGGCCCTGGGCGGCTACGCCGGGCTTGAAAGCGATGTCACCAGTGGCGACATGAATCCCTTGTTCCAGTCCATCGTCGATCTGGTTCCCCCGCCCAGCGTCGACCTGGAAGGCCCGTTCCAGATGCGCGTTACCACCTTGGATTACAGCAGCTATGTGGGGGTGATAGGCGTGGGCCGCATTCAGCGCGGACACATCGCCCGCAATTCGCCAGTGACGGTGGTCGATCCCAATGGCCACACCCGTAACGGACGTGTATTGCAGGTCATGAGCTTCCGCGGACTGGAGCGCATCGAGGTAGACGAGGCCCGCGCCGGCGACATCATCGCCTTCACTGGCCTGGAGCAGGTGAACATCTCCGATACCCTGTGCGCGCCGGAGAAGGTGGAGGCCTTGCCACCTCTGACCGTGGACGAACCCACGGTGAGCATGACCTTTCAGGTGAACAACTCCCCTTTCGCTGGCCGGGAGGGCAAGTTCGTCACCTCTCGGCAGATCCGCGAACGCCTGCTGCGCGAGGAACTGCACAACGTCGCCCTTCGCATCGAGGAAACCGACGACCCGGACCGCTTCCGGGTATCCGGTCGCGGCGAGCTGCATCTGTCGGTATTGATCGAGACCATGCGCCGCGAAGGATACGAGCTGGGTGTATCCCGGCCGGAGGTCATCATCAAAGAAGTCGACGGTGAACGCCGCGAGCCCTACGAGCAGGTGACCGTCGATGTGGAGGAGATCCACCAGGGCACCATCATGGAACGGCTGGGAAGTCGCGGGGCGGAACTGCAGAACATGATCCCGGACGGACGTGGCCGGGTGCGGCTGGATTTTCTGATGCCGGCTCGCGGCCTGATCGGCTTCCAGAGTGAATTTCGCAGCGCCACTTCCGGCACCGGCTTGATGTATCACGTGTTTGACCACTACGGCCCGGTGCGCGCCGGCTCCCTGGGGCAGCGCAGCAATGGTGTATTGGTCTCCATGGTCAACGGAAAGGCCCTGGCCTATGCCCTGTTCAACCTCCAGGAACGCGGCCGATTGTTCCTCGGCCACGGTACCGAGGTATATGAGGGCATGGTGATAGGTATCCACTCGCGCGGCAACGACCTGGTGGTCAACCCCACCAAGGCCAAGCAACTCACGAATATCCGCGCCGCCGGTTCAGATGAGAATATTCTGCTGACGCCACCGGTGGAGTTTTCCCTGGAGCAGGCGCTGGAGTTCATCGACGACGACGAGCTGGTGGAGGTAACACCCAAGGCGATACGCATTCGCAAGCGTCTGCTTACGGAAAACGAACGCAAGCGGGCTTCCAGGGCAGCTGGATAAAAGATCCCCCGGCAAACGCCGGGGGAGCTCAAGACGTCGCCCGTTTGCGGTGGTTTGCATCGCCGTCCCTGAACCAGCCGCCGGTGCGCTCTGTAATCACAACCGGTAGACGACGTGCGAAGCTTGCCACAAGCGCCCAACGAGCATAATTGGGACTTATCCTCTCCCGAATAGGGAAATACCCGACTTAGGGGCCGGAATCATCACGTTCCTGGCTCCATTCGTCGGTTTTTCGGTTACCCTACGGATATCAATCGACGAGCGGATCGCCATGGCGCAACTCTACCCACCTATCGAACCCTTCGTTCAGCACAGCCTGACAGTAGACGCACGGCATACCCTGCACGTAGAGCAGTGCGGGAACCCGAAGGGTATACCGGTGCTGTTCGTGCACGGCGGGCCTGGGGCGGGATGCGAACCCTATCATCGGCGCTTTTTCGATCCGGAGCGCTATCACATCATCCTGTTCGATCAGCGCGGTTGCGGCCGCTCCCTGCCCCATGCCGATCTCACCGACAACACCACCGCCCACCTGGTAGCGGACATGGAGGCGATCCGCACCCGCCTGGGGATAGAGCGCTGGGTATTGTTCGGCGGCTCCTGGGGCAGCACGCTGAGTCTGGTCTACGCCGAGACCCACCCGGAGCGGGTGCTGAGCCTGATCCTTCGTGGAATCTTCCTGTGCCGCCCCAAGGACATAGACTGGTTCTATCAATTCGGCGCCAGCGAGTTGCTGCCGGACCGCTGGCGGGACTACATCGCACCGATCCCAGCCGAGGAACGCGACGACTTGGTGCGCGCCTACCACCGCCGGCTGACCGGCGATGACGAAGTGGCCCGCATGGCGGCGGCCAAGGCCTGGTCTCTTTGGGAAGCCCGTTCCGCCACGTTGAAACCCAATCCGGGCCTGGAGAACTACTTCGGCGAGCCCTACACGGCCCTGGCCCTGGCCCGCATCGAGAACCACTATTTCGCCAACGATTCCTTCCTGGAACCGGAACAGATTCTGCGCAATGCCCGCGCTATCGCCGACATTCCCGGTTACATCGTTCATGGCCGCTATGACCTTGTATGCCCGCTGGAAAATGCCTGGGCACTGCATCAGGTCTGGCCCCTGGCCAAGTTCACCATATCCCCCGAGGCCGGCCACTCCGCCGCCGAGCCCGGCAACCTCGCCGCCCTGGTCGAGGCCACCGACGAGACAGCCGACCGACTCTGGCGCGGCTGAATGATCGGCCTGTTGCAGCGGGTGCGTGACGCCCATGTGGTGGTGGACGGCGAGGAGATCGGACGTATCGGGACCGGCCTGTTGGTGTTGCTGGGCGTACAACGCAACGACGGCGTGGCCCAGGCCGATCGGCTGTTGGAACGGTTGCTTGGCTATCGGGTATTCCCAGACGCTGAAGGCCGCATGAATCTCAGCCTGCGCGACATCGGCGGCGGCCTGTTGCTGATACCGCAATTCACCCTGGCCGCCGACACCCGCAAAGGCAACCGCCCCAGCTTCACCAGTGCCGCCCCGCCGGAAGAGGGCGAGCGCTGGTTCGACTACGTCGTGGCACAGGCGAGACAAACGCACAGCCCTGTTGCCACCGGCCGATTCGGCGCCGACATGCAGGTCCATCTGCTGAACGACGGACCGGTGACCTTTTGGTTGGAGGTTGAACCGGCCCCGTGATCTGTCAGTCTGCGTAGATTACCGACGGCAGCCAGGTTGCCAGATCCGGCCACAACGCCAGCATTCCCAGGGCAATCAGCTGAATCACGATGAAAGGCATGACGCCGCGATAGATCTGCCCGGTGGTGACGCTGGCCGGCGCAACGCCACGCAGGTAGAACAGGGCAAAACCGAAGGGCGGGGTAAGAAAGGACGTTTGCAGGTTGATCGCGATCATCACCCCAAGCCACACCGGGTTCAGACCCATGGCCAGCAGAATGGGGGCAACAATGGGCACCACCACGAAAGTGATCTCGATGAAATCCAGGATGAAGCCCAGCAGGAACATGATGAGCATCACCACCAGCATGGCACCCACCACCCCGCCGGGCAGGTCGGTGAGGAACGCCTCCACCAGCTTGTCGCCGCCGAAACCGCGGAAAACCAGGGAAAACAAGGCAGCGCCGATGAGGATGAGGAACACCATGGCAGTGACCTCGGTGGTGCTGCGCATCACGTCCTTGAGCTTTTTCATATCGAACTGCCCCTGAGACATGGCGAGCAGAATGGCCCCCACGGCCCCCACCGAGGCGGCCTCGGTCGGCGTAGCCAGACCGCCGATGATCGAACCCAGCACCGCCAGTATCAGCAGCAGGGGCGGCATCAGCACCAGCAGCACCCGTTTTGCCAGGGCCGCACCACGCAGGGTTCGGTCCTCCGCCGCCAGGGGTGGGGCACTGTCGGGACGCATAAACGCTACCAGGCCGATATAGACGAGGTAGAGAACCACCAGCAGCAGCCCGGGAATCAGGGCGCCGACGAACAGATCTCCGACAGAAACCGTATCGGGCGAATAGTTACCCATGTTCAACTGCGCCTGCTGGTAGGCGGAGGACAACACATCTCCCAGCAGCACCAGCACAATAGACGGCGGAATGATCTGCCCGAGGGTGCCGGATGCGCAGATGGCGCCGCTGGCCAGGGCCGGACTGTAGCCGCGCCGCAACATGGTGGGCAGGGACAGCAGGCCCATGGTCACCACGGTAGCACCGACGATACCGGTGCTTGCGGCCAACAGCATACCAACCAGGGTAACGGAGAACCCCAATCCACCGCGCAGGGGACCAAACAACATGGACATGGTGTCCAACAGGTTCTCCGCCACTTTGGAGCGTTCCAGCATCACACCCATGAACACGAACAGGGGCACGGCAATGAGGGTGACGTTGGTCATGATGCCATAGAGCCGGTTGGGCATGGCCGACAAAAAGGCCCCGTCGAAGGTGCCGGTAAGCAGACCGATGCCGGCAAAGATCAAGGCCGTACCGCCCAGGGACAAAGCCACGGGATAGCCCAGCAGCAATACCCCGCAGACCGCTGCAAACAGGAACAGAGACATGGGTGCGTCCATCCTTCCTACACCGTACCGTGGGTTTCGCCGTGAGCGGGAGGTTGGGCACCGCTGAGCACCGAGGCCGACCGAATCACCTGGGCGATGCCTTGCAGGAACAATAGCGCCGCCATCAGCAGGATCACCGTCTTAAGCAGAAATACGCCGGGCAGGCCGGCGGTCTCGCGGGAATCTTCCAATATCTTCCAGGAGGCAAACACGTAATCCAGACTTATCCAGGCGATGAATACGCTCACCGGCAAAAGCAGAAAGACCGCGCCGAACAGATCCACGGCGGCCTGCCCCTTGGGACCGAACCCGCGGTAGAAGATATCCACCCGCACATGACCGTCCCGCTTCAGGGTATAGGCGGCACCCAGCATGAAGACCAGGGTGTGCAGGTAAGTAACCGACTCCTGCATGGCGATCCATCCCAGGCTGAAGACGTAACGCAGCACCACCACGGCGAAGGTGATCAGGACCATCAACAGGGTGAGCCAGGCGACGCCGCGCCCGATCCATTCATTGAGTCGATCGATTTTGTCGGCCAGGGCCAGCCAGGCGGTTTGGGGTTGGGCCATGAGTCGGTGAAGGCAGGCTGCTGAAAAATGCGGCAAGTCTACCCTTCGCATGGGTCGGCCCGCAAAGCCCGACTATCCACAAACGCCGGAGTAACCTCAAATCAACCCCAGTTAATAATAAATTCTTATAAGTGGATTAGCCTTGTTTCAATTCAACCACTTGGCAAGGATTCATTTATCAAAACCGGCAACGCGATGAGGAGATACCGCCGCAGCGCCCCTTGTGGATAGCTTCTTCCACAGACTTATCCACAGGCTGCCGCAAGTGTCACCAACTGAACAGTATCCACTGCTGTACGGTCATCTCATCCCCCAGACCTTTCTTGCGGGTCTCCAGGTAGCCATCCCCGTCGGTATCGACGAAATAGTAGGCAGGCCCCACATAGGGCTTGACTTTGACCATGTAGAGCTGACCGTTGAGACGGTATTCCTCGATACGCTCACGACCGGTATCGATAATGGTGACATCCGGCTCCATTTCTTCGCCACTCTGTACCTGAGGCGGCAGCGGAGGCACCAGATCCTGTTGGTCCTGGGCCGCCAGTGGGGCGCCGAAACCGAGCGCCAGTATCACGAGGCCGAGTTGCAGGCGTTTCATGCACTTGATCCTTGACATTGCTTCGTTACGCTTATTTTGCGCCCGACCGCCGACAGGCGCCAGTTCCAAAGACAGGCGGCCTGCTACAGCTCAAGCAGCAACTCGCGTTCACGGGCATTCGGTTCGAACCCGCGGCGCTCGTAGTACTGGAAGATGGCTTCCACCACCTCCTTGGGATCGTCGATGACCTTGAACAGGTCCAGGTCTTCCGGGCTGATGGTCTTGTGCTTTACCAACACGTCTCGGAACCAGCCGATCAGACCCTCCCAAAACTCCGAAGCCACCAGAATGATGGGGATACGCCGGGTCTTGCCGGTCTGCACCAGGGTAAGTATCTCCGCCAGTTCGTCCAGGGTGCCGAAGCCGCCGGGCATCACCACGTAGGCGGAGGCGTACTTAACAAACATCACCTTTCGTGAAAAAAAATGCTTGAAGGTGAGCGAAATATCCTGGTACGGGTTGCCGGACTGCTCCTTGGGAAGGCGGATGTTAAGACCGATACTGGGCGATTTTCCGTCGAAGGCGCCCTTGTTGGCCGCCTCCATGATGCCCGGCCCACCGCCGCTGACCACGGAGAAACCCGCATTCGAAAGCTGTAAGGCAATCTCTTCGGTGAGTTTGTAGTAGGGATTGTCCGGTGGAATTCGGGCCGAACCGAAGATGCTCACCGAGGGGCGAATTCGATCCAGTCGGTCGAAGCCCTCGACAAACTCCGCCATGATCTGAAAGATCTTCCAGGATTCGCGATTCAACTGCGAATCGTTGACCGGCATCAGCCCCGGATGGTTTGATTTGAGTTCTTTGAAGACAGAATCCATCGACTGTGGTTCTCCCCGTTGTCGATTGCGATTGACCGGCCGGCGTCATAACCGCCGTACCGGTCGATGGTACTGGATATCGGCCACCGACGCAGAAAGTTCCGCATCCGACGGCCACCACCCACAACGCGGTCCCGGCACCGCCAAGCAGAGGAACGATCCCCCATGAGCGACACCCCGAAGACTCCCCTGGTGTTGGTGGACGGCTCCTCCTACCTGTTTCGGGCGTTTCATGCCTTACCGCCGCTGTCCAATTCCAAGGGCCAACCCACCGGCGCGGTCTATGGTGTGCTCAACATGCTGCGCCGCCTGATCGAGCGCTATCACCCCGAGAACATGGCGGTGGTATTCGACGCCCGCGGCAAGACCTTTCGCAACGAGCTGTACCCGCAATACAAGGCCAATCGCCCACCCATGCCCGAGGAACTGGCGGCTCAGATCGAACCCCTGCACCAGTGCGTCAGGGCGCTGGGATTGCCGCTGCTGGCGGTGCCCGGCGTTGAGGCGGACGATGTCATCGGCACCCTGGCGACCCAGGCCGCCGCGCGGGGTCGGCAGATCGTCATCTCCACCGGCGACAAGGACCTGGCGCAGTTGGTCGAGCCGGGTATCACCCTCATCAACACCATGAACGACACCACCATGGACCGCGACGGCGTGCTCGCCAAGTTCGGCGTGCCGCCGGAGCAGATCATCGACTACCTGGCCCTGGTCGGCGACACGGTCGACAACGTGCCCGGCGTTCCCAAAGTAGGTCCCAAGACCGCGGTCAAATGGCTGGAACAGTATGGCAGTCTGGACGAGATCATGGCCCATGCGGATCAGTTCAAGGGCAAGATCGGCGAGAACCTGCGCGCCAGTCTTGGCCAACTGCCCCTGTCCAAGGATCTGGTCACCATTCGCCGCGATGTACCCCTGGATACCGAATCCGAAGGGCTGAGCCGCGCAGAGCCGGACCGGGAAAGCCTGCGGGCGCTGTACGCCGAGCTGGAGTTTTCGAGTTGGCTCAAGCAATTGGACACCCCGCAGGAGACCGGTGAGGATACACCGACATCCGCCGCACCCGAGGATACCGATTACGAAATCGTGCTCGACGCCAAGGCCCTGGAGCGCTGGATCAAGCAACTGCAGAAGGCCGAGCTGTTCGCCTTCGATACCGAAACCACCGATCTGGACTACATGCGCGCCGACATCGTCGGCGTCTCCTTCGCCGTCGAGGCAGGAAAGGCCGCCTACGTTCCGGTGGCCCACCGCTATCCCGGCGCCCCCGATCAACTGCAACGCGAAACGGTGTTGGAACGCTTGCGACCGCTGTTGGAGGACGCAAAAAAACCCAAACTGGGCCAGAACCTCAAATACGACATGAGCGTGCTGGCCAGGGCGGGGATCGACATGCAAGGCATCGCCCACGACACCATGCTGGAATCCTATGTTCTCGACAGCACCGCGACCCGCCACGACATGGATTCCCTGGCACTGAAATACCTGGGGCACCAGACCATCCACTACGAAGACGTGGCCGGCAAGGGCAAAAAGCAATTGCGTTTCGACCAGATCGAGCTGGAACAGGCCGGACCCTACGCCGCCGAAGACGCCGACATCACCCTGCGCCTGCACCAAACCCTTTGGCCGCGCCTGGAAGTCGCGGAGGGGCAGGCCCAACTCTATCGGCAGATCGAAATCCCCTTGGTGCCGGTGTTGTCGCGGATCGAACGCAACGGTGTCCTCATCGACCGCGCCATGCTGGGCAAACAAAGCACTCAACTGGCCAAGCGTATGCTGGAGATCGAGCAGGCCGCCTATGACGCCGCCGGCGGCCCGTTCAACCTGGGTTCCCCCAGCCAATTGCAACAAATCCTGTTCACCCCGGAGGGTCTGAACATCACGCCGCGGGCCAAAACCCCCAAGGGCCAGCCTTCCACGGCCGAGTCGGTATTGCAGGAGCTTGCGGAGGAGGGTCACGATTTGCCACGGCTGATCCTTGAGCACCGCAGCCTGTCCAAGCTCAAATCCACCTACACCGACAAACTGCCGGAACAGATCGATCCCGACACAGGCCGGGTGCACACCTCCTATCATCAGGCCGTTGCCGCCACCGGCCGGCTGTCGTCCTCCGACCCCAACCTGCAAAACATCCCGGTGCGCAGCGATGAGGGCAGGCGTATACGCCAGGCGTTTGTCGCCCCCGAAGGCAAACGCATCGTCGCGGCGGACTACTCACAGATCGAGCTGCGCATCATGGCCCATTTGTCTGGAGACGAGGGCCTGCTGAAGGCATTTGCCGCAGGCGCCGACGTACACGCGGCCACTGCCGCAGAGATCTTCGGCACCACCCCGGACAAGGTCACCGGCAATCAACGCCGCTCGGCCAAGGCCATCAATTTCGGACTGATCTACGGCATGTCCGCTTTCGGCCTGGCCCGCCAACTCGGCATCGAACGGGGCGAGGCACAGGATTACGTGAACCTTTATTTCAGCCGCTACCCTGGTGTGCGCGCCTTCATGGATCAGACCAGGGAACAGGCCCGCGAAAGGGGCTTCGTGGAGACCGTTTTCGGCCGCCGCCTCTACCTGCCTGAGATCCGCTCGCGCAACGTCCAACGGCGCCAATATGCCGAACGCACCGCCATCAACGCCCCCATGCAGGGCACGGCGGCGGACATCATCAAACGGGCCATGCTGGCGGTGGACCAATGGATACGGGAGACCAGGGCACCCGTGCTCATGATCATGCAGGTGCACGACGAACTGGTATTCGAGATCGAAACCAGTGCCCTGGATGGCTGCCTGGAACCGATACGCCGCGCCATGACCGGCGCCGCCGAGCTGCGTGTGCCTCTGGTGGTGGACACCGGCATCGGCGCCAATTGGGATGAGGCCCATTGATCGCCTCAAAGCAGTGCAAGGAAACTTTTCAGTGCAAACCCGGTCGTATTCAGTATGCGCCAGGCCACGGCGCCAACCCGCCCCTCTCCCTAGGCGGGTTTATCCCGACCCACGACCGTCGGGAACACTGCCCCGCTACTTCCCTACAGCGTGAAGGCGGGGCTTTTTTTGTCTGCTTAAAAAGCGCCGCGGCACGCCCCCCCCCTGCCATGACAGCGCCGGACTCCCCCTCACTGCTCCTGCGGCATCGCCATCCACCCATCCAGGACTGCGTAGGCCTCCTCCACTCCCTCGCGCTTCAGCGATGAAAACAATTGTGCCGTAACCCCCGGCCAAAGCTTCTTCAGCTCGGACCGCAGTTTCAGCAACGACGATTTTGCTGGCCCGCGTTTGAGTTTGTCGGACTTGGTCAACAGCACGTGCACGGCCAGTGACGAGGCGGCCGCCCAGTCCAGCATGCGGCGATCGTGCTCCGTCAGCCCGTGACGCACGTCGGCGAGCAGAATCAGTCCTCGCAGCGATTCCCTGCCGGCCAGATAGTCCACCATGGCGTTCTGCCAGTGGAGTTTCACGGCCTCCGATACCTTGGCATAGCCATAGCCCGGCAGATCCACCAGACGCCGCTCGTCATCCAGCGCAAAAAACACGATCTGTTGAGTACGGCCGGGCGTCTTGCTGGCACGGGCAAGACCACGCTGATCGGCAATCACATTCAAAGCGGAAGACTTGCCAGCGTTCGAGCGACCGGCGAAGGCCACCTCATAGCCTACATCGGGAGGCGCATTGGCCAGCGTGGGTGCGCTTAGCAAGAAGCGTGCTTGTCGGTACAGATTTTTTGTCGTCATGGGGGATTATTCGCCGCCGAACACTGTCTACTACAAAGGTTTAGCCGCGATTCTACGGGATGCGCGAACTTGCCGCTAAGGCCCCGGTTTGGTATAAACCGCGTCTCTGTCCGGCGCCCATCGGCAAGGAGGCTTGAGGGCTGTGTCGCCATCTCGCGCACGCCTGTCGAACCAGCCGGTTTGGTTTCCTGTCATTTGTGCATTACCACTAGCCCTTCGGGCGGGGAGAAACGCGAAGATGAAAAAGATCCTGATTGCCGCCGCCGCAGTCGCCCTTGCCGGCGCCATGGGTTCCGCTGTTGCCGGCGATGCCGCCGCCGGCAAGGCCAAAAGCGCCACCTGCGCAGGTTGTCACGGTCCCCAGGGGGTGAGCATGGTTCCCACCTACCCGAACCTGGCCGGGCAGAAAGAAGCCTATCTGGCCAAGGCTATCCGGGACTATAAGTCCGGTACCCGTACCGATGCGACCATGAAGGCCATGACCGCCGCGCTGAGCGACGCCGACGTGGACAACCTGGCCGCCTACTACGCCAGCCTGTCCTGCAAGTAAGGCCGGATAGCGCTGAAGCGACACCCAGCCCCCTCTTCGGAGGGGGTTGGCACGAAAAGGCAACGGATAACCAGCGGATTCCCGCACCCCGCCGGACAGCGAAACCTCCCTCTGATTGATGAATTTTGGTCCGCCAAAGGAGCAGACGGACCGGCGATAGCGCGGCTCCCGTGCACGGATCTACCTTGTGGCGCGTTATCGGCTGTATACCTTCGATTCCAGTACTGACGAGACGATAGACGATGAACAAACTAGTGATCTCCCTGAGTTTCGCCCTGGCCGCCTTCGGCGCCAATGTTCATGCCGCCGGCGATGCCGGTGCCGGCAAGGCCAAGTCCGCCGCCTGTGCCGCCTGCCACGGTACCGACGGCAACAGCGCCGCCCCCACCTTCCCGAAACTGGCCGGCCAAGGTGCCGATTATCTGGCCAAGCAATTGGCCAACTTCAAGAGCGGTGAGCGCAAAAATGCCATCATGCAGGGTCAGGCAGCCGGCCTGTCGGAGCAGGACATGGCCGATCTGGGCGCCTACTATGCCGCTCAGGCGCCCAAACTCGGCAAGACCAACCCCGAGTCCCTGGAAGTGGGCGAGAAGCTCTACCGTGGCGGTAACGCAAAGACCGGCGTCCCTGCCTGCATGAGCTGTCACGGACCCACCGGCGTCGGCAACGCACCAGCCAAGTTCCCGGCTCTGCGCGGTCAGTTCGCCGCCTACACCGAGTCGGCCCTCAAGGCGTTCCGCAGCGGCGAACGCGCCAACGATGCCGGCCAGATGATGCGCAACATCGCCAGCAAGATGAGCGATGGCGAAATCAAGGCGGTCTCCGAGTACGTAGTCGGCCTGCGCTAAGCGACGATGGCAATAGCATCCATCGCGGCCCTGGCAACGTTAGGTCCGCGACGGGCTCCGCTCACGGACGAGCCAAACATACCATGACGAGAATCAGGTTCACCCAGGGTGATACACGCCTGACGGACCCATGCCGGCAGGTACCGAATCGGAGGAGCTCAAAATGATAGCGGCAACACGCACACTGCTACTATGGCTGGTATTCGCCTTGGTATTCACAACGCCAGTCTGGGCGGATGACGACGACTACCTGGAAGGCGCGCAGTATCAAGAACTGCCGCTTGCACCGGCCCCCTTGCAGGACGGCAGGGTCGAGGTGGTGGAGTTCTTCTTCTACGGCTGCCCCCATTGCCATTCCTTTGAGCCGTACCTGGAGGAATGGCTGAAGACGAATGCCGATAACGTGGCATTCACCCGCGTGCCGGCGATATTCAATGGCCGCTGGGAGGCCCTGGCCCGCGCCTATTACACAGCCGAAATACTGGGCGTGATGGACAAGATCCACACCCCCCTGTTCGACGCGATCCACAAAGACCACAAGAACATTTTTGGTCAAGAGGCGATTCGTGAGTTCTTCGTGGCGCATGGCGTCAGCGCCGAGGATTTCGACAATACCTTCTCGTCATTTGCCGTGCACAACAAGATTCGGCAGGCGCGCCAACTTCAGCAGCGCTATCGCATCCAGGGCGTCCCGACCATGGTGATCGGTGGCCATTATGTCACCAACGCCACCATGGCCGGCAGCCACACGGAAGCCGTCAAGGTTACTAATTATCTGATCAAGAAAGAAAAAGGCTGAACCGGTCCACACCGGACGGTTCCCAACTGAAACTGCGGTAAGAGGCAGAAAATGAGCCATCAAGACGACGTTTTTTTCCGTACATTCATCGCCGTTCTGGCGATCCTGGGTATTGCCGCCATCGGTTTTTATACCGTGGCCCAGATGGTAACCGGGGACACCGGCGCCAACCCCGAATATGACCAGCACGTTCAGAATGCCGTCAACGAACGCATCAAACCCATGGGTTCGGTGGTACTGGTTGGTGAGGATGATCCGGCGGCCGCCGCGGCACCGGCAGCCCCCGCTGCACCGAAGTCCGCCGACGAAATCGTCAGCACCGCCTGCGCCGCCTGCCACACCTCCGGCGCCCTCGGTGCCCCGAAGATTGGCGACAAGGCCGCTTGGGAAGGCCGCATGGCCAATGGTATCGATGGCCTTCTGAAGGTGGCGATTGCCGGCAAGGGCGGAATGCCCCCTCGTGGCGGTGCTCAGGTCAGCGATGCCGAGCTGCGTTCCGCCATCGAAAAGATGCTCAAGGACAGCGGTATCGCCGTAGCCGCGGCTGCCGCACCCGCCAAGTCCGAGCCCGCCGCGACCGCTCAGCCGGCCGCCGCACCAGCGCCAACTCCCGCCGCCCCTCAGCCTAAGGCCCCGGAGACCCCCGCCGCGGTCGCCACGGTCACCGGCACGCCTGACGCACCCGCCCCGGACGTGCGCAACCTGACCCAAGGCAAGAAACTCTATTCCCAGACCTGCGCCGCCTGCCACGCCAGCGGTATTGCCGGCGCCCCCAAGGTAGGCGACCAGGCCGCCTGGGCCGGGCGTATCTCACAGGGTATGGACGCACTCTACGAGGCTGCACTGAAAGGCAAGGGCGCCATGCCTCCCAAGGGTGGCGCCGCCCACCTGGGCGATAATGAGATCAAGGACATCGTTGCCTACATGGCGGACAGCAGCAAGTAAGCTGAATCGGGTCCCCCGTCCGCTCGGACGGGGGACCTTGCACTCCCCTAAGGGCCTGAAAGCAGGTCCTTCAGGTTGGCCAGATGGGCCTGTCCCCGCTCCCGCCGAATCTCTTGGTCTTCGCTACCCTTTTCCCCTTCCCAAATCAGATCATCCTCCGGCAGCTCGGCGATGAATCGGCTGGGTTCGCAGACAACCTTTTCGCCGAAACGCCGACGGTTCCTCGCCAGGGTCAGGGTCAATCCGCGTCGGGCGCGGGTGATACCGACGTAGGCCAGCCGGCGCTCCTCTTCCACGGCGCCGCTCTCCAGGCTGGCGTGATGGGGAAGCAACTCTTCCTCCACGCCGACCAGAAAGACAT
Source organism: Chromatiales bacterium (assembly GCA_020445565.1). Taxonomy (GTDB): domain Bacteria; phylum Pseudomonadota; class Gammaproteobacteria; order JAGRCI01; family JAGRCI01; genus JAGRGI01. The sequence continues at coordinate 26,263 of JAGRGI010000025.1, forward strand.
GGGGAAACTCCAAACCCTTGGCGGCATGCAGGGTCATCAGTTGCACCCGGTCGCCGGCCTCTTCCTCCTGATTGCGCTCCAGAATGTCCATCAGTGAAAGATGTCCCACCGCCCTCGCCAGATCACCGTCGGCCTGCTCATTCAGCGCCCGCCCCAACCACTCGTAGAGTTCCTCCACATACTCGAGGCGACGCTCCGCCGCCTTGGGGGTCTTGCAGTTCTCATACACCCAATCTTCATATCCGGCTTCGTTCAGGGCACGGCGCGCGGCGGTCAGAGGGTCGTCGGCGCGGGCAGCGGCTTCGGAATGGCTCGCAAACCATTGGCTGAAATCGCGCAACCGCTTGAGAGCGCGGGCACTCAAGCGGTTCTCCAGCCCCAGTTCCAGGCTGGCCCGAAACAGGCTGGCACGGCGCTCGGCGGCATAGTCGGCGAGTTTTTCCAGGGTATTCGGCCCGATCTCGCGGCGCGGGGTGTTGATGATGCGCAGGAAGGCGCTGTCGTCATCGGCATTGACCAGCAAGCGCAGATACGCCATCACGTCCTTGATCTCGCTGCGGTCGAAAAAGCTCTGCCCGCCGCTGAGAAAATAGGGGACGGACTGCTCGCGCAGGGCCTTCTCGAAGGGTCTGGCCTGGTGGTTGCCGCGATAGAGAATGGCGTAATCACCGAGTTCGGTCTTGTTGACGAAGCGATGGTGAAGGATTTCCGAGACTACGCGGCGCGCCTCGTGCTCCTCATTGCGGCAGGCCAGCACGCGAATCGGATCGCCAGGACCCAGCTCGCTCCAGAGCCGTTTTTCGTATACATGGGGGTTGTTGGCGATCAGTCGGTTCGCCGCGGCCAGGACCCGCCCCACGGACCGGTAGTTCTGCTCCAGCTTGATCACCTCCAGGTTGGGGAAATCTTCCGCCAACCGGGTCAGATTCTCCGGTTTCGCGCCGCGCCAGGCATAGATGCTCTGGTCATCGTCGCCGACCACGGTCAGACCATTGCGTTCACCGACCAGCAGCCTGACCAGCAGGTATTGGGCCTCGTTGGTGTCCTGGTATTCGTCCACCAACAGGTATCGGATCTGAGAACGCCAACGCTCCAGCACATCGGAGTGCTCGCTGAACAAATTCACCGGGAGCAGGATAAGGTCGTCGAAGTCCACCGCATTGCAGGCGCGCAGACGACGTTGATAGGCTTCGTAGTAAGCCGCGTCCGTGGCGCCGAGTTCGTCTTCGGCGGCGGCCGCCGCCTGCATCGGCGATACCAGGGCATTCTTCCAGGCGGAGATCTGCCAGATCACGCGATTCACGTCGCTGTCCTCCAGCAGTTTCTCGCGTCGCATCAGTTCTCGCACAATCCCCTGGGCATCACTGGCATCGAGAATGGAAAAACCGTTGCGCAGGCCGACGTGCTTCTGCTCGCGGCGCAGCAGCCGCAGGCCGAGATTGTGGAAGGTGGACACGTTCAGTCCCCGCCCTTCCCCAGGGTGCAGCAGCGAACCTACCCTGGCCTTCATCTCTCTTGCCGCCTTGTTGGTGAAGGTCACCGCCGCAATAGAGCGCGGCGACAGGGCCCTTTCACGAATCAGATAGACGATCTTTTGGGTAATGACACGGGTCTTGCCACTGCCCGCACCGGCCAGGACCAGTAAGGGACTGCTCACGTGGCGAACGGCGGCGGATTGGCGTGGATTGAGTTTGTCAGACACTGAGGGCGTGCTTGGCGGTCTCGGGGCGCCGATTATACCCGCACCGCGGTACCGGCGTAGTGGCACAGGTATGTTGCGCTAGCCTTGCAGCCCGAATGGATAGATGTTACTGAATCACAAGTTCGACCGAGCGGAGTCTTGTCCATGCGTCTCCTAGCCCTGCTACTCACTCTCACCTGGGTACTTTCCGCCTGCACGGTAGCCGGCGGCTCCCCCACCACCCGGTTCTATTCGCTGGAACCCGCCGGCAGTGAGGGGACGATGACCGTAGGCGTCAATTCCCTGGCCATTGGCCTGGGACCGGTTACGCTGCCAGACCTCCTCGATCGCCCGCAGATCATTACCCACAACGGCGCGCATGAGGTTGAGTTGGCGGAATTTCACCGCTGGGCGGGCGATCTGAAAGGGGACATAACACGCCACCTCGCTCTGCGCCTGCGCGAGGAGCTGGGCACCGACAATATCAGCCTCTACCCCTGGCCCAGGCAGCGCAAGCTCGATTATGAGGTACGGGTCGACATCCTGCGCTTCAGCGGGGCCCTAGGCAGCACGGTCAGACTCATAGGACACTGGAGCCTGTTGGACGCCAGCGGCAAAGAGGAACGGCTGTTCAAGGGCTTCGACCTGAGGGGGGAGGCAGAGGGGACGGACTATACCGCCCAGGTCAAGGCACTGAGCGGCCTGATTCGCTCCCTGGCCGGGAACATCGCCGAGGCGATACGAACGCAGAAGCCTTAAACCTCAGACCACATCCTCACCAAGTTATTGTAGACATGATTGATGCGGGCGGTATCCGCATCGTCGGGCTGTTTGTCCAGTAGCGATTCGCGCGCCAGGTCCAACTCGAAGAGCAGCTCGCGTCGTGCCGGATCGCGCACCATACTTTGCGCCCAGGTGACGGCGACAATGCGCTGACCACGGCTGACGGGGGCAACCTGGTGCAGACTGGAGGCGGGGTAGACGACGGCATCGCCAGCCGCCAGCTTGACGCGGTGTTCGCCGTAGGGCGTACGCACCACCAACTCTCCCCCTTCGTAGTCGTCCGGTCCATTCAGAAACACCGTGGTGGCAACATCACAGCGATACTGCCCGCCCACAGGGCCCATTACCGGATCATCGACATGATCCCCATAAGTCATACCCGGCACGTAGCGGGCATAGAAAGGGGTGGCCACCCGAAAGGGCAGGGCCGCCTTCTGGTACTCGCCTCGCTGTAGCAGGCGATTCATCACGATCTGGTTGAGATCGTTCAGAACGGCGCTATCGCGATCCAGCTCCAGGTTTTGCTTTACCCGCCGTGCCGCCTTGCCGGCGGACAACACACCGTTCACGAAGGCCGCTCCGTCGAGCAACTCGTGGACACGGGCCAGTTCTTGGGCGTTCAATACGCCATGAATTTCCAGCAGCATTGGTTCGATTCCAGGTCAATCAGTGAAGTCTGATAGACTATCGTTCGCTCGAAGTAACCGTCACGCACTAAAATTGCACACACAGCTGCGGTACGGGAAACCGATTCCGCAGGCAGACAGTTACCGCTTGGATTCATCGGATTTGCCCGATATTACCCGCGAGGCCCACAGATGAACTTGACCCTCGTCGTTGAAGATACGGCCTACGAACTCAATGTACCGGAATCCATCGTTCAAGGGGCGACGGACTTTTTCGCCAAACTGGATGCCGATATGGACCAGGGCTGGATGGTGGGACGTACCTGGGTTCAGCAACCAGGCACCGTGGAACGGTGTCAGGTGGTGGCCGACAAGCTGCTTACCGCCATGGAAACCGAGAATAACAAGCTGGGAATGATGATGGCGGCCTATCTCCTGCACAAGATGCCTGGCGTCAACCGGGTCGATGTGGACGTGCAGGGAGAGTTGCAAAATACCCAGTTCACCGTATCGGAGCCGATGGCGGATACTGCTCCCCCGCCAGAGGCCACTCCGGCGATCGCATCAAAACCGATTCATTCGCGCCTGGATGCCATCGAACAGGCTGGCCGAGAGGTTTCCAAGGTCTACAAGAAGGGCCGCGCCTGGAGTTTCGCGCTTTACGATGCCGCCACACAGCGCTGGAACGAGATGCCGGCCGTAAAAACCGAAGACGAAGCGAACAGGCTGCGCATGCAAACCTACGAGGATCGCCTCCAGGAACTGCTGAGCAAAGCCCGTTAGCGCGGTCATGGCCGATCTCTTCAGCGTCACCGCCCCCCTCTACATCCGCTCGCCTCAGGGGCGCAAACACATCATCGCAGAGCTTTTCCCCCACCCAAAGGGGTTGGTGTATTTCCAACCCTGGTGGCATCAGAGCAAGCCGGGAGATTCGATACACGTAATCGAGGGGGAAATTCGCGGCGAGGGTCCCTGGCGTATCGGCGACTACCTCATCAATGTACTCGGCTGCCAGGGCAGCGATCCGGATCTGGCCAATGAATACAGCGAATGGCAGAGCTATCTGGGTCAGGCTGGCGACGCCTATCCACCCGAGGGCCTGATTCGCGCCATTGCCCGCAAACTGGGCGCGTCAACCTAGAGGATACTGAACCGGCATTGGTAAACCTCCCGAATAACATAGATTACTATCTATATTAACAATCAAAAATATCGCATTTCCTTAATAGTCAGCTCCGTATATAAAGGAGCAGTGAAAACGCCCAACATCACTGCTGCTTTGACATCGCTGCATGGTCGATCCCAGGAATTGACCATAGCGGTCGGAGTCTGCCACAGACAGTGATTGACTAGACTCGATAGGTTCCAAGATAACCCATTGATCATAGACAGTTAGCTGTTGAAAAAAGGGCGATCTTCGATTTCCGGTTAGCGCTCTGTCTCGATAACCTGCAAGCATGGATCGGCGCCCCTGCCGATCAACCAGACTGAAGCTGGCGTGCAGGAGAATCGAAGATGAGCGCAAATCAACAGAGCGATCGCAGCCGAAGTGCTTCGGCAGCGGAAAAACGAGCCACGATGCAAATCGGTGAATGCCTTCGAAAGGGCTGCGTGATCTGTATCGAGCACTCCCCCAGCATGGGGCCTCGTTTCAGCCCCTGGGAAATCTGGGGCAAGCCGAGCTGCTACAACGGTGACAAGCAAAAGATTTTCGCGGCAATCGACAACTGTCGTGAGACCCACGCGGATCACCATATACGCCTGAACATCGAAGACTTCAGTTTCAAGAGCCGGTTCACCGTGACGGTGCACGATCCGGTACGACCAAGTTGAGCGCCTGGGGGTGAGGCATTCGCTCCCAGGCGCTGCGACACGACGCAGAGCCAGAGACGCGGATGATTTCACTCAGAACCTACGTCTACATAGACTCGCTGCAGCCGCAGCTCGCCGAATACATGGCGACGGTGTCCCAGGGATTTCTACCGATCCCCGGGGACGCCTGTTTGTGGATCGAGGTGGAGCCGGGCATGGCGGTGCACCGCCTCACCGACATCGCACTTAAAGCGACACGCGTCCATCTGGCGCAGCAGGTGGTGGAGCGCGCCTATGGCTCTATGGTGATTCACCAGCGCGATCAAAGCGACGTACGTGAGGCAGGCCGCCTGCTGCTCAACCGTATGAACGCAACCCAGGATGACCGCCAATCCTGCCGCATTGCCTGGAAAGAAATCATCCGAGGCATGACCCCCGACCATACCGTGCTCATCAACCGGCAGGACCGTCGCGGATCGATGATCCTGCCCGGACAGAGCATGTTCATCCTTGAGACGGAACCCGCCGGCTATATCGTGTATGCCGCCAATCAGGCGGAAAAGGCTGCCAACATCACACTGATTGATGTGCGCGCGGTCGGCGCCTATGGCCGACTGACGCTGGCCGGTCGCGAAGGCGACGTGGACGAAGCCGCAGCGGCAGCCATCGCCGCCATAGAGAATCCCTCCGGGACCTGAGCCAGGGGAATAGAGACCATGCACCGGCAGGAACTACTCGGTCTGCTCGACCGACACCAACCCAACGTCAACACCGAAGCAGGCTATGTCTCGCGTACGCGCGCCTTCGTGGAGGAACACGAAGACTGCTTCCACTGCGATCTGTGGCCAGGGCATGTCACCGGCTCCGCCTGGGTCGTCAATCCCAGCCGGGAGATGATCCTGCTGCTCCACCACCGAAAGCACGACCAGTGGTTTCAGCCCGGCGGTCATGCCGACGGCGACGCCGACATACTTCGAGTCGCCCTGCGTGAGACCCATGAAGAAACCGGCCTCCCCCCCGAAGCTATTCATCTGGTCGACGGCCAGATCTTCGACGTGGACATCCACACCATCCCCGCCAGTCCCAGGGGGCCTCGCCACACGCACTATGACATTCGTTTTTTGTTGGAAATTGACGACCGGATACCCATCCCAGGCAACGATGAATCGCATCAGGTGCTTTGGGTGCCGCTACATCAGGTGGCCCGGTTCAACAGCAATCTTTCCACGCACCGCATGGTGGAAAAAACGCGGAGAATGAGACACTGACAACCGGCAATATCCTCCTTGCCGGCAATGCCGAATAAGAAGCATGGATGAGTAAAAATGGCCATTTGATGCGGCCGGAAGATAGGAAAAATTTTTCCCAATATCAGGCTCAACGCTTCCTTGACACGCGCTGCATCAGAGAGCCAATTTCAAGGCTTTCCTGGCACCTGCTCTACATTCTCGGACAGGTTCCTAGTCCTGCAAAAAAACCTTCAGCTTCGGCCACATCTGCTCCATCTCCTCGCGCATGGCCGGTTCCAGCTTCAGAGCGAAGTCCAAGAAGGCTTGGGTGACAAGGGACAGGTCTCGCCCCTTGTTGTGAACCAGATACCAGCGGCGAACGATCGGAAAGCCTTCCACATCCAGCAGCGCCACCGGGCCGTCAGGGCCTTCCAGGGTGAGGGTGTGCAGCGAGAGGACCGAGAGCCCCAGGCCACCGACGATGGCGTGCTTGATGGCCTCGTTGCTGCCGAGTTCCATACGTACCTTGGGCCGCAGCTTGTGCGACTCGAAAACTCGCAGGGTGGCATCACGAATGCCCGAGCCCGGTTCACGCAACAGGAACGGCTCCTCGGCAATTCTCGCCAGTGGAATCTTCGATTTCCCAACCAGGGGATGATTGCGTGGTGCCATGACAACCAGCGGATTGGGGGCGAAGGGAATGGCTTCGATATCGCTCTGGTCGACCGGGGCCTGCCCCATGATATACAGATCGTCTTCGTTGGCGTTCAGCCGCTCCATGATGCGGTCACGGTTAGAGACCTTCAATGCCACCTCGATCCCAGGGTACTCACGACAGAACTCGCCCAGGACTTCCGGTGCAAAATACTTGGCGGTGGTAATCACCCCCAAACGCAAACGGCCCCGCCGGATACCCTTGAGATCGGCGATCTTCATCTCAAGATTCGCCAGACTCTCGAATATGCGCCGGCAGGACTCGTACAATTCCGCACCTGCTTCGGTCGGACGTACATTGCGGCCAACCTGCTCGAAGAGCGGCAGACCAATGGAGTCGGCCAATTTCTTGGTCTGCATGGAGACCGTCGGCTGAGTGAGGAAAAGCTCTTCGGCCGCGCGCGTGAAGCTGCCGAGACGCACGATGGCCTCGAAAATCTGCAACTGCCGTAGTGTGGCATGGCGTATCAGGTAATCGGGGATGGCCGCCGGGGGTGTGTAGGTCTGTTCGCTATAGGGTGGTGGCATCATCTTTCCCCATTCTCACACCGCAGCACGGTACAGCATACCGGTTCATACCCGATTTTCCTTGCCGCCAGGTTCGACGCCGTGATTCCCTGGCGCATTCGAATTCGTTAATACCGATCCGGCTCAGTCGGGCCAAACACGCTGTCCCGAGCTATAGTTGCCCGATTGTACGTTCGGCTTTTCCGCGCTCGCCGCCTTGGCGGGCACTTTGGCTGCGCCCGGTTTCGCATTGGTCGATGTCCGACGCGGAGTTGCTCTTGGTTTTGGCGGACTTGCGTCGTCCTTACTCTTGCGAATGGTGGCTACCAGTTGCTCGCCTGTTTTGTCTTTTGTGGTCACAGTCTGTTCACCAACTCTCTTACCAGTTGTCGAATCTCTTCAGCGGCCGCCGCCCCCTGGCTGCCCAGATTCAGCACACTGCGCCCCCTCAAAACCGCATTGCGATAGGCGACGCGCCGACGGATCGCGGTCTCAGCCGCGGGCAGACTCAGTTCTGACAAAGCCTCGCGGGTTAGACGAGACAATTGCGTCCGAGGTTCGAGTTGATTGATCACCAACAATGCCTGTAGGTCGGCGTTGTGTCGGCGCGCCCTGTCCAGCTCCCGCTCGATGTGAACACTGGCCCAAAGATCCAGCGGCGACGGTTGCACTGGTATCAGCGCCAGATCGCAGCATTCAAGCGCCTGACGAGTGGCGCGGGAGTGTACGGACGGCGGACAATCGACAATCACATGCCGAAACCGATTACGCCGGTCACTGATCGTTGACCCTATTTCTTTGCCGGCGTCTTCCACCACCAGGTCAAGAGTGTCTCCGCCTATGGCGCACCATTGCAGAGAAGAACCTTGGGGATCCGCATCCAGGAGCACGGTGGCGCCTGTCTCGGCCAGACAGTGGGCAATGTTGATGCCCAGGGTGGTCTTACCTGTACCACCTTTGTTGCCGACCAGGGCAAAGACCGACACGTTCAGGCGTTCGTCTGGTCGGCGTTGAGCCTGTCAAGCTCCTCGGCGAAGCGACGCTGGCTGTCGGCCAACTGGTCAGTCCCTTCCTCGGCATGGATTGTGATGTTCACATAGTCGCGGCCGAACCCCATGTCCGGGTACAAGCCTTCTTTTTCGGAGAGGTCGGCTGCGCGATCCAGAAAGTCACGCAGCTGCTGGTAATCCTCGAATTCATAGCGCCGTTCCAGGCGAACCGGCCGCGCACGCTCTTGCCATTGCTGACTCATCGCACACTCCTGAATCTTCGCTGAGTGGTAAGGGGTTCCCGTCGGGTTCTCGGGGAAACCGCAGTCTCCGGCACATCGGCCGGCACGCTGTTCTGCAAACGCGCCAGCCACTCGGTCAGTTCATCGTAGTGGGTCTGCTCTTCGCCAAGCAGCCTTTCAAAGAACATCCGGTGGTCATGATCGCCCACCCGGGCACTGTGTCGGGTGGCATCGGTGTAGAGTTGTACCAACTCCAGTTCAAATTCCCGATTGACCTCCAACAGTTCCGCCAAGTCACGTCCCAGACGTACAGGCCGCAGTTGCGAGGCGCTCGGGGCCACACCGATGGCCAGCATGCGCTCGATAATTCGATCCGCATGCCCCATTTCCTCCTGCGCTTCATTACGCAGGTGTTCCGCCGCCTCGGCCAACCCCCAGGCACCGACCAAGCGTGCCTGAGTGGTGTACATCTGTACCGCGGAGAGTTCCAGGCTCAGGGCCCGCCCCAGGTAGCCCAGAACTCTCTGATCCGCACGAGCCGCTAGCATTGAGCCGTCTCAGTCAATCCGCCGCCAAACGTTCAGGAGACGTTGGTGTTGGAAGAGGCGGCACCGCCGGTAGGCAGCACCGGCTCCACCTCACGGTGAGGACGGGCAATGATGTGGGCGGCCACCAAGCCGTCGCCGACCCGCTCGCAAGCGTCGGCACCGGCCCGGACGGCGGCATTGACGGCGCCGGTTTCACCGCGGACCAGCACGGTCACGTAGCCTCCGCCGACGAATTCACGTCCGATGAGCCGGACTTCGGCAGCCTTGGTCATCGCATCGGCCGCCTCGATGGCGGGAACCAGACCCCGAGTTTCAATCATACCCAATGCGATACCGTAGTTTTCACTAGCCATCTTCTGATCTCCGCAATCAACTGTTTGGAATATACCGTCGGGATCGTACCTTGATCCCAGAATCGATCATTTACTCTTTGCCGAGCACCGGCTCGACTTCCCGATGGGGACGCGCGATGATGTGTGCCGCCACCAGACCGTCCCCGACCCGCTCGCAGGCATCGGCGCCGGCACGAACCGCGGCGTTCACCGCACCGGTCTCGCCGCGCACCAGGACGGTCACATAGCCGCCACCGACGAATTCGCGGCCGATCAGACGCACCTCGGCCGCTTTGGTCATGGCATCCGCCGCCTCGATAGCCGGCACCAGACCGCGGGTTTCGATCATACCCAGGGCAATGCCGTAGTTTTCAGTAGCCATATTGCTTTCTCCTGTGATCCCGGCTCGCGGGGGGTTTGGTCTATGACTCAGTTGTTGGTTGCCTTGCCCATTGTGGGGCGATTCAATTCTTGCCTGGCCCTTCGGCTTCATCCCAGTGGTCGATGATTCCGCAGATCGTCAGATCGGTGAGAATCTCGAAGTTCTGGGCCGCATAGCGCGCCGCGGAGCCGCTGACTGTAAATACCCAGTTGCCCTTGTGGGCACCGACCGGGTCGACAGCAACACTCAGGCTGCCCTTGGCGTCGCGAACGATACGCAGATGCATATGCCCCAGACCTTCATGCCTGGTGGTGCATACCAGGGTGTCTTCTACCCTCTGGATCAGCATCAGGCATCCTGCTCGCTTTGCGAGGCCGGCGGCCAGTGGTCGATGATGCCGACCACGGTCAGGTCGCTGGGATATCCCTTGCTGCCGGCAGCTTCTCGGGCGGCAGAGGATCCGACGCAGATCACCCAATCTCCGGGCTTGCAACCGACCGGGTCGACGGCAACGGCCAGAGAACTGCCATCGCGAACCACCTGCAGAAGCTTGTGCTCCATCTCGGCAATACGGTTGGTCGACACCAACGGTCTTTCGATCTGACAGATCTTCATCAGTGGGCCTCCCCGGTCTCGCCGCGGACGGTACAGGCAAGCATTTCCAGCCCTTCACCGCCGTCGCAATCACGCGTGACCTGCAAGGTATGCAACAGGCCCTTCTCACTCAGGGTGTGATAGCGGGCATGCATGGCATCGGCGACCCGCTGGCAGCGCGCCACGGCACGGTCTCTGGAACCAGGCACATGACCGTGATAGTCGTAACGGATCACCACCGGGATCGGCAGGCCGTGACGCACGTTCAAGCCGGTGAAAATCTTTACACCCACGTCCAAATCCGCCGTCGACTCTTCGACTGTATTCATGTAAGCAAAGTACATGAGATTGCGCAGTTGCACTTCTTCAAACCCGACACCGGCACCGATGAAACGCTCGGCATGACCGATGTCGGCGTAGTGGCTGCCATGGTAATCGCGCACGTAATCGACCTGACGCAGGTTGTTGGACACCAAGCGGGCGGCGAATCGGATCATGCCGTCACTGCTGTCGGCGTTGCTGCCGCGCAATGCAACGGCGATTGCCGATTCGTCGGCACCGCGCTTGCGCTCCAGGTCCAGTGCGTCGTCAAAACGTTGCAGATCGATCCGACCCGAGGCATCGGGCAGATGCACCCGGATGGCATCGGTGTCGGTATCCAGGCCGATCAGCAAAAGATCGATGGACGCGCCACAACAAAAACTGTTCTCCACCGCCGTCCGAAAGCTTTCCAAACGATCCAGTCCGGCTTGAGCGGCCTTCTCGGTGTCCGAGCCATGAGCGGCACAGCCTTGGTGCAACGGATCCACCGAGCTGTAGTGATAAACCACGGCCTTCAGGTAGCGGGTCGGCGCATCGGCTGTATTGGGAACGCCCTCCCGATATCGCCGCATTTCCACTTCGATCCACTTCGCCAGACTGTTCTCAACATCGAACAGTGCGCCAGCGTAGGACTTACGCCGAACCTCTTGTTGGGGCAGCCGCAACACGTAACGAATCACATGCGCCAAACGGCCATCGGCACAGGGCGAGATATCCAGCGTGTGGAATCCGCAGTCTTGGAGGAACCCCTGAAACTGCGCTTCATGCCCGGTAGCCAGCGGATCGTTACTGTAAAAGTCGTCGCAATAGTCCCGATAGGTGGCAAACACGCACCAAGCGAACAGTCGGCGCATGTCCAATTGCTCGACCCAGGCGTCGGCCAAAATCTCTTCGGGAAGCTCGAAACCCAGGCTTCGCTTGGCGATGGCCTGCGCCTGACGTTCGAAATCACGCTCGTGTTGCAGGGCCGAGATCTCCTTCAGCACCGGCACGATGCCGTCGAAGCGGGCCTTTACGCCACTCTCGTAGTCGTGCAGGCGGGCATTCTCATCGCCACGCTGCCGGGAGCCACGGACCCGACGGCCGGCGGCGGACGGCGAGGGCCGTACGGACCGGCTGCCGGTATCCGCGCTCGCCACCGCGCCCGGACGACGTAGCGGCGCGCTGGGAACGGAGGTCCGATCCTGGTCGGAGTAGCCCCGCCGACCCTGAACGTTGCGGCCTGTTCGAAACATAGTGGCCATGACTTGCCCTGCCTGACTGAGGCCCCGCCTCAGCCGCGCGCTCCGCCGGAATAGGTGATCAAGGAACCACTCGCGGTGTTGCCACTACTACCGGTGATCTTGCTCACCGGTTCAGGCACCCGCTCATCCCGGCGCATAGTGGCGGCAGGCATTACCGACCCTACGGAGCCCCGTCGGGTAGGATTTCGCCCAAAGGACGACATACCCTCGGTACCGGTGACCCGGTCTCCACGATCCCAGTCGTCGCCGGTGATCTTGGTGCCCGCATCCATACCCTCGCCGGTGATACGCGACTTGACTCGGCCATTTACCTCATCTGCCGTTTCGGGCAGTGGATGGACCACGCTGATGGAATCGCTGCCGAAACGGGCCTCTTCGGTTCCCGTGACCTTACCGGCGGCCATGCCGAACGGCCCGGTGATTTGCCCCATCTCGTAACTGGAACCGGTCACGCGTGACGGATGCGCCGGAGCCTGGGCCGCATGGGAGGGAGGCTCGACACTGAAATCTCCCCAGGCCGCCGCCTCCAGAGGTTGCGGAAAATCAGGGCTACCGGGTTCGGCCGCCGTGGCCGGGCAGGCTTCGGCGACCTGGTCGGCACCGACATAGGGCGTCCCACTGACGGCTTCACAAGCCCCCTTGCGGTCACCGGTCATCTTCCCGCCCACGGCAGGCTGAATTCCGGTCATGGGTGCGCCGAACTTGCGCAGGCTGGGTTGCATGCGCTGCGTGGCCTGCTTGGCAACGGGGGCCTCGCAATAGGTCTGGTACTGTTCACTGCCGGCATACGGGGTCCCTGTAATGGATTTGCAGGTACCCGGTTCGTCGCCGGTGACGCGACTTGAACGGCCGGTCATCGTGCCCGTGACGATCTCGCCGCCCAGCGTACGGGAGGCACCCACCTTGCGGTCCTTCGGCGCCGGCGTGGCCGGGCAGAATTCCGCGTACTGCTCCTTGCCGACGTAGTCATCGCCGGTGATGTTGCGGCAACTGCCGGATTCGTCTCCGGTCATCTTCTTGCTGCGGCCAACCATGGTCCCAGTGACATCGCCGCCACGAAGGGTCTTACCGGCGCCGACCTTGGGCGGCGCGCCGGCCGGGCCGCTTTGCATGTATTGCGAGCCGGTGATCTGACGATCCGCGCCCTGCTCGCCTCCGGTGACATTAGCGAATCGGCCTACGCTGTCGCCGGTGACCGAGCGTCCCTTGCTGGTCTCGACGGCCATGACCTTGGCCGGCCTAGGCTCAGGGCTGACACCGCAATAGGCTTGCGCCTGCTCTGGGCTGACATATTCCGTACCGGTGACACGCTTGCAGGTACCGGGCTCGTCACCGGTCACTTTATTGCTGCGCCCGACCTCGTTTCCCGTGACCTTGTTGCCATGCCCGGTAGGGCTGACACCGCCTCGGCGCTGAGCCTTGGCAGGCTCGGTTTGACAGAATTCACGGAAAATGTCGGCCCCCATGTACTCGGTGCCGGTAATAGCGCGACAGGTGCTTGCCTCGTCACCCGTCACCGCCTTGTCGCGCCCGACCATGGTGCCGGTAACGGTCTGGCCATGGCTGGTTTCGCTGGCACCGACTTTCCAAGGAGCATCTTGGGCAGCACCGGGGTTGGCCTCGCCGGACTTACGCTGACGTCCCGTGGGCCGGACCTTCTTCTGTCCGGCGCTACCGCGCTTACTACGCTGTTCACGCAACGCCCTGGCCAGATCGCGACCGGACAGATTGGGGTTGGCAGCGCGGGCGGTCTGCGCCTGAGACAATCCGGCAGCACTCAATCCCGCCTTGCCACGGCTCGACTGAGCCTGACGCCTCGCCAAGGCGGCCGCCTTGCTGGGATTGATGGACGCCTCCACACGCTTCATAGTGCGCGACTTTGCCCGCGAGCCGGCCGAAGACTCGGACCGAGCCACACTCCCCGCCGCGCGCTCCCTGTTTCCCTTGCAACCACAGCCACAGCCGCCCTCACGCTTCGATTCCGTTTGGCTGGGCGCAACAACGACCGGTTTTGCCTCCGGGGCGACCCGAACCCTGTCCTTGCTGGTGTACGCCTGCTTGCCACGGCTCGAGAGTGCCTGACGACGCGCCAGAGATGCCGTCCTGGCGGAACTGCCGCTGGTCGCCATGGCCGGGCGATAGCTCGCAGCGGGCCTGGCGACACGCGCCGGAGCCGAAGCGGGCGCAGGCGATGGAGCGGACACGGCACTGACCACGGGCGGGGTCTGGGACTTACCCTTGATCGCCGCTTTTCCACCACTCGAAAGGGCCTGTCGTCTGGCCAGGGCCAGCTCCCTTCCACGGTTCTTCGTTGTCATTGCACTTCGTGCCATTGTCTTCTCCGCTTCATTCACCTGTGCCTGAGCACGGCCGCAGCCGACCGTTGGCTTGAAGGTTCTCAGGCCCGCCCTTCGTAGACCACGAAACATACTCCCTGACTCTGGGTGTAGTTGTCGTAGCCAATCAGACGGATATGGTGGTCGGGATAGGCTCGCCGGCAGGATTCGAGTTCAGCGACCACGTTGTTGAGATCCTGCTCGCCAAAGAAAGGCAGCTTCCACATCGTCCAGTAATGATTGAAGGAGCGGCTCGGATGCTCGTGCTCGA
>JAGRGI010000026.1 GCA_020445565.1 Chromatiales bacterium
GCGCCTTGCGCCAGGGCGTGTCTCTCCTGCGGCCATTAAGGATCCTCCGCACCGGGATATTCCGCCAGACCTTCGCCGGACAGCTCTCCTTTCTTGCAGCATCGCTGATGGGGAAGATTTGATACACCTTGCTTGACGGCACTTCGCCCGACAGCAATAAAACACCAGTCACAAGAAGATCAGGGGCACTGATGAAAGGGATCATTCTTGCAGGAGGCGCGGGTACAAGACTATACCCGCTGACGTTGCCGGTATCCAAGCAATTGCTACCGGTATACGACAAGCCGATGATCTATTACCCGCTATCGGTGCTCATGCTTGCCGGGCTGCGGGAAATTCTGATTATCACCACGCCCCATGACGCGCCCCTGTTCCAGGATCTGCTGGGCGACGGCAGTGCCTGGGGCCTGTCACTGAGCTATGCCGTGCAACCGGAACCGGGTGGTCTGGCGCAGGCATTTCTCATCGGCGAGACCTTTCTCGGCGATGACGCCAGTTGCCTGATCCTCGGCGACAACATCTTCTACGGCGACAGTCTGGTCAAGGGGCTGGGACGGGCCAACGAACGCCAGTGGGGCGCTACCGTGTTTGGCTATCGGGTCCGCGACCCCGAGCGTTACGGCGTGGTGGAATTCGATGGGGAAGGGCGGGTCTTGAGCCTGGAGGAGAAGCCCAGCGAGCCGCGTTCCAACTACGCTGTCACCGGCCTGTACTTTTATGACAACCGGGTAGTGGATCTGGCCCGGAGTCTGACGCCTTCCAAGCGAGGCGAATTGGAGATTACCGATCTCAACAAGCTCTACTTGGCACAGGGCGAGCTGGTGGTGGAGCGATTCGGCCGCGGCACTGCCTGGCTGGACACTGGCACCCATCAATCGCTGTTGCAGGCATCCACCTTTATCGAGACCATCGAGACCCGGCAGGGTTTGAAGATCTCCTGCCTGGAAGAGATTGCCTATCGGATGGGCTGGATCGACGCCGAGCAGGTGCTGCGGCTGGCGGCGGAGATGGATAAGAATCAATACGGCCGATACCTGCGCTCCATCGTGCGCTGAGGCCACTGGAAATCCCTATGAATGTATTGGAAAGTCCCCTGGCGGACACCGTGTTTCTGGAACCGAAGGTGTTCGAGGACCCGCGCGGTTATTTCTATGAAACCTGGCAGCGGCAACGCTACGCCGAGTTGAAGATCGGCCCCGATTTCGTGCAGGACAACCTGTCGCGTTCCGCCAGGGGGGTATTGCGCGGCCTCCATTATCAGTACCCCTATGGCCAGGGCAAGCTGGTGTATGTGCTGGAGGGCGAGGTGTTCGATGTGGCGGTGGATATCCGGCGTGGATCGCCCAATTTCGGCCGCTGGGCCGGTGTGACTCTGTCCTCCGCCAATCGCCGGCAGTTTTATATCCCGCCGGGTTTCGCTCACGGTTTCTGTGTGCTCAGCGAAACGGCCTTGTTCGCCTACAAGTGTACCGAGTATTACCATCCGGAAACCGACCACAGCATCGCCTGGAACGACCCGGCCATCGGCATCGACTGGCCCATAGACGATCCGGAGTTGTCCAGGAAAGACGCTGCCGGGGTCCCGCTGGCGCAGATGCCGGCCGCGGAGTTGCCGGAGTACCAGTCATGAACCGCCCACGCATACTCCTGATCGGTGGCGACGGTCAGGTCGGTTGGGAGCTGCGCCGGACGCTGGCCCCCATCGGCGATCTGGTGGTGACCGGCCCCTGCGAACCCGCCGGTTTTCTGGATTTGACCAATCCCGATGCCGTGCGCGATCGTCTGCGGGGCTTGAAGCCGGATCTCATCGTCAATCCCGCCGCTTACACCGCCGTCGATCAGGCGGAAAAGGAGCAGGGACTGGCATCTGCGATCAATGCGTTGGCACCGGCGGTAATCGCCGAAGAGGCCAAGGCCCTGGGGGCTCTGATGGTGCATTGGTCTACCGACTATGTTTTCGACGGCGAGACCGGCCGTCCTTACCGGGAGGACGACGCCAGCAATCCGCAGGGTGTATACGGCAGCACCAAGCTGGACGGCGAAAAGGCCGTGGCGGCGGTGGACGGCGCCCACCTGATCTTTCGTACCGCCTGGGTCTACGGTCTGCGAGGCAAGAATTTTTTGCGAACCATGTTGCGCCTGGGCGAGGAGCGCGACCAACTGGGCGTGGTCGACGACCAGCACGGCAGCCCCAACTGGAGCCGCATGCTGGCCCAGGCCTGTGCGGCGGTTATCGGCCGTACCAGCGGCCAATGGCAGGACTTGCGTGGTGTGTATCACCTCAGCAGTGGCGGCGAAACCAGCTGGTGCGGCTTCGCGCGGGCGATATTTGACGAGCATGCACGCCGAATTCAGCAGGATGAGCCCATCTGCCAGGTCAAGGCCATTACAACGCAGGAGTATCCCACGCCAGCCCGCCGTCCGGCCCGGTCTACCCTGGATTGCAGCAAATTGGCCAGCGATTTTGGCATTGTGTTGCCGCACTGGCGTGAGGCGTTGGAGCTGTGCATGGCCGACGGTTGTTTCTGAAAAGTGGAATTTGCGCATCTTTCGTAGTAGTTTTCGCGCCATTAAGAGCGTGAAACCAGTCCATGCCCGGAAAACTGTATATTCAAACCCACGGTTGCCAGATGAACGAGTACGATTCCGCCAAGATGGCGGACGTGCTGCGGGAATCCCATGGCCTGGAGATCGTCCAGCAGCCCGAAGAGGCGGACGTTCTGTTGCTCAATACCTGTTCCATTCGGGAAAAGGCCCAGGAAAAGGTGTTTTCCCAACTGGGCCGTTGGCGCGAGCTGAAGGATCTGCGCCCGGATCTGGTCATTGGTGTGGGCGGCTGCGTGGCGAGCCAGGAAGGCGAGGCCCTGCGGCATCGCGCGCCCTATGTGGACATGGTGTTCGGCCCCCAGACCCTGCACCGCCTGCCTATCCTCCTGGATGAGGTCCGTGCCCGGCATTTGGCGGTGATGGACATCAGCTTCCCGGAGATCGAAAAATTCGATCGTCTGCCCGAGCCCCGCGCCGACGGCCCGACCGCTTTCGTGTCGGTGATGGAGGGGTGCAGCAAATACTGTACCTTCTGCGTGGTCCCCTACACCCGCGGCGAGGAGGTCAGTCGTCCGTTCGACGATGTCATCGCCGAGATCGCTTCCCTGGCGGCCCAGGGCGTACGCGAAATTACCCTGCTGGGGCAGAACGTCAATGCCTATCGTGGCCCCATGGATGACGGCGAAATCGCCGATCTGGCCCTGTTGATCGAGGTGGCCTCCGCTGTTGAGGGTATCGATCGCATACGCTACACCACCTCCCATCCGGTGGAGTTTTCCGATCGGCTGATCGATGTCTACGCCGAGGTGCCGGAGCTGGTCAGTCATGTGCATTTGCCGGTGCAGAGCGGCAGCAATCGCATTCTGGCCATGATGAAACGTGGCCATGGTGCCGCCGATTATCAGGAACGCATCGCCCGGCTGAGAGATCGCCGGCCGGGAATCAGCATCTCCTCGGATTTCATTGTCGGCTTTCCCGGCGAAACGGAGCGAGACTTCCAGGACACCATGGACCTGATCGACGCCATCGGTTTCGATCACAGCTTCAGCTTCGTCTACAGTCCTCGACCCGGCACGCCTGCCGCGGCGTTTCGCGATGACGTGCCTATCGAGGTCAAGAAGGAGCGTCTGGCCCTGTTGCAGGCCCGCATTCTGGAACAGGCCAATGCCATCAGCCAGGCCATGGTGGGGACGTCGCAACGCATTCTGGTGGATCGGCCCTCGCGTCGCGATCCCCGGCAGATGGCCGGACGCACCGAGAACAACCGCGTGGTGAATTTCGACGGCGACGCGCGCCTCATCGGCCGGTTCGTCGACGTGCTGATCACCGAAGCCCTGCCCAACTCCCTGCGCGCCGTGCCGCTCAGCGGTACACGCGTATCCGCGGTGGAAACCACCGCCCGTCTTTAGTTACGGCCCCCTGCTTGAACGAACATCCCGATAGCGTCGACTTCCTGCTGGAACCGGACGACAACCTGCGGCTGGCCAATCTCTGCGGCCAGTTCGATGAACACCTGCGCCAGGTGGAAAGCCGCTTGGGTGTGGAGATCAACAACCGCGGCAACCGCTTTCGGGTAATTGGCGAGGCCAATGCCCTTGTCGGTGCTGAGCGCGTGCTGCGCAGTCTCTACAAGGCCGCCGGAGAAGAGGTTCTGTCGCCATCCCAGGTGCATCTGTATTTGCAGGATTCCGGCGTCGAGGCCCTGGCGGGAGGTGCAGGTTCGGCCGACGAAGAGATACAGATCACCACCAAGCGCGGACGCATCAAACCCCGTGGACCGAACCAGCAGCGTTATCTGCGCAACGTGATGAGTCACGACATCAGCTTCGGCATCGGGCCTGCGGGTACCGGCAAGACCTATCTGGCCGTTGCCTGTGCCGTCGAAGCCCTGGAGCGGGATCAGGTTCGCCGCCTGGTACTGACCCGGCCGGCCGTGGAGGCCGGCGAACGGCTGGGTTTTCTACCCGGTGATCTGGCGCAAAAGATCGATCCCTATCTCCGGCCCCTGTATGACGCCCTCTATGAGATGCTGGGTTTCGAGAAGGTTGCCAAGCTCATCGAGCGCAACGTCATCGAGGTGGCACCGCTGGCCTATATGCGTGGCCGCACGCTCAACGAAGCCTTCGTGATACTGGATGAGGCCCAGAACACCACCGTCGAACAGATGAAGATGTTTCTTACCCGCATCGGCTTCGGCTCCA
>JAGRGI010000185.1 GCA_020445565.1 Chromatiales bacterium
AGGATGGCGATGTCGATTTCGAACACCTCCTCACCCTGACGCATCTCGAAGTTGTGGAAGATCAGCCAGCCATCGGGCAGATGGTCCCGAAGGAAACCAATGGCCTGGCGTTCAGATTCGTTCGCGGGTTGCCCGATGGGTATGACCTTCGCCATTAGCGACCTCCCTCCTCGATAGCTCGCTCGACGAGGGCAACCGCCTCTCTTTCGAGTTCTTGAGACTGCTTGCGCAACTCACCTGAACGCTTCACCAATTCATCAATTTCCTGACGCTGCTGCAGTGAAGGAGTGGTCGGTATCTTGATCTCTAATACAGCATCTAGTGGCAAGAACGGGATTGAACTACCCGCTGCTGTTCTGGCCAGCAATTGGTATCCGACGTCGGTCAGGCACAGGAAGGCATAAACATACCCAGGCGGGAACTCCTCGCTCGTCGGTCGCAGCCTGAGAATGTGCGGAGATGCGGCAAAGCCATCCAGGCGAGAATCTGCCCAGACGCCTCGACCGATAATGCCGCCGACCTGGCCACTACGAGCAACAAGCGTGTCATATTCATTGATGCGCCAAGTTTCATCCTCCCCGAGGAGTTGATTGCGCAGATAGCGCTCTGGCGTGATGGTCTTCGAAAAAATTCCACCACTTGTAATGAATGGCGTTCCGTAGCCCTCTTCGACAAAAACCTGCTTCATCCGGTTCGACTCGAAGCCAAGGACACCAGCCGAGGAGAGGGAAATGCCATTTGCAACTTTAGTTAAGGCTTCAGCTTCTTGTGCTATAGGGTTATGGAACGTCGCATCCAACCTCCTCAACACATCATTGGAATTGGCTGAAGAGTAGGCGAAAATCCGTGCAGCAGGCGCAAGCTTTTCAGGGAAGCCACAAATTTCATTGACCATTGATCCTGCATGCTTGCGGAGTTCCCCAGACTCAACCTGAGCGTCGGCCGCTCGTTGAATTAGCTCGTGAGCTTGATCTTCCACTGCGCCGAGACGCGGAACAGGAAGGTCAGCAATGTGATGGGGCTCAAGGTGAGTAATGATTGAGCCATAGGTTCCAGAGATAACGAGGGGTACACCAAATTTTGTGCAAAGATAGGCATAGATGTAACCGGGCTTTACTTTTTCCTCATCTGGAATGACGCGAAGAACATCTTCCGTACAAGCCATTCCATTCATGTCGGCTCGAGAGTAAGCCATCCGACCGATAGTTCCAGAACGGGTGATAAGGGTCCAACGATCCTTGATTAGGAGCTGGCTGTTCTGACGCGCAACCGACTTTGCAATATGACTGATGTTACTGAGGTCAGCCTGAAGAATGTCAGTGCTCGATAAAAACGGAAAGCCGTGTTGATCATCATCTACCCACAAGCGAGTAATGCGGCCCGCGTTTATAATTCCAGAGATACCCCCATCGGTTAGTTCTTGCAGATGGTCTTTTCTTGCCGATAGCTGACGCAAGAGTTCCCTTGCTTCCATTGCACCAGACATATATGGCCCGCAATCAAGGCGACGCCCCTCTTTTTCGATCCAGCTACTTGGGACAGTTTTTATTTGGAATGTTCTGCTCATAACCTCACCTCGCCGGTTGCGCGGAATTCCTTGTATTTCTCTGCCACCAGCGGCAGTTCGTCATGAATGCGGCGGTTGCGGCGCGTGGTCCGGCGGATTTCCACTTCGCCACCTTCGCGAACCCGCTCGATCACTTCATCATCGAAAACCAGCTCTTCGCCATCGGGGGCTCGCTGAAACAGGAGATTGCCCCGGGCGTCGACACCGGCCCGATCCACCACGGCCATGAAGACCTTGTATTCTGGGTGTTCGGTATTGATCAGCTCCTCCTGGCTACGGCGGCGCAGCACCAGCAGGCTGGGCAAGGCGGGCGTTAGGCCATACTCCTTCACGGTGACCTTGAAAGGCTCCACCGGCAGGTCAACGCTGGCCATGACCTCACAATGGCGCAGAATCCACCAGCGCACGTATTCATCGCCGGGATTGCCCAGCAAGCCGTCGGGTAGAAGGATGCCCACTCGGCCAGTGCCGGGCTTCACCCATTGCAGGGCGCGTTCGATGAACAGCACCTCGGGCGGCACGCCGCCGGTGCTCAGATTGCCGGTGTTGCGGAATCCACCTTCCTCGTCGCGCTCCCAGTTGTTGCCCAGGTCATAGCGCTCCAGGATGGAGGTGTCGCTCACCGTGTCTTGGGTCGAGAACCAAGGGTTGAGCAAAACCATATCCATGCTGCCCAGCGGCATGGCCGGGCGGGCCGCTTCAACGCCGTCCAGATCGCCGTCCGGAAAGGTGCGGGCATCGATGCGGAACACGCGGCCGGGATTGCCGGTGGTGAACAGCAGGTTCATGCGGCTGGCGACGGCCAGGAACGGATCGATGTCGCAGCCCAGGGCATTGCTGGCCGCCCAGGCGGCGGTTTCGTTTTGCGCCTGGCGGATCTGTTCGTTGGTGGCCTCTTCAGGCGTGGTGCCCATGGCGGCCAGTTTCTTCTTGAAGATGTGCGCGGCGGTCATGGCCAGGAAAGTGCCGGTGCCGCTGGAGCAGTCCATGATGCGTTCGCCGGGTTGCGGGTCGAGCATCTCCACCGCCATTTCGGCCACGTTAAGCGGCGTGGGGTAGCGGCCCTCGCGCCCGTCCATGACGCTGCGGGCGACCGCACGGAAGGCTCCGGTGCGGTAACGGGGCTGGGTTTCGCTTAAGTTATAGCGGGCCAGCTCCATGACCACGCGGGCGGTTTCGTGGGGTTCCAGCGTCAGATCCCAGCCACGGGTCAGCAGGTTCGGCTGCCAGGCCTTGGCGGCGGCAATGGATTCGTGGATGCGCCGGGCAATGGCCTGTTGACCCGCCTCGGTGAAAGGTTCGTCGCCCCTGATCCAGAATCTGCGCTCACCGGTGGGCAGGATCTCGTCGTGGATCTTGGCCAGCATCAGCACGGCC
>JAGRGI010000027.1 GCA_020445565.1 Chromatiales bacterium
ACGCCGCCCTTCTGATTGGCGATGGATATGATTCTGCCCATGGTGATTCACCCGCCCGTTGGCGTATTCAAACCCGTCGGTCTTTATTGCGTGGCGGCATCGCGCCGGAGTCGCACCAGTGTGCGTTCGCTGTCATCGGCCGAATACAGCTCGATTATGTCTACCAGACGGTAACCCGCTGGCAGATTCCGCAGCTCGGCTTCCACGCCACGGGCCTTCATGGCCAGCACGCGGGTCGCGGGACCGATGCAGGCCGCGCTGGTGGTCAGAAAATCCGCCAGACTGGCGAATGCCCGGCTGACCACGGTGTCCGGCGGCGGATCGGGCCTGTAGGTCTCGATACGCCCATGCACCACCTGCACGTTTGCCAATGAAAGCTCGGCGACGACCTGTTGTAGAAATCGGGTTTTCTTCCCGTTGCTGTCCAACAAGGTGAATTGCAGCTCCGGCCGGTGCAGGGCCAGAGGGATTCCCGGCAGGCCGGCGCCGGTACCGACATCCAGGACACGCTGGCCTTGCAGGTATGGAGCGATCGTCAAACTATCGATCAGATGGCGATCGATCATGGCCAGTGGATCGCGCACCGAGGTCAGATTGTAGACGCGATTCCATTTGTGGAGCAACGCCACATAGGCCAGATAGGCCACGATCGGCTCCGCCTCGGGGTTCAGACCCAGGGCGCGGAGACCGGCTTGCAGCAGTGATTCGGACTCAGCCGGCAGACCGGCGTAGGGCATGGGAGGCATTGCCACGCTTGAGATGGATGAGCAGCAGGGAGATCGCCGCCGGGGTGACGCCCGGTATGCGCGCGGCCTGGGCCAGCGTGCTTGGCCGCTGCCGTGAGAGTTTCTCCCTCACCTCGTTGGAAAGGCCGGTCACTCCGGTGTAATCCAGGGTGTCGGGCAGGGGGGTGGTCTCGAAACGGCGATTGCGGTCGATGTCCTGCTGCTGGCGGTCGATATAGCCGGCGTATTTGGCCTGGATTTCCACTTGTTCGGCAACCGCGGGGTCATCGCTGCCGGGTCCAATTCCTTGCAGTTGCACCAAGCGATGGTAACTGACCTGAGGACGGCGCAGCAGCTCCAGGGCGGTAACCTCTCGTTGCAAGGGGGCTCCCAGCAGCTGCTCGGCGTGCTCGCAATCCTGTTCGCGGGGCCGCACCCAAAGATCGGCCAGACGCTGACGTTCGCTTTCGATGGCTTCGCGCTTGGCTTCGAAGTGCCTCCATTGCTGCTCGCCCACCAGTCCCAGATCGTGGCCCACCTCTGTGAGGCGCAGATCGGCATTGTCCTCGCGCAGCAACAGGCGGTGTTCCGCGCGGCTGGTAAACATGCGGTAGGGCTCGCGGGTGCCTTGGGTGAGCAAGTCGTCTACCAGCACACCCAGATAAGCCTGGTCGCGGCGCGGGTACCAGAGCTCGCGCCCCAGCGCTTGCAGGGCGGCGTTGGTCCCGGCCAACAGACCCTGGGCGGCGGCCTCCTCGTAGCCGGTGGTGCCATTGATCTGACCGGCGAAGAACAGTCCGTTCAGGGGGCGGGTCTGCAACTCCGGTCGCAGGTCACGCGGATCGAAAAAGTCGTATTCGATGGCATAGCCAGGACGTGTGATATGGGCCTGCTCGAAACCGGGAATCGAGCGCACCAGGGCCAGTTGGACATCGAAGGGCAGGCTGGTGGAGATGCCGTTGGGGTAGATCTCCATGCTCTCCAATCCCTCGGGTTCGACAAAGATCTGATGGGAATCGCGCTCGGCGAAACGCACAATCTTGTCTTCGATGGAGGGGCAATAGCGCGGTCCCACGCCTTCGATGACGCCGCTGTACATGGGCGAACGGTCAAGCCCGCCGCGGATGATGGCGTGGGTTTGCTCATTGGTACGGGCAATCCAGCAGGACACCTGGGGAGGGTGGTCCTCACGACTGCCCTGAAAAGAGAACACCGGACGCGGCTCATCACCGGGTTGTTCCTGCAAACGACCGTAATCGATGCTGCGCCTGTCGATGCGGGGCGGTGTGCCGGTCTTCAGGCGATCCACATTCAATGGCAATTCACGCAGGCGGTCAGCCAAACGGATGGAGGGGGGATCGCCGGCCCGGCCACCCTGGGATTGAGCCAGACCGATATGGATCTTTCCGCCAAGAAACGTGCCGGCAGCCAATACCACAGCGGGTGCACGAAAACGAAGCCCCATCTGGGTGACCACACCGACCACGGTCTCACCCTCGACGATGAGATCATCCACAGCCTGTTGAAACAGGGTAAGACCCGGCTGGGTTTCCAGGGCCTTGAGCACCGCTGCCTTGTAGAGCACCCGGTCGGCCTGAGCGCGGGTTGCCCTTACCGCGGGGCCCTTGCGGGAATTGAGGGTTCGAAAGTGGATACCGGCCCGATCGGCGGCTCCCGCCATGAGCCCGCCGAGGGCATCGATCTCCTTTACCAGATGGCCTTTGCCAATGCCGCCAATGGCGGGATTGCAGCTCATCTGGCCCAGTGTCTCGATGTTGTGGGTCAGCAGTAATACCCGCGCACCAATACGCGCGGCGGCCAGGGATGCCTCGGCCCCGGCATGGCCACCACCGATCACGATCACATCGAATTGCGCAGGATATTCCACGGACAGCCACAGGCGGGTTCGTTCAGTAAGGCGCGTAAGTATACAGCGGAAAAGGGAAATCCTGCCAGGAGGTGATGATTTTCGCGCCCGTGTTTCAGTTATCCACCGGCTCTGTCGCTACAGATTTGTATTTAGAAAAATGTTGGTTGTTATGTTGAGGCCTGCGGATATGTGGATGAACTGCCAGAACGCTTGTATCGTTGGGTTTTGGAGTGGTTCGGGTCTGGGATCAGATCCGGGGATGGGATGCGTGAAGCCTGTGGATGGATTGTGGAGAAAAACGGGCTTTGCGAAGCGCCTCTGATTCACTACAGTTTTTTCACAGGATTCCAGGGAAACCACTCACATGGCGAACGAAAACCTGTTACGGGCGGAAACCAAGCCCGGCCTCGATGCTTTGGGGGCGGCGGATATCGGCCAATCGGTGACGCAGTTGGTGGACCGCGCCGGGGAGATCATCCTCGGTAAGGAACACAGCGTGCGTCTGGCCCTGGCCTGTTTGATCGCCCGCGGCCATCTGCTGATCGAGGACCAGCCAGGGGTCGGCAAGACTACCCTGGCGCATCTGCTTGCCCGTTTGCTGGGGCTGAAATATCAACGCATACAGTTCACCAGCGATCTGTTGCCGGCGGATATCATCGGCGTGTCGATCTATGATCGGGATACCGGCGGTTTCCGTTTCCATCCTGGGCCGATCTTCGCGCAATTGATTCTCGCCGATGAGATCAATCGCGCGACGCCCAAGACCCAGAGCGCCCTGTTGGAGGCCATGGAAGAGGAGCAGGTAACGGTGGATGGCAACAGCCATTCCCTGGATGTGCCGTTCTTTGTGGTAGCGACTCAGAATCCCTTGCAGCAGATCGGCACCTTTCCTTTGCCGGAGTCTCAGTTGGATCGTTTTTTGATGCGCTTGAGTCTGGGCTACCCGGACTGGCGTGCCGAGCGGGAATTGCTTCAGGGTCGCGATCGGCGCGATATGTTGCGAGAGTTGGATCCTGCCTGGGACACGCATTGGCTTACCACCATCCAAGCCAAGGCCAGGGAGGTCTATTGTTCTCAACCCCTGGTGGAGTACGTGCAGCGTATTCTTGATTTCAGCCGACGCTCGGCCCTGTTCGAGCTGGGCCTGTCGCCCCGCGCGGGCCTGGGGCTGTTGGCTGCGGCACGGGCCTGGGCAGTGATGCAGGGGCGCAATCAGGTGATGCCTGAGGATGTGCAGGCGGTAGGGCCGCACGTGGTTGGACATCGTCTTCGTTTCAGCGGCGGTGTGGACGGTCTGGAAGGGCGCTCCACCGGCACGTATCTGTTCGAAGCCGTAGAGGTTCCCTAGTGAGCTCCCTGGCGCCGGGGGACTTGGTCCGACGGCTGGGTTTGGGACGCATACACCGGGCACCGGCGGCAGGCGGTTCCGGCATCATGCTGCGGGGACGCAGCATTTATATACTGCCTACCCGGTACGGAATGATGTTCGGTGTGCTGCTGCTGATCATGTTGGTGGGTTCCATCAACTACGGCAATAACATGGGTTTTCTGCTGACCTTCATCCTCACCAGCGCTTCGATCAGTTCCCTGTTTCATACCTTTCGCAATCTGCACGGCATCTATGTGGCCAGTGGTCGCTGCGGCGAATTCTACGCCGGGGAACCCATGGTCTATCCATTGCTGCTGCAAGTGGAAAATCAGCGGCCCCGCCCCGGTATCGAGGTCATCGGACCTGTGGGGGAACCGCAGCAGGTAAACGTTCCGGCTTCGGGTTTGGCGGAAACCGGTGTGTTGTTTACCGGCGTGCGTCGTGGCTGGTTCAAACCGGGTGTGGTCCGGCTGGAGACCCGCTATCCATTCGGCCTGTTCCGGGCCTGGGCCTATGTGGAATTGCAACGGCCCTGCCTGGTCTATCCCATGGTGGGGCCGAGTGGCAGGACGATTCCGCCGGCCGCCATTGGCCCGCTGACCATGGAGGGTTCCAAGAACAGCGGATCGGATGATTACCGCGGTTTGCGAAGCTGGCAGCCCGGCGATTCGCCGCGCATGATCCATTGGAAAGCGGCGGCTTGCGAGACCAAAGAACTGATGAGCAAGGTGTTTGGCTCCCAGGCGGCGGGGGACATGTGGTTGGATTGGGACAGCCTGCCGGAGTTGGGCAGGGAGCAGAGGCTCAGCCAGCTTTGCCGTTGGGTGCTGGATCTCACCGCCCAGGGTATCGGCTTTGGTCTGCGTATTCCGGGCACCGAAATTGATCCGGGTACCGGAAACGAGCAGAAGCGCCGTTGCCTGGAAGCCTTGGCCAAGTTCCCTTCATGAACGATCAGGAAAACCTCAGCCGCGCCTTGCAGATCAAGCTTAGCCTGGGCGTGATCGCACTGTCCCTTCCACACCTGGGCTATCTGCCGATTTCCCTGGCCGTGGGAATGGTGCTGCTTTGGATCTGGCGGATGGGGGTAAGCCTGGAGCGTCTGCCGGCACCGGGCCGCTGGTTGTTGCTGCTGGTGACACTGGGCAGTTGCATCTATGTGGTCGGTCACTATGGCGGTGTGCTGGGACGGGACGCCGGGGTGGCCCTGCTCACCCTGATGTTGGCGCTCAAGCTGCTGGAGATGCGCACCATTCGGGACGGTTACCTGACCATTCTGTTGAGTTTCTTTCTGTCAATCAGCCATTTTCTTTTCAGTCAGGAAATACCCGTGGTGCTGTATGTGTTCGCCGTCACGGCCTATTTGCTGATCTTGCTGAAGGCGCTGGAATTTCCCGACCCGGAGTCGGGGACGGCAGGGGGATTGGGCTTGATAGTGAAGATCGTCCTTCAGGGGTTGCCCCTGGTGGCGGTGCTGTTCATCCTGTTTCCGCGCCTTTCCGGCCCGCTCTGGAACCTCGACCTGGATGGAAGTTCCGCGGTCAGCGGCCTGGACGACGAGATGAGTCCGGGCCGGATCAGCCGCCTGAGCCAGTCGGACGAAGTCGCTTTTCGGGTGGAATTTCGTAGCGAAGTGCCGGCGACGGAGGAACTTTATTGGCGCGGCCCGGTGCTTTGGCACACCGATGGCCGCACCTGGAGGGCAGAGCCCCCCGGCGCAAGACCATCGAACGGCGGGGAGACCGGCAAGGTGATCGCCGAAGGTGAACCGGTCATCTACAACCTTACCCTGGAGCCCCATCGGCGCACCTGGATCTTTGCCCTGGATATGCCCATACAATGGGACGATCGTTACCAGGCAACTGCGGAAGGCAACCTGGTGGCCAGATCCAAACTGCGCGATCGGCAGCGCTATACGGCTACTTCCGTGCTGCGTTATCGCACTGCGGGACTGAGCGGCCGGGATTGGGAATGGGGCACGCAATTGCCAGACGGGCTCAGCCCCAGGGTGAAGGACTTGGCGCAACGCTGGCGGAGCGAGGCGGTAAGCGATATTGCCGTTGCCGAACAGGCACTGGCGTATTTTCGCCAGCAGCCCTTCGTCTATACCCTGCAACCGCCGCCGCTGGGCGCGGACCCGGTGGACGAGTTTCTGTTCGATACCCGCCAGGGGTTTTGTGAGCATTATTCGTCGGCCTTTACCACCTTGATGCGTGCTGCCGGCATCCCTGCACGCGTGGTTACAGGGTATCAAGGTGGCGAACGCAATCCCCTGGCGCGATATTTCATCGTACGTCAGGCTCAGGCCCACGCCTGGGCCGAGGTCTGGCTGGAAGACCGTGGCTGGGTTCGGTTCGACCCTACCGCCGCGGTGGCGCCGGAACGGGTCAGGTTGAGTGTGGACAGTGCCGCCGTGGGAGAGCGCGGCGAGGTCCGCTTTCGGGTCAAGGGCGATTGGCTGCGTCAGGCCATGGACCAGCTCGGCTATGGCTGGGATGCGGTTAGCGCATCCTGGAACGAATGGGTGCTGGCCTACGGTCCGGACAGCCAGCGTGCCCTGCTGCGCCGTCTGGGGTTGGACCGGCTCGACTGGGCAGGGCTGGGCATACTGTTGTTGGTCGGCTTAGGCGTGGCACTGGGGTTGGCCTGGTTGTTGTCTGGCCGGCGCGCTACGAAGGAAGCCTACCCTGAGAATCGGATCTTTCAGAGATTCCGCGAAAAACTGGCCAAAGTAGGGGTTCGTTCGAAACCCCACGAGGGACCCAACGCCTTTCAACGGCGGATTGCCGTTGCCAGACCAGACCTGTCCAAATCGGTAGAGCCTATTGTTTGCCTGTACGTGCAACTGCATTACGGGCGGCCAATAAACGATGAGGAAACACGCCGGCATCTGCGTGCCTTGAGGGTGCTGGTGAATCGGTTCAAACCCAAGACATCCCTTTGAGCTGTTTGCGGAAGGAGGGGATGTACGTTCCCGATTGTAGGTTTAGGTGCCCCGTTTGGGATCGTTTGGCCAGCGGAGGACGAATTTTCGATTGCGCGTTTGTCGTACCGGCGTAGACTCCGCGCATTCCATATTATCTACAGCGAGAGGCTGCGGCGATGCGTTTTCGTTTTCCGATCATCATCGTGGACGAGGATTTTCGCTCGGAGAATGCCAGCGGCACAGGTATTCGGGGACTGGCCAAGGCCATTGAGGACGAGGGTGTCGAGGTCTTCGGGGTGACCAGCTTTGGCGATGTTTCCTCATTCGCCCAACAACAGAGCAGGGCCTCGGCCTTCATCCTGTCCATTGACGACGAGCAATGCAGTTCGCCGGATCTGGCCAAGGAGGCGATCGACCAACTGCGGGCCTTTGTGGAGGAGATCCGCTTTCGCAATGCGGACCTGCCGATCTTTCTCTACGGCGAGACGCGTACCTCCCGGCATATCCCCAATGATGTGCTCAAGGAATTACACGGCTTCATACACATGTTCGAGGACACCCCGGAGTTTGTCGCCCGCTACATCGTGCGGGAGGCGCGCAACTACCTGGACAGTCTGCCACCGCCGTTTTTCCGTGCCTTAACCCATTATGCGGCAGACAGTTCCTATTCCTGGCACTGTCCGGGGCATTCTGGCGGCGTGGCTTTTCTCAAGAGTCCGGTGGGGCAGATGTTTCACCAGTATTTCGGAGAAAACCTGCTTCGCGCCGATGTTTGCAACGCGGTGGATGAGCTGGGACAGCTCTTGGATCACACCGGGCCGGTGGCCGCGAGCGAACGCAATGCTGCGCGAATTTTTGGTGTCGATCACCTGTTTTTTGTCACCAATGGGACCTCCACCTCCAACAAGATCGTCTGGCATTCCACCGTGGCCCCGGATGATATCGTGGTGGTGGATCGCAACTGTCATAAGTCGGTGCTTCACGCCATCACCATGACCGGCGCGATTCCGGTATTCCTGACGCCGACGCGCAACCATTTCGGCATCATAGGGCCGATCCCGAAATCCGAGTTTGCCTGGGAAAACATCGAAAAGAAAATCGCCGAGCATCCCTTCGCCAAGCATGTGGAAGGTCGGCCCCGCATTCTTACCATTACCCAGAGCACTTACGATGGTGTGCTTTACAACGTAGAGACCATCAAAGAGATGCTGGACGGTCGCATCGATACCCTGCATTTCGACGAGGCCTGGTTGCCTCACGCGGCGTTTCATGATTTTTACCGGGATATGCACGCTATCGGGAAACTTCGCCCGCGTTGCAGGGAATCCATGGTGTTTGCCACGCAGTCGACCCACAAACTGTTGGCGGGCCTGTCGCAGGCATCGCAGATCCTGGTGCAGGATTCCGACAAGACACAGTTGGACAGCGACGTGTTCAACGAGGCTTTTTTAATGCACATGTCCACTTCGCCGCAGTATGCCATCATCGCCTCCTGCGATGTGGCGGCGGCCATGATGGAACCGCCTGGTGGTACCGCCCTGGTGGAGGAATCCATCCTGGAGGCCCTGGATTTTCGACGTTCGATGCGCAAGGTGGATGAGGAATTCGGTGATTCCTGGTGGTTTAAGGTCTGGGGGCCGGAGGAATTGGCGGATGAGGGGATAGGCGAGCGGGAGGACTGGGTGCTGCGTGCCGGGGAACGTTGGCACGGTTTTGAGAATCTGGAACCGGGTTTCAATATGCTCGATCCGATCAAGGCCACGGTCATTACGCCGGGTCTGGATGTGGAGGGCGATTTTCACGACTGGGGCATCCCCGCCAGTGTGGTGACGAAATACCTGGCAGAACACGGTATTGTGGTAGAAAAAACCGGCCTTTATTCATTCTTCATCATGTTTACCATCGGCATCACCAAGGGCCGTTGGAACACCATGGTGACCGAGTTGCAGCAGTTCAAGGACGACTATGATGAAAACCGCCCGCTATGGCGGGTGTTGCCGGAATTTGTCGCCAAGTATCCGCGTTACGAACGCATTGGTCTGAAGGATCTGTGTGAGCGTATCCACGGCTTTTACAAGGAAAACGATGTTGCCCGCCTAACCACACAGATGTATCTGTCCGACATGGAGGTGGCGATGAAACCCTCTGACGCCTTCGCCTGCATGGCCCGGCGGGAGATAGAACGGGTCGAGGTCGACAAGCTGGTCGGCCGTATCACCAGTATTTTGCTGACGCCCTATCCGCCTGGCATTCCGTTGCTGATACCCGGCGAGCGTTTCAATGAGACCATCGTTCGTTATCTGGATTTTGCCCGCGAATTCAATGAGCAGTTTCCCGGTTTTGAGACCGACATCCACGGCTTGGTCAAAGGGCAAATCGACGGATCGACGAAGTATTATGTGGATTGTGTGAGGGATTGATGGTCGCGTTTGTTCTAACTGTTCAGCACATCGGGCATGACCCGCACAGGGATGGCGGTTTGCTCAAGGAGACGCGTGCTTGGATGCAGTCCTGCCGCGCTAGCGCTATCCTGTGTCGCTTGCAGGTCCTGCTTTTCACATCTTTGTGAAAGGCGTTCGTCGCAATGGAACCCACCCCTGGCGCTGGCCTCCTTCCGCAACCTCACGACTCTCCGTTCAACTCGGTGGTAGCTGATTGGTTACGATTATTGTCGGTCTGAGGAATGCGCTTTGAGACATCGGTAGAGGCTGGTTTGCATGGTTTACTGATTCCCGCCAGTTCTTCGATCACAATTGCGGAGTTGGTGTACTATTTGGTTATCTTGAAACCAGATGCAAAAATGGTCATGAGTGAGCTGAGTCGTAGTCTGCATCGCTGGACGCGGGAAGAATATGATCGGATGGTCGATTCGGGTGTTTTTCCCATGGACGCGCGAGTTGAACTGGTCGATGGAGAGATTCTGGAGATGACGCCACAAAAGAGCCCTCATGCCACGGGGACGGCATTGGTGGCGGAGGCATTGCGCCAATGTTTTTCTTCCGACTACCACGTGCGCAGTCAGATGCCCCTGGCGCTGGACGATTTCTCTGAGCCAGAACCTGATGTTGCGGTAGTGAAGGGTGGTATCCGTGATTATGCCGGGCAGCACCCTCGGCTTGCTGTGCTGGTAGTGGAAGTGTCCGATACTACCCTGGCATTTGATCGTGGCAGCAAGGCGATGATGTACGTCCGCAATGGGGTGCAGGAGTATTGGCTGGCGAATCTGCGTGATGCAAGTCTTGAGGTTTACCGCAGGCCGTCCGGTGGAATGTACACGGAGCGTAGGGTCTTGGCGCGACACGAGACTATCGCTCCCCTGGTGGCAAAGGAAAATCCCATTCTTGTGGCAGACCTGTTGCCCTGATCCTTGGTTGGCGCTTATTTCCCGATACAAAAACTCGAAAAGATCTTTCCCAGCAGATCGTCGCTGGTGAATTGTCCTGTGATTTCGCTCAGGGACTCCTGGGCGGCACGCAATTCCTCCGCCACCAATTCCGCAGTGTGGCCCTCGACCAATAGTGTTTCGGCGTTGACTACGGTCTGTTGTGCACGGCTGAGTGCATCCAGGTGTCGGCGTCGGGCCATAAAGCTGTGTTCCCCGGCGGCTTGGTAGCCGACGCAGGAAAGCAGGTGATTGCGCAGTAGTTCCATGCCCGCACCGGTGTGGGCAGACAGGTGGATACGCTCGCCGATAGTGCTCCTGGACAAGGCCGGGGCGTGACCGCTGCGGTCGATTTTCGTACGTAAGACAGTGATACGGGCATGTTGCTGGGGCAGGTCGGCCAACAGTGCGGCCTCGGCCTGTTCGGGCCGATCGTTGTCGTCCACCAATAACAGGATTCGATCAGCCTGTTCGATTTCCCGGCGGGCTCGGCGCACGCCTTCCTGTTCCACCGGATCGATGCTGTCTTCGCGCAGGCCCGCAGTATCCACCAGATGCAGCGGTACACCCTCAAGCTGTATGGGTTCGCGCAGGATGTCACGGGTGGTGCCGGGTATATCGGTGACGATAGCGCTTTCTCTTCCAGCCAAGCGGTTGAGCAGGGTGGATTTTCCGGCATTGGGTCGTCCGGCGAGGACCACATGAATGCCGTCGCGGAGGATACGTCCCTGCCCGGCGAGTTTCTGGATTTCAGCGATACGCTTGCGCAGGCCGTGGACCTGTTCGGCAATGTGACCCTCGGTGAGGAAATCGATGTCCTCGTCGGAAAAATCCAGACTGGCCTCGACGAAGGTGCGTAAGCGGATCAGTTCGTCCACCAGGTTATGGATGTGTTCGGAGAATTCGCCCTGTAAGGAACGTACGGCAGCAAGTGCCGCCTGACGGGTAGAGGCGTCGATGAGGTCGGCGATTGCCTCGGCCTGGGCCAGATCGATCTTGCCGTTGACAAAGGCGCGTTCGGAGAATTCGCCCGGTCTGGCCGCTCGGGCGCCCAGGCTCAGCGCTCGTTGCAGGAGCAAGTCGAGGACTATGGGGCCGCCATGGCCTTGAAGTTCTAGTACATCTTCGCCAGTGAATGAGGCGGGGCCGGGAAACCAGATGGCGATACCGTGATCCAGAGGTTGGCCGTCGGCATCGAGAAATGGCCCGAAATGGGCCTTTCGTGGTGCGGGCAGTCGGCCGAGTAGGGCGCGGGCGATGCCGGCGCTGTTAGGGCCTGATACACGGACTATGCCCACCGCGCCGCGCCCGGAGGGCGTGGCAATAGCGGTGATGGTGTCGGTCGGACTATTGCTCATAGGCCGATCAGGCCTTGGCGCCCCCTTCGATACGCTTGGTGATCACCCACTGTTGGGCGATGGAAAGGGTGTTGTTGACCACCCAGTAGAGCACCAGGCCGGAGGGGAAGAAGGCAAAGAACACGGTGAACACCACTGGCAGTATCATCATGACCTTGGCCTGAAGCGGGTCCAGAGGAGCCGGATTGAGTTTCTGCTGGATGAACATGGTCACGCCCATGATCAAGGGCAGGACGAAGTAGGGGTCGGGGGTTGACAGGTCGTTGATCCAGAGAAAGAAGGGCGCCTGGCGCAATTCGACGCTTTCCAGCAAGACCCAGTACAAGGCGATGAAAACCGGGATCTGAACCAGTATCGGCAGACAGCCACCCAGGGGATTGATTTTTTCGGTCTTGTAGAGATCCATCATCGCCTGATTCAGGCGTTGCTTGTCGTCACCGTAGCGTTCTTTCAGGGATTGCAAGCGGGGTTGAAGCTTGCGCATATTGGCCATGGAACGATAACTGGTCTCGGAGAGCTTGTAGAAGGCCAGCTTGATCAGGAGGGTGACCAGGATAATGGCGACGCCCCAGTTCTGGACGATGTTGTGGATTTGATCCAGTAACCAGAACAACGGCTTGGCGATAAAGGTGAGGCTGCCGTAGTCGGCGGTGAGTTCCAGACCAGGTGCAATGTCTTCCAAAACGCTTTGGACCTTCGGCCCCACATACAGGCGTGAGGTGAACACGGCCGTCTGGCCGGGCTGCACTTCGACGGTGGGTGTGGAGACCATGCCGATCTGATAACGGACGTTGTCCGGAATGTAACGGCTATAGAAAAGGTCGCTCTCCCCTGGGTTGGGTATCCAGGCGCCGAGGAAATAGTGCTGGATCATGGCGATCCAGCCATCGGTGACGCTGCGTCCCTGGCGGAGTTCACCTTCTTTGATATCGGCAAAGTCAACCTTTTCGTATTTTTCTTCCGGCGAGTAGATCACCGCACCCATATAGGTGTACACGAATTGAGTGGCAGTGCCTTCGGCGACCTGGGTGCGTTCGAGCAGGCGGTATTGACTGCC
Organism: Chromatiales bacterium; assembly: GCA_020445565.1. GTDB lineage: Bacteria > Pseudomonadota > Gammaproteobacteria > JAGRCI01 > JAGRCI01 > JAGRGI01. The sequence continues at coordinate 12,688 of JAGRGI010000027.1, forward strand.
GCGCCAGGGTTGATCACTGTTGTTGCGCAGCTCATGGTCGACGTGGATCAGGTGACTGCTGCGGGTAAAAGTGTAGGTTTTGATCACAGAGAGGCCGTTTTCCAGGGCCCGCGTCATGACCACCTTGAGGACATTATTTCCGGCACCGAGTGTATAGTCGGTCTTGGGTACCGTGTAGACGGCGTTGCTGTGGTCGAGTCGCTTCTCGGACTCGTCCTTGCCGGGCGAGCCGCGCAGGCCGGAATGGGCGATGAACAGGTTGGGGAGCTTGTCGTCCATCAAGCGGAACGGTTCTTCGGGTTTGTCCACGCTGACAGGATAGTCCTTCAGGTAGACCTCTCGCAGGTCACCCCCGCGGGTGTCCAGACGGATACTCATCACGTCGGTCTCGACCTGGATGCTTTGCCCGCTTTGGAGCAGGGGAGAATCAGCAATTGGACTGGCGACCGCAGGTACGCTGGCATTGTCACCGGGAACCGGGACGGACGCGGTTTCACCCGGAGCGCTTGGCGGCTGTTCGCCGACCATTGCAGCTGGTGTGCTCGCGGGGGCGGGAGGGGGTTGGTTTGCCTTCTGCCACTGCTCCCAGATGAGCAGGAGAACAAATGACAGGCCAATAAACAGGAGCAGGCGCTGGGTATCCATAATCTACGATTTCTGTGGTTTTTCCGGGACCGGATCGATACCGCCGGGATGCCAGGGATGACAACGGGAGATCCTGCGCAGGGCCAGCCAGCTACCGCGGGCTGCACCATGACGCTCGATCGCCTCGATGGCGTAGGCCGAACAGGTCGGATGGAATCGGCAGTGCTGTCCGAGAAATGGGCTCAGCGTCAACTGATATGCCCGAATCAGCAGAGTCAGGAATTTGCGCATTGCTTTCGCAGCCGATTCAGGTGTGTTTGCAAAGAGCGACGAATCTGCTCATTGCTCTTGGCGTGAATTCCGTGACGAGCCAATATGACCAGATCTACGGCGGGATACTCCAGGCGATGAACGCGGAAAAATTCCCGGATCTGGCGTTTGAGACGGTTCCTGTCGTGGGCAAGACGGACGTGCTTCTTGGCTATTGCCAAGCCGAGCCTTGGTTGGTCCAACCCGTTTGGGCGTGCCAGTAGGGTAAGGCAGTCGTCGCTGGTTCGTAATGGGTCGGCGAAGACCCTTTTGAACTGCCCCGGACGGGTGAGGCGCGACGTTCTAGGAAAACCCGCCGGGGAGCCGGCCAAGGCGAATCAGATGTCAATCCACGGTGAGGCGCTTACGGCCCTTGGCGCGGCGGGCAGCCAATACGCGGCGGCCGTTCTTGGTTGCCATGCGTGCTCGGAAACCGTGAGTGCGGGCGCGTTTGAGTCTGCTAGGCTGGAAAGTACGTTTCATGGCGGCAGTTCACTTGAAAGTAGATACGCAATGGATGAACCATCGCAAAGGGCGACAAATCTACGGCTTGGGGACCGTTTTGTCAAGTAGAGCAAGGGGTTTCTGATGCCCTGACACACGGTTTCCCGCCCTAGTACGGGGCGGCAATCTTGGATAAACTGGTTGCCCTTGGTTTGCAGGGAGCAGGCATTGAAATGATGGAAAAAACGAATGGCTCGTTATCAGAGCGACGTTCTTGCAGCACGGCCAAGGTGCCTTTCGCCGTAGAAGAATCGCCAGTGTTGCGTTCTTTGTTGGTTCTCTTTTTGGTGCCCATTGGGCCCTCTCTTCCCTTTCGCACCGGCTCGGGTCCTGTATTCGGATCGTCAGGCGCGGATCGTCAGGTAACGTTTTGGTTGCTGGAGTTGCCTTGTGGTCGATTATTCCCTGTGGAAACGGTGCTGTGAACGTCTGGAGGGCGAATTGTCCGGGCAGCAATTCAGTACCTGGATTCGGCCGCTGCTGGCGGTCGAGGATGACGACAGAGTGCGTCTGTTGGCCCCGAATCGTTTCGTGTTGGATTGGGTGCGTGACCATTTCAAGGAGCGCATAGAGGAACTGTTGCTTAGCCTGAATAACGGTGAGCCGGTCGCCGTGGAGTTGAAGATCGGCACACCGGATGAAAACAATCGGCGAGCGAGCGCAAAAGGTAAGGGAAATAATGGTTCCGGGAGCAATGGAAATAGTGTACTCGGTGGGAAGGCAGGTCTGGTTGGCGCAGGCAGGGGCAAATCTTCCAGTTTCAAAACCAATCTCAATGGCGGGTTCACCTTCGATTCCTTTGTGGAAGGCAAATCCAATCAGCTCGCACGCGCTGCGGCGCACCAGGTTGGCGAGAATGCGGGTAAGGCTTACAACCCTTTATTTTTGTACGGTGGTTCTGGATTAGGGAAGACACACCTGATGCACGCTTTGGGTAATCTCATGCAGGAGATCAATCCCAACAGCCGGGTTCTGTACCTGAATTCCGAGCAGTTTGTTGCAGACATGGTAACGGCCTTGCAACACAACGCCATGAATGAATTCAAACGGCACTATCGTTCCGTGAACGCATTGCTCATCGACGACATACAGTTCTTTGCCGGCAAAGAGCGTTCTCAGGAAGAGTTTTTTCATACCTTCAATGCCTTACTGGATAGTGAACAGCAGATCGTGCTGACCTGCGACCGTTATCCAAAGGAAGTCAATGGCCTGGAGGATCGCTTGAAGACGCGGTTCGGCTGGGGCCTGACAGTACAAATGGAGCCACCGGATCTGGAAACCCGAGTCGCCATTCTCAAGAGCAAGGCGAAACTGGCAGGTTTTGGCCTCAACGATGACGTGGCTTTTTTTCTGGCCAAGCGGATTCGTTCCAACGTTCGTGAGTTGGAAGGGGCTTTGCGACGTGTGGCGGCAAATGCGGAGTTCACCGGCCAGGAGATTACAGTAGATTTCGCCAAGGAGTCTTTGCGTGACCTGATAGCCAGTCAGGACAAAATGGTCACCATTGAGAACATTCAGAAGGTAGTAGCGCAGCATTTTCGAATTCGCCAGAGTGATTTGTTGTCGGCAAAGCGCACGCGCTCGATTGCCAGGCCGAGACAGATTGCCATGTCCTTGGCCAAAGAATTGACGAGCCATAGCTTGCCGGAAATAGGCACCGCCTTTGGAGGCAGGGACCATACGACGGTAATGCATGCTTGTAGACAGATAGCCAAGTTGAGAGAGAGTGAACAACCGGTGGCGGAAGATTACGAGATTTTGTTGCGTATGCTTTCGGGTTGAGAGATGCGCGCTAAACTTTGGGAAGGCCCCGAAGCGAAGAGAGCTGGAATGGGGAAATGACTACAAAAGTGAGGCAGATTGATGCGATTTCAGATCTCTAGGGATGCATTGCTGAGACCGGTTCAACAGGTGCTGGGCGTGGTTGAAAAACGCCAGACCTTGCCGGTGTTGGCCAATCTGTTGCTGGACCTGGAAGAGGGACGGCTCTCCATTGTTGGCAGCGATCTGGAAGTAGAGATGATGGCGTCAATGTCCGCTATCGACGGTGAGAGTGGGGTGACCACCGTTCCTTCGAAGAAATTGGCGGATATCTGTCGTTCCCTGCCGGATGATTCCGTATTGGATATCCATTTGGATGGAGATCGTCTGGTCGTTAAATCGGGTAGAAGCCGTTTCACCTTGAGCACTCTTCCAGCGGACGATTTCCCGGTTGCCGAAGTGGTGGAAGATGGTGAATTACTTGAGTTGCCCCAGTCAGTTCTTCGGCGTTTAATCGATAGCACGCATTTTTGCATGGCTCACCAGGATGTCCGTTTTTTCCTGAATGGTCTGTTACTTGAGGTTGGTGACAGGGTGTTACGGGCAGTTGCAACGGATGGCCACCGGATGGCGCTTTCAGAAGAAAAAATTGACTTTAGCAGCGACGAGCTCAGACAGGTTATCGTGCCGAGGAAGGGCGTAATCGAGTTGATGCGATTGTTGGAGCATACGGATGAGAAGATAGCGGTTCGCCTGGGCAGCAAGCAGATTCAGATTGAACTGCCAGGTTATCGGTTTACCTCAAAGTTGATCGATGGCCGATTCCCTAACTATGAGCGGGTTTTGCCCGTGGTGGGGGAGCACAGTGTTGTAGCGGATCGCGTTCAACTGAGGGGCGCGCTGAATCGCGCCTCGATACTATCGAACGAGAAGTACCGCGGTGTACGCGTGGAGTTGACCGAGAATTGGCTGGGCTTGACTGCGCACAACCCGGAGCAGGAGATTGCTGAGGAAGAGCTGGAGGTGGAGTATGTAGGCGATCCCCTGCAGATTGGCTTTAATGTCAGTTACCTCCAAGACGCTCTCAATTCCGGCAACACGGAGAAGTGCGTGCTCTGGATGAAGGACTCCGACAGCAGTTGCTTGATCGTCGATGAGGAAGAGGATCGGGTAAGCAAGTACGTGATCATGCCGATGAGATTGTAATGAATCCTGATGGGAATGGTTTTCCTGCAGAAAGAGCGTCCGTGGAGACGCTCTTTTTTTGTGGATTTGGATAGATGATCGAGTCTGTGTATCTAAATTGCTTCAGGAACTTTCGGGACGAATGTCTCGAAGGGCTGGTTGAAGGAATCAATATAGTCAGCGGAGGCAACGCCAGTGGAAAATCCAGCTTGGCGGAAGCATTGTTTTTCGCCTCTCGAGGCAGATCTTTCCGCACGCATAGAAACAGTGAAGTGATAACTCGAGGAGAGAAAGAAGCTATCGTCAATGTAGGTATCGCGGTCCCTGATCTCTACGGGGAGTCCACCAGGCTCAACATCGGAGTTGGAATCCCGAGCAGGGGTAGAGTACGCGCGCGCTCATCCAGGGAAGAAGGGGATGTACCCATATCCTCAATTGCAGAAATCTTGCCGTTGCAACTCGTTGCGCCGAATAGCCACGTTCTACTTGAAGGATCACCAGAGTATCGACGACAGTTTGTTGACTGGGGAGTGTTCCACGTGGAACACGATTACGTCAACTCATGGCGGAGCTTCAACCGGATACTTAAGCAACGCAACGCGGCATTGAAACTCGGCAACTCTTCGGCCGCATTCGCTTGGGATGAGAGTTTTGTCAATTACGGTGAAAAGATAAATGAATTTCGCCGACGGTACCTGGAAGGAATTCGCCCATGGCTCGAAGAAGCCTTTGAATCACTTCTGGATGCGGCGTTGACAATAGAAATCTCCATCAACCAAGGATGGCAGAAGGAGATGGCATTGAAAGATCAGTTGATTCGTAGTCGAGAACAAGATCTTCGTTTAGGTTTTACTTATTATGGACCTCAGCGTTTTGACTTGCGATTTCTTGTCGGGGGGATCGATTGGAGTACTGCGTTGTCTCGAGGGGAACAAAAACTTTTGATCTGCGCCGCTAATATTGCGCAACTCAAACATCTGAAAGATAGCAAAGGGAGTTGGGGGATCTTAGTCGTGGATGACTTTACTGCAGAACTGGATGGGACACGTCAAAAACGTTTTGTACGTTATCTCATGGGCTCAGGCGTTCAATCTCTACTTACGGATCTCGATGGAAAAGGACTGATAGAATCTGTTGGGAATAGGGGAGAGAGTCCCATCATGTTCCACGTGGAACATGGGCGTTTCACCCGAACCTGAATCTGAAGGCTAGTCGGAAAAGGGTTAGGAGCCTAAGGTCAAGCCGCAATGATATAATCACACAAGGCGCTTACGCCTGTTCTTCAGCGAGTAGCACTACATGTCAGACGACGGAAAAACCTACGACTCCAATAATATCAAGGTGCTGAAGGGCTTGGATGCTGTGCGTAAGCGACCGGGGATGTATATCGGAGACACCGACGATGGCACCGGCTTACATCACATGGTGTTCGAGGTGGTGGACAATTCAATCGATGAAGCACTTGCTGGGTACTGCAAGGAAATTCAGGTCACCATCCATAGCGACGAATCTATTACCGTTACCGATGACGGTCGAGGCATCCCGGTGGATATCCATAAGGAAGAGGGCCGTTCCGCCGCAGAAGTCATCATGACGGTGCTCCATGCCGGTGGAAAGTTCGATGACAACTCCTACAAGGTTTCCGGAGGTCTGCACGGCGTCGGCGTTTCAGTGGTCAACGCCTTGTCCGAGACGTTGATACTCACGGTACGTAAGGCAGGAACGAAATACCGTCAAGAATATTCTAACGGTGAACCATTGGCTCCTCTGGCGGAGATCGGTACAACCGAGGGTGGCGGGACCGAAATACACTTCAAGCCTAGCGCCAACATATTCAAGAATATCGAGTTTCACTACGATGTTCTCGCCAAGCGCCTGCGCGAACTGTCTTTCCTGAATTCTGGGGTCCGCATCCGGTTGCTAGACGAGCGAAGCGACAAAGAAGTGATCTTTGAGTATGAAGGAGGCATTCGTGCCTTCGTAGAACATCTCAATCGGAACAAGACTCCCTTGCATCCCAACGTAATCTACTGCACAACAGAGCGCCAAGGCGTAGGTGTAGAGTTGGCTATGCAGTGGAACGATTCCTATCAAGAGAATATTTTCTGTTTTACCAATAACATCCCGCAGCGAGACGGCGGCACGCATTTGGCTGGGTTTCGCAGCGCGTTGACGCGAACCCTGAACCAATACATAGAGCGAGAAGGTCTGGCAAAGAAGAGCAAGGTGAGCGTCGTAGGCGATGATGCTCGCGAAGGTATTACTGCCGTGCTTTCTGTCAAGGTGCCTGACCCAAAGTTCTCGTCTCAAACCAAGGATAAGTTGGTATCGTCGGAGGTAAAGGGCATTGTGGAATCGGCCTTTGCTGAGTATCTCTCCGAATTCTTGGAAGAGAACCCAGGCGATTCCAAGGCAATCGCCGGTAAGATTGTGGACGCTGCGCGCGCCCGTGAAGCGGCCCGCAAAGCCCGTGAAATGACTCGAAGAAAGGGAGCCTTGGATATTGCTGGGCTGCCGGGAAAACTGGCTGACTGCCAGGAAAAAGACCCAGCCCTTTCAGAGCTGTTTCTGGTGGAGGGCGATTCCGCTGGCGGTTCCGCCAAACAGGGACGCTCACGACAGACGCAAGCGATCCTGCCCCTGAAGGGGAAGATCCTGAATGTAGAAAAGGCCCGTTTCGACAAGATGCTGTCCTCCCAGGAAGTCGGTACCTTGATCACCGCGCTTGGCTGCGGTATCGGGCGAGAGGATTACAACCCAGATAAACTACGTTATCACCGGATCATTATCATGACGGACGCGGACGTAGACGGTTCGCATATACGTACCTTGTTGTTGACCTTCTTCTATCGGCAAATGCCGGAATTGATCGAACGGGGCCATGTCTATATTGCCCAGCCACCTCTGTACAAGGTTAAGAAAGGCAAACAGGAACATTATGTAAAGGACGATGCCGAACTGAATGCCTATCTGCTGAATCTGGCACTGGAAAATGCCGCGCTTTATGTGAGCCCTGAGGCGCCACCGATTCAAGGGACGGCTCTGGAGGAACTGGCAAATCGCTATCTTTCCGTTGTCGCAATCGTCAATCGGTTGTCCCGAAAGGTTGATTCGGAAATTCTCAACGCCATGATCTATCTACCAAGATTGAATGTGGAGCCTGGAAAAGTGCCGGAGGGTTTGCCCTCGTGGTTGGAACAGCTCCAAGCGCGAATCAACACCGATCGCTGGAGTGCTCCCCGCTATCGACTGGAGCTTGGTGCACACAATGGAGAAGAAGACCATTGGACGATCCTATGGGGAAAATTGGTACATGGTGTAGAAAACACCGGTGAGATTTCTTCCGAATTTTTCGGATCTGCTGAATACCGCGCTATTGCTGCCTTGCGCGATCAATTGGATGGTCTTTTAGAGGCGGGTGCTTATGTCAGCCGGGGTGAAAAACGCATGGAGGTAGACGCATTTTCGCAGGGTCTGGAATGGCTTTTGTCGGAGGCAAAGCGTGGACAGCAGATCCAGCGTTATAAGGGGTTGGGCGAGATGAACCCGGAACAGCTCTGGGATACCACAATGAATCCCGATACCCGCCGCATGATGCTCGTCAATATCGAAGACGCCGTAGCGGCAGACGAGGTGTTTACTACTCTGATGGGTGATCAGGTTGAACCTCGCAGGCAATTCATCGAGAAAAATGCCTTGTCGGTGGAAAATCTGGATATCTGATCAGGAGAATCCGGTCCCTGTAGACGGGGGTTTAAGACACTTCAGGCGCAAGACTTGACCCACTTGTTCAGTTCACTGCCGGATTCCCGCGGTTGCCGGGGGAATCCGGCAGAATTTAAATAAATACGAGATTAGCTTGTGGCTAACTGCTCCAAGTAACTCACGATCGCATCAGATTCATACATCCACTGTTTCTCACCCTTTTCTCCTTCGATCCTTAGGCAGGGAACTTTCACTTCGCCGCCTCCGGCCAATAGTTCTTCGCGAGCTTGTGAATCGTGCTGGGCATCCCGTTTGTTCAGTTGTATTCCCAAGCGGGTAGCGCGTACGCGCACCTTTACGCAGAATGGACAGGTCTTGAATTGGTACAGAGTAAGCCCTTTCGTCTTGTCATTCAGCGCCTCCTGCTGGGGTTGGTCGAGTTTGGGACGCCGCGAGGCAAGTGCTTCATAGGCTAGAAGCATCGGTCCGACCACTAGGCGGATACCCTTGAAAAAGACACGGATGACGGCGCGCATATGGCGACCTCTTTGGTACGAAACTAAAAGGACACTCTGATCCCGCTCTAGCTGAGGAAAGCCTGAGGCTTGTGAATGCTACGCAGGACAGATGGCTCAACGATAACATCGGATCTTACGAATATTAGGGTATTATCCCGGCTGGAGCCATATGCAGGAGCGGGGTCTCTGATCAGGCATTGCAGTCAATTACTGCTGACTCAAGCTGCCCTGGTCAAGTCGAAGGCATTGATCAAAGGCGTTCCCTAACACCGGCAGGTGGGAAATCCACAACACCGTACGTCCCTCGGAGAAGCGATCCAGGCTGCTTATCAATCGGGTGCTCGTTTCGTTGTCCAACCCCTCCGTTGGTTCGTCCAATATCAGGATGGGAGAGCGCTTGAGTAAGGCGCGGGCCACGGCGATTCGTCTGGCTTGTCCCCCGGATAGATTGACACCGGTCTCTCCCAGCCAGGTTTCGTAACCCTCGGGTAGCTGTGCAATGAAATCGTGAATTTGAGCTGTTCGACAGGCGATTTCCAACTGTTCCTGGCTGGCATCCGGCCGTGCTATGCGCAGGTTGTCGGCAATACTGGCCGCGAACAAATGGCTGTGTTGGGAAACCACCGCGACCCGATCCCGAAGCTCGCCTGGATCCCAGTCGCGCAGATCGACGCCGCCCAGCATGATTCGGCCGTGACTTGGGTCTCGCAAACGGAGCATAAGGTTGACGAGACTACTCTTGCCGGCGCCATTTTCGCCAACCAGCAGGGTGCGACTTCCTGGTGCCAAGACCAGATCGACGCCGCGTAACACGGCCTGATGTGCGTCCCGGTGATACTGAAGATGCACATCGTCAAACCGAAATTCCAGAGGACCCATTGGCAAACACGGATGCGCGGGGTCGGGTAAAGCGATCGGCTGCCCGGTTATCTCAAATAGGCGCTTGGCGGACTCGCGGCTCTCAGGCCAGGCTTGAAAGGCGGCCGGTAAAGGCGCAACGATTTCGAAACCCGCCAGGGCGGCGAGGACCAGCATTGCCAGTTGCGGCCCATCGAGTTGACCGGCCTGCAACAAAGGCAGGCCCAGCATCAGGGTAGCCCATGCGGCAAGACCGGCGAGTAAAAACATGGCTGCCTGAGTGATGCTGGCACTGCGATGCAAGTGGTCCTGGCTGGCAAGCCAAGCGTCTGAGGCTTGCTCGATGGCCTTCGAGGCACGTCTGTCTGAGCCGGCATTGATCAGGTCGGCCATGCCTTGAACGAACTCGATGGTGAGCTGGCGTACTCGAGAACTTTCCTTCAACTCTCGGACAGAGGCCCTCTCGCTAAACCGGTTGCCCAGCAGTGGCAATGCGATGCCGCCGATCAGTAACAGGCTAAGGATTGTGCCTGCGATCAATGCGTCATAGTGAGCAAGGAATGCGCTGAAGATCAGTAGTGCGGCTGCGGCAACGGTCACCGGCAGTAACAGACGCAGATAGAAGCGATCGAGCCGGTCCACATCCTTTTGGATGCGTGTCAGCAGATCACCGCTATGCCGGTCTTCCAATCCTGCAGGAGCCAAAGGCTCTATCTTACGGTAAAACCAGACCCTCAAGGCGGAAATGAGGCGGAAGGTGGCCTCATGGGTGATGATTCTTTCCCCATAGCGTCCAGCCGTTCGGGAGATCGCCAGGGCGCGGATGATTGCCGCGGGGGTGAAATAATTGATTGCCGCCCCGCTCGCGCCGGCCACCCCCATGGCCGTGATGAACCAGCCGGAGATCGCCAACAGGCCCACATTGGCCAAAACGGTGAGCAAGGACAAGAAGGCTCCAAGCAGCAGCCAGCCCCGATAGTTTCGATACAATCCCAGCAGGCGGAGAAAAACCTTCACGCCTGCTTCACCAAAAGTTCCTGGTAGCGATCGACACCTTGGGAAAGCGGGTCGGGGCATCCGGCTTCGACCAGACGTCCGGCATCGAGTACCACTACCTGGTCCACGTCGCCCACCCCACCGAGGCGGTGCACCACAGAAACGACGGTGCGATTGCGGGTCAGGGATTTCAATGCCTGTCGAACCTGTTTCTCGGCTTCTGTGTCCAAATGAGCGGTAGGTTCGTCCAATACCACGATGGGGCTGTAGCGCAGCATTGCCCGAGCGATGGCGATACGCTGTCTCTCCCCCCCAGACAGAGGATGACCGCCGTCGCCCAGGCGTGTATCAAGTCCATCGGGCAGCTCTTTTATGAAGTCCCAGGCCAGGGCCTTCTCCGCGGCTGTTTGAATCGCGCGATCATCTGCGCCGGGTTCGCCGAGTCGGATGTTTTCTCTTACGCTGGTGGAAAATAGCCTCGGTCTTTGTGAAATCCAGGCAACTTTGCGTTGCCAGTCCGCATAGCCGATATTTTCCAGGGGAGTGGAGCCGAGCAGGATTTGCCCTTGTGTGGGCGGGATGAAACGCAGCAAAAGCGCTACCAGCGTACTTTTGCCCGCGCCGCTCGGTCCCACCAATACGGTGTGCCGGCCGGCCGGCAGCGTGATATTCAGGCCCTCCAGACCCAGGCGTCCGTCAGGATAGCGAAAACCCACCCCCTTGAAATGAATATCCGCCAGTGTGGGTATCGGCGTCCTCTCCATGACGGCGGGCGGAATGTACGGCTTGCGCTGCAACAGGCGAACAATGTCCTCGGCTGCACCCACTGTCTCCATACGGGCGTGATGCTGTGCCCCGAGATTACGCAACGGCAGGTAGAACTCCGGTGCCAGCAACAGGACGAAGAAGCCGTGGAAAAAGTCCATCTCACCGTTCAAAAGTCGGAAGCCAATGAACACTGCGATAACGGCAATGCTGATGGCGGTAAAGAATTCCAAGACCGCCGACGAGAGAAAAGCCAGACGAAGCACTGCCATGGTGTTGCGCCGAAACGCGTCGGACGATCGGGCAATAGCCTCTGCCTCGCGCCGACTGGCGTTGAAGATCTTCAGCGTGGTCAGCCCCTGGAGCACGTCCAGAAAACGACCTCCCAAACGCGTCAGTACTCGCCATTGGCGTCGGTTGAGTCGTTCTGCACCATTGCCGATCAGTATCATGAACAAAGGGATCAGGGGGGCGGTGACTAGAAGAACCAGTGCCGACAGCCAGTCCGCGGGCAATACCGCCACCAGCAGCACTAATGGAATCACCCCAACGAGGGCGACAGCGGGCAGGTAGCGCGCGAAATAGGGTTCCAATCCCTCCACACTGTCTACCAGGACACTCGCCAGCTCGCCGCTGCGTTCCTCTGCCAACCCCGCCGGGCCGAGTACGCGAAACTGTTCCAGCAAGCGGGAACGAACCGAGCGCTTGATCTGTTGCGCGGCCTGGAAGGCCCAACGGTCGGCACGCCATTGAAGGGCCGCGCGCAGCGCGAACACCGGCAACAACACCCACAGCCAGGGCATCAACTGCGTTAGGCCCTGCCCACCGAATACCGCGCCATCCACCACCCAGGCCAAGCCCCATGCCTGAACCACTGCCAGGGACCCGGCGGTGGCACCGGCGATCGCGGCGGCGCGCAGCGGCCCCGCTACCTGCGGGCGCTGCGCTTTGAGCCAGGCGGATGTATCGAGGGTTTCCATGGGGGTTTGTCAGTCTGCGCCTTCGCAGATCTCGTCATCCAGGCAGCGCTCCGTTTCCAGCCACATGACATTGATAACGCCCAAGGCCAGCGCCAGCAGCACGCCCAAGATCCAAGTGAAATACCACATAGCGATTGCCTCCGGTGGTTAATAGGCCAGATGTGTCTGATCGCGAATTTCTTCCACGGTCACCACACGCCACATCTTGTAAAAGTTCCAGGCGGTGTAGGAAACCACGATAGGCACGAAGACCACCGCGGCGATAAACATCACGTTCAAGGTCAGATGACTGGAAGAGGCATCCCACAGGGTCAAGCTGTGATTCGGATGGGTGCTGGAAGGCATCACGAAGGGGAACATTGAGACACCGGCGGTGAAGATCACCCCGGTCTGGGTCAGTGAGGTCATCAGGAAGGCCCAGCCCCCCTTGCGAAACACGGTAAACAGCATGGCGAGCAAAGTACTGCCAAAGGCCAGGGCCGGTGCCGCCAACAGCCAGGGATAGTTGCCATAATTTTCCAGCCACGCACCGGCAGCAATCACCACCTCTTTCCTGAGTGGGTTGGGCAGCGCCGCGTGATCCGGTGCGGAGACGATGCGGTAGCCGTCGATGCCCATGGCCAGCCAGATTCCGGCAAAGGCAAAGCTGACCAGGAAAACGGTACCCGCGATATGCGTTGCACTGCGGGCACGGCTGGCGATGGGATCGGCGGCGCGCATTTGCAACCAGACCGCCCCGTGCATGACGATCATGGACAGACTCACCAGGCCCGCCACAAGGGCAAAGGGATTGAGCAGGGCGAAGAAGCTACCGCTGTACCAGGGTCGCATAAAATCGTCGAAATGGAATGGAACTCCCTGTAACAGATTGCCAAATGCCACACCGAAGACCAGTACAGGCACACCGCTTCCGACCAGCAGTCCCCAGTCCCAGGTATTGCGCCAGCGGGGAGAATCCAATTTGGAGCGGTAATCGAATCCGACCGGTCGCAGGAACAGTGCAAACAGCACCAGGATCATGGCGAAGTAAAAACCCGAGAAGGCGGTGGCATAGACCGCGGGCCAGGCGGCGAAGATTGCGCCACCAGCGGTGATGAACCATACCTGGTTGCCGTCCCAATGCGGACCGACGGTATTGATGATGACCCGGCGTTCGTCGTCGTTTTTACCGAGGAAGGGCAATAGGGCGCCCACACCCATATCCATACCGTCCATGATGGCAAAGCCGACCAGCAGGATGCCCACCAGCAACCACCAGACCAGCTTCAAGGTTTCATAATCGAGAATCATGGCGAAGGCTCCTTCAATCTTTGCGGGCTTCGGCGGGTACCCCTTCCAGGGCGGCGCTGCCGGTGGTTTGTTCGAAGTGATAGCGTCCGCTGTGCAGGGAGCTGGGACCCAGGCGTGCGAATTTGAACATCAGGAACAGCTCAATCACGGCCAGCACGGTGTAGAACAATACGAAGCCCGACAGGCTGATAATCAGATCGGTGACCGTCAGGGAAGAGGTCGCCAGAAAGGTGGGCAGTACCTCACCGATGGCCCAGGGCTGACGGCCGTACTCCGCCACCAGCCAGCCGGTTTCGATGGCGATCCAGGGTAGCGGGATGCCATACAGGAAAAGGCGCAACAGCCAACGATGGCGTTCCAGGCGCCGCTTGGCGATCAGGTAAAACCCTGCGGTGAACATGAACAGCATGACGAAGCCCGCGAAGACCATGATGCGGAAAGACCAGAACATCACCGTTACGTCAGGTATCGTGCCACGCGCGGCTTGAACGATTTGCTCCTCGGTAGCGTCCACCACCCTGGGTGTGAATTGTTTCAACAGAAGACCGTAGCCCAGGTCTTTCTTGTGCTGATCGAACAAGGCCTGGGTGGCCTCGTCGGCGTCGCCGGTGCGGATGACTTCGAGGGCGCGGTAGGCTTCGATACCGGAACGGATTCGGCTTTCCGCCCGTTTTTGCAGATCGCGGATACCGATGACTTCTTCGTCCAACGATCGGGTAGCGATGATTCCCAGGGCGTAGGGAATCTTAACCGCCCCATGGGTGACCTGCTCCTTGTCGTCAGGCCAACCGAACAGCGTAAAGGCTGCTGGCGGTTCCTCGGTATTCCATTCCGCTTCGATGGCGGCGAGTTTGACCTTCTGCACCTCTCCCACTTCGTAACCGGACTCGTCGCCCAGTACGATCACGGACAAAATGGACGCCAGGCCGAATCCCATCGCCACCGCGATGGAACGGCGGGCGAAACCCAGGTCGCGTTTGTTCAACAGATAAAACGCCGAGATGCCGGCGACAAACATCGATGCGGCCACATAACCCGCGGCCACGGTGTGCACGAACTTCACCTGCGCAACGGGATTAAAGAACACGTCTGCGAAGCTGGTCATTTCCATGCGCATGGTTTCGGCGCTGAATTCCGCCCCCACCGGATTTTGCATCCAGCCATTGGCAATCAGTATCCACAGAGCAGAGAGGTTGGTGCCCAGGGCGGTGAGGAAGGTCACCGCCAGGTGTTGTACCTTGGTGAGGCGTTCCCAACCCAGGAAGAACATGCCGACAAAGGTCGATTCGAGGAAGAAGGCCATCAGTCCCTCGATGGCCAGGGGCGCGCCGAACACATCGCCCACGTAGTGGGAGTAGTAGGACCAGTTGGTACCGAACTCGAACTCCATGGTCAGGCCGGTGGTCACCCCAAGGGCGAAGTTGATGCCGAACAGCTTGCCCCAAAATTTGGTCATATCCTTGTAGACCTGCTTGCCGGTCATCACATAGACCGACTCCATGATCACAAGGATCCAGGTGAGACCGAGAGTGAGCGGGACGAACAGGAAGTGGTAGAGCGCCGTGATGGCAAATTGCCACCGAGACAGTTCGATCATGGAGGCGTCAAGCATGACGACAGGCTCCTCATGAAAACGCGGAAGGAAAGAGAGGAAAAGCCCGCTGGAGGCGAGCCTGGACTACCGGAAAGTTTGCCCTAGCTGCGAGGCCGCTCGCATTGCGAACCCGCAATTGGGAAATCTGGAGTGCTGGGAGCCTGCCGGATTATGGGCATCGGCGTGGCTATATGGACCTGGAATCCCTGCCGGGACGATGGATGGGTAGTGCCGCCATTCAGCCACGGAACGGCGAAATCCGGTCACGGGGAGGAAAAAGTGGGCGCGAGCTCTGAACCAGAAAGTCGATGAGCGCCAGGAGGTCGTGGCTGGAACGGCCGCGAAAGGACCCCTTTAGTTGGTCTTGCGTCTGGACAAAAACACGAAAGGGATCGCCAAGGGGCCGAATAAGGCGCCCATCACGCCCCAGAACACCGCATTGGCTCCACGTTTCTTTGCGATTTGATGGCAGATAACCACAGACGCCAAGACGATAAGCAAGAGCAGGATCAATTGCGCCATAATTGCTTTTTCCTGTTGTCGGAATACGTGTTTTCGTTGCCAGAGTGGCGATCAAGAGCACCGTTGCAAGTGACGGAAATCAAATGGGCATAGGGGCTCCCGTGTTTGTGGAGGTACTCACGGCCATTGTGTCGCTACCGAGCGTGCCTGGTCCATTGCTGATTCGAAAGATTCAGCGACTGCCGGCCAGGGCCGGGTTTATTTCGGAGGAACGGGAAAGCTTTCTCGCCGGGCGTGGCGACGCCTTCAGGAATCGCGACAAAGATAATGTTGCTGCTTGGATTCACACGCTGCGGCGTTTCGAGTTCGACGGACTCACACAGCCGATCCTATTTTTCCATGTACACCCATGAACTCCGAAATGCCAGACGCGAAGCCACTGCCAGGCGGAGGCCCCGGCAGCGTTTCGTCATAGCCCTCAAGCGGGTGCTGGCGCGGTTGCCCTCAGCTCTTCCCGGCCTTTGCGCGTAAGTCGTGCGCCATCTCCTTAATCTCCGCCAGATCGCGAATCATCTCGCTCCATCCGTACCACAGGGCGTAGTCCGGATTGGCGTGGAAGGTACCCTGGAAGGCCCGCATGCGGTGTTTCAGGTGCATCACGAACAGGCGTTGCTCAATGGGGCGAGGTGCGTCGTGGAAGGTGAGCAGATCCGGGAAGGCGTAACTGTAACCTTCGGGTTTCTCAATGATGCCGTCCTGGTACAGGCCGGCGATGATACGAATCGCTTCGGCGAGCAGATGATCCACCTCGCGGATCATATCGTCGCCCTTGGCCAGCTCTCCTTTGGCGAAGTTCTCTGAGTGGCATTGCGAGCAGGCATTGATCAACTTGGCACGTTCAGCGTCGAAGTCCTCCTGGGTCAGGCGGGCGACCTGGGCCGCCTTCACGACCTCCAGACGCGGGGTAGGATTGCCTTCGGGATCGAGCACGCCCAGGGCTTGCAGAATGGTGACCTGGTCAGCCTTCCACTGCGGGTCCTCGGGCAACGGCAGGCGCACGGCAAGGAAGCCCCAAGGCGTGCGTACCTCGTGATTGCCTTCTTGCATATGGCAGGTCTGGCAGGTGGGGGCGACACTTTGCTCGGGCATCTTGCCCAGTTGTTTCAGGCTGTGGCGTACGCCGTGTTTGGAGCTGGAGTACATCTCCCATTGCGGGTGATCAAATCCCATGTGGCAGGTCTGACAGGCCTGGGGCTGGCGGGCTTCTTCGACGGAAAAGGTATGCCGCGTGTGACAGGAATCGCAGGCGGCATGGCCGAAACGATTGCCATTGGCCTTTAGCTTGGCGACCTCGTCTATGCCCTTGGGACCGATCTTGTGGCAGCCGCCGCAGCCCTTCATGCCTTCAGTCAACGCGACGGGCAGGGCGTGGGTGGTGGGCATGGCGTTCAGGGCCGCCCAGGCGAAGGCGTGCTTACCTTTGCTGAATTCCTCAAGACGATTGGCATGGCAGCCGCCACAGGTCTCGGCCGTCGGCATGTTCGCGCGCTCGGCGTCATCGGCATTCTTATGGCCTGTGCCATGGCACATGGCGCAGCTCACGCCCATCTCGCTGTGTCGGCTCGACTTCCAGTCCGCCACCACCCCAGGACTGTCCTTCGCGTGGCAATCCACGCAGGCATCGGCGGCTAGGATTGACAGTGGCAGTAGCAGCAAGGCCAACAGGACAAGGCGGTACATGGCAGGTTTCCTCGAAACGGGGGGTAAAGCCTCTCGATTGCAGATCAAAACCGGATTCCAGCCAAGGTTTTGTATGACAATAGTCAATGCAACCGATCGGATGGACGACGGTCTACACTAAGCAATCCCCAGGAGCCTGTCCGAGAATGGGCCAAAATGGCGTTTCCGCATCAGGCTCTCCATTCTCGGACAGGCTCCTAACCCACTGGATTCTCGTCTGGAGCTGCCCGTGATTGAAAACCCGCGCCGGTTCGCGCCTGGCCTTCTCCTGCTCGCCGCTACCACCGCTTTCGCCGAACCATCACCCGTCTTCATCGACAACGTTCGTCAACTAACCTTCGAGGGAAAGAGGGCAGGGGAGGGCTATTTCAGTGCCGATGGCACCCTGATGGTTTTTCAATCCGAGCGTGACCCAGCCAATCCGTTCTACCGGATTTTCCTGATGGATCTGGAAACCGGTGACGTGGAACCGATCTCGCCGGGAATCGGCAAGACCACGTGCGCCTGGGTGCATCCGGGAAACGACAAAGTCCTGTACGCCTCTACTCATGAAGACCCACAGGCCCGCGACAAGATGCAGGCCGAATTGGACTTCCGTGCCGCCGGAAAGCAGCGACGCTATTCCTGGGACTACGATCCCGCATTCGATTTGTTCGTACATGACCGTGCCACGGGACAGGATGTCAATCTCACTCACACCAGGGGATACGACGCCGAGGGCGCCTACTCACCGGATGGCAGCCAGATCGTATTCGCCTCCAACCGCCTGGCCTATTCCTCAGAAATGAGCGAGCAGGAGGCAAAGCGCTTCGAACACGATCCGGCCTACATGATGGACCTCTATCTCATGGACGCGGACGGTTCGAATCTCAAGCGCCTGACCTCGGCCCCCGGTTACGATGGCGGACCGTTTTTCAGCGCCGATGGCGGGCGTATCGTCTGGCGGCGTTTTTCACCGGATGGTGCGCGGGCGGAAATCTACACTATGGATCTCGCCACCGGCGAGGAGAAGGCCCTGACCCATATGGGCGTTATGTCCTGGGCACCTTATTTCCATCCCAGCGGTGAATATGTGATCTTCGCCTCCAACCGGGAAGGGTTCGCCAATTTCGAGCTGTTCATGGTGGATGCCCAGGGCAGGCACGAGCCGGTACGCGTCACCGATGCCGCCGGTTTTGACGGACTGCCGGTGTTTACGCCCGATGGCCAGCATCTGGCCTGGACCTCCAACCGGGGTGCAAAAAAACAGAGCCAGATCTATTGGGGCGATTGGAACCATGCCGCTGCCCTGGCTGCTTTGAATCTGGATCAGCGCGGGGAGACCCTGCCCGATGTCAGCCTGGAGACCACCGACCAGGCCATACGGGCGGAGGACGTTCGCATGCACGTTGAACGGCTGGCCGCGGACGATATGCAAGGCCGTCTCACCGGTAGCGCCGGGGCGCGGCTGGCCACGGGTTATGTAGCCAGGGTTTTTGAACAACTGGGCCTGCAACCCGCGGGAGATGACGGCGGCTGGTTCCAGCGCTTTCCTTTTACCGCCGGCGTCGAGCTGGATGATGGCAACGCCCTGGCGATTGGCGGCGTGGATTCGGCTGGCGAGCCCCAGGTGAACCGGGACTGGCGGCCGCTGGCACTGTCGCGAAACGGTCGGGTGGAGCCGGCTGCGGTCGTGTTCGCCGGCTATGGTATCGATGCCCCTGGCCTCGGCGAGGTACCGGACTACGATGCCTACCAGGGCCTGGACGTGAAGGGAAAATGGGTGGTGGTGCTGCGTTTTCAGCCAGACAACGTACCGCCAGCCTGGCGCCGCCATTTCGTGCACTACTCGGATCTGGCCAACAAGGCGTCGGTGGCGAAACGTCACGGCGCCATCGGTATGATCGTGGTCACCGGCCCCAAGGCCCGGTCTCGCGACCGGCTGGTGGAACTGAAACTGGACGGCACTTCCCCCAGCAGCCATTTCTCGGCCCTGTCCATAAGCGATGAACTGGCCGAAAAGCTGCTGGCCAGCGCCGGCAAAGACCTGGAGACGCTACAGACCGAACTGGACAAAGGCGAGCCGGTGCCGGGCTTCGAACTCCCCGAGGTATCGGTATCTGCCGAGTTGCACCTGAAACGCCAGAAACGCCAAGGGAGAAACGTGTTGGCTGTGCTGAAGGCCGAAAACGGCCAGGGCAAACCCCCGGTGATCATTGGCGCCCACGTCGATCACCTGGGCCACGGCGAGGTCTCCGGCTCCATGGCAACGGACGAGGAGCGTGGCCTTATCCACCACGGCGCCGACGACAACGCCTCCGGCGTGGCTGCCCTGCTGGAGGTGGCGCAATACCTCAAGGACCTTGCCAACCGCGGCAAACTCAAGCCTCGCAGAGACATCCTGTTCGCTGCCTGGAGCGGCGAGGAACTGGGCACCCTCGGCTCCCAGCACTTCGTCGATACCTATGGGGATAAGTCCTACCTGCGGGGCAAGGTCAGTGCCTACCTGAATATGGATATGGTCGGTCATCTGCGTGAGCAGCTCTATCTTCAGGGCACCGGCTCCAGCAGCGCCTGGGCTCGGGAGATCGAGCGCCGCAACGTGCCGGTGGGCCTCCCGATCACCACCAAGGACGATCCGTATCTGCCGACCGATTCCACGCCCTTCTACATGAAAGGTGTGCCCATCCTGCACGCCTTCACCGGCGCCCATGAGGACTACTCCACCCCCAGGGACACGGCGGACAAGCTCAATTACGAGGGCATCCGTGATATCGCTCGACTGATGGCCGGCATCGTCCGTTCCATTGCCCGATCCGATGAGGACCCCGATTACCTGGCGGTAGCGCGCAAGAAGGGTGGGCTATCCCGCACCCATCTTCGCGCCTACCTTGGCACCATCCCCGCCTATGGTCAGGAAGAAGGGCTGAGGGGCGTCAAATTACAGGGCGCGGTCAAGGACGGTCCGGCGGAGAAGGCCGGGGTACAGGCAGGGGATGTGGTCATCGCCCTGGCCGGCGTGGATGTGGAGACCATCCAGGATTTCATGACAGCGTTGTCCGGTCTCAAGGTGGGCGAGGCCACCGAAATGACGGTATTGCGCGCTGACCAGACCGTGCGGCTGCGGGTCGTCCCCGGTGCGCGGGAGTAGACCGGGATGCCTCGATAAACAAAATCAAAACAGCGGTTTTATTGGAGTACTCGAGGCTCGTCGGAAAGAGGCCGCCATGCTCATAGTTCCAGTACGCGTTGCAGCTCTTGGCGCAATTGTTCATTGAGTTCGGTCAGATTCTTGGGGTGGTCCTTGCCCAGCGCCGTTTCCAGAGCCAAAGCCGCCGCTTGCGACGCCGGGACGGCGCAGTAGGCCAGGGCGCCGCGCAACTTGTGCACGGCATCTCGCCCTTTGCGTAGATGTCCCTTGGCCAGTGCCTCATCGATGACCCGAATGAACTCGGGGATCTCATCCTTGAGGCCCTGCAAGAGGTTGCTCGCCAGTTTTTCGTCGTTTCCGGTTTGGGCCAGGGCTTCGTCACGACGGTAGACCGGCAAGCCCTTCGAGCCGTTTTGGGTAATGCCAGTCCCGGTATCGGCCTGGACCTGTGGTGGCTGCCGCAGGAGCAGTTGTTTCACCAGTTTCCACAAGCCGGGAAGTGGCAGGGGTTTGGTCAGATAATCGTTCATGCCGGCGGCCAATGCGTTGTCGACCATGTCTGACTGGGAATTGGCGGACAAAGCGATGATTGGCAACCGTTTCTGGTCCTGGCCGTCGGCGCGAATCGCCCGTGATGCCTCCAGTCCCGACACGCCGGGCATGTGAATGTCCATGAACACCAAATCGTAGCGGCGTTCCTTGCAGGCCCTGATGGCCCCTTCCCCGCTGGCGGTCTGGTCCACCTCCGCTCCGGTCTGGGTGAGCAGGGTGGCGAGAAACAGGCGATTGTTTTCCTCGTCGTCGACCACCAGAATACGGCGGCCGTGCAGATCCGGGAGCGGTTCCGGGGCTTGCGGAACGTTGTAGTCTTCCAGCCCCAGAATGTGCCGTAAGGCATGGCCCAGGGGTGCGGAGAGGATGGGTTTGGGCAGGTGAGCCACGCCCGCCAGATTCGCCAGTGAGCTGAGTGCCAGCGGATCGGCACTGCTGGGCAACAATAAAATGGGTACGCCTGTGCGGGCGAACAGTGCTTGCAGATCGGTCAGAAATTCGTGGCAGGCGATATCCTGATTGTCCACCCCCATCAAGATTGCCTGCGGTTGCTCGCAAGCCAGCAGTCTTTGATCGATGCGCTCCCTGGCGTCGCATTCGCATATCGCCATTTGCCAGCGCGCAAGATGTTGGCGCACCACCGAGCGGGAAAGCAGTTGCTCCTCGCACAACAGTATCTTGCGTCGGGCCAGCCCCTGAGCCCAGGGTTCTTCCTCTGTCGTTTGTCGCTCAACGGCCTCCAGGCGAAGCGTGAACCAGAATGTGGAACCCTCGCCGAGTCTGGATTCCAAGCCGATATCGCCGCCCATGGCCTCCACCAGGCGTTTGCAGATAACCAGACCGAGGCCGGTCCCGCCAAAACTTCGGCTCTCGTCGCTTTCCAACTGGGTAAAGGCGGTGAACAGACGTTTCTGTCCGTGCGAGTTGATGCCGATGCCGGTGTCCTGCACGCTGAAGCGCAGCGTCACCCATGGGTCTTCCTCATCCTCCAGGCTGGTGCGCACCACGACACGCCCGGCAGCAGTGAACTTGATGGCGTTGCCCACCAGGTTCAGGAGCACCTGGCGGATGCGCGGTCCGCTGCCGACCAAGTGGTTGGGTACGTCGGTATAGAGCAGGTTGATCAACTCGATACCCTTGTTCTGCGCCGCCGGCCCCAGGGTGGCGACTACCTCTTCCAGGCAGTTGCGCAACACAAAAGGTTCGTTGATCAGATTGACCTTGCCCGATTCGAGCTTCGAGAAGTCCAGCACGTCGTCGATGATGGTGAGCAGGTTGCTTGCGGCCGTGTGGATCAGATCCACGTAGGTGCGCTGATCGGCGCGCATCCCGGTGGGGCGCAACAGCTCGGTAAAGCCCAGTACGGCGTTCATCGGGGTGCGGATCTCATGGCTCATGTTGGCCAGAAAGTCGGACTTGCTCTGGGCGGCCTCCAGGGCGCGCTGGCGGGCCAGATCGAATTGCACGTTCTTGATTTCCATGTCCTCCAGCGTGGCCTCCAGTTCCGCGGTGGCCTGGCGAACCTGCTCGTCCTTATCCTTGTTGGCCGCCCTCAGTTCCGTCACCATGGTGTTGAAACCCATGATCAGGCGCAGCAACTCGCCATCTCCCTGGTGTTTCACCTTGACATCGAGATTGCCTCGGCTCACGGCCGTCACCGCCTCGGTCAGATCCGTTATGGGTACTGCGATACCGCGCCCAAGACGCCAGGCGAAATAGGCCGTGATCAGGGCGGTCAAGGCCATGACCTGCAACCCATGGATGATGACCTGCATCTGTTCCTGCCGGGTCGGTTCGGAGCTGAGGGTGATGCGTACCTCGCCCGCCACGGTCTGTTTCCGATGAACCTCGTCGTCTGGAAAGTCCGTTGCCTGTTTGGTAGGCACAACCGATCTGGTATGGAAATCAAGCAGACCGTCAACGTCGAGAGGGTTTGATCGGGAGTGGTTCAGGACCACCTTGCCTTCGCTGTCGCTGAGGCGGATACCGACCACTTCGATATTGCGGAAGGCGGCCTCGGCGATGGGGTCCAGCAGCGCGGCATCGCCCATCATCAGCCCGCCTGCACAGGCAGGTGCCAGGAGTTCCACAATGGATTGGCCGCGCTGTTGCAGAGATTGATCCAGGCGGATGACCTTTTCGGCGGTGAAATATCCGGCCAGGATCAAGGTCACCACTGCGGCGGGCAACAGCCCGAGCAGAAGTACCTTGTGTCGAATGGAGGTGGGGGTCTTCATCGCTGCGTGCGAAGCAGGGTCGCTTTCAATATCCGTTTGTCCGGCAGATCCAGGCCAAGTGACCGGCTCACCCGGCCATTGATCATAATGTCAAAATCTTCGGGGTAGGCCGGCGCGGGTAGCGACCCGCTGCGGAAAAAAAACCGTACCAGATCACCCAACTGGGCACCGAACTGTTCCGGTGTCGTATACAGACCCAGGGCCGCGCCGGCTTCCACCATGGAGCGCGTGTAGGCGATCACGGGTACGGAATAATGATAGGAACTCAATAATATAACGGGCAGACGTGAACGGTTAAAGATGTTCGTATCGTGAAAGGCGACCAGTACCCGGCAGTTCGTCAGCAGGGTCCTCAGGGCAGACTCGAAGTCCTGGTCTTCCTCGATAGGCTCGAACACCAGCCTTTGGGGCGGCTGATCGTCCAGATAGGCTTTGATAATGCGGCGTGAATTCGGGTCCGTGGCCATCAGGCCCACCGGCTCTTCCCTGGGCAGCGCGACCCTCGCCAGCGCCAGCAGACGGGACAAGGGTTGTTCCAGGTACACCGCCGTGATGTTCTGGCGGTTGAGCGTCAGTTCCCGATAGCGCGATTGCGACACCAGAGCGACCACCAGGGGCAGCTCGGCCAATCGATCCATTGCCAGTTGGCTGGCCGCCAGTCCCAGGGAAATGATCAAGTCTGGATTCGCTTCCTTCACGCGCTTCACAACGTCCGTCTGCTCGCTGTCGAAAACCCCCATGTTGCCAGGTGCCGAGGCGAGCAGTGTGTCGATCACGCCCTCATAGGCGGCTATCCCCGCTGGCGCCAATATGGCTACGGACGTGGATTGTGCATGGCCGTGGCACCCCCAAAACAGCAGGGCGACCAGCAACAGGAATCGAATCCAATCGAATCCGGATGCGCCCCGCGTCTTGGGAGTCGGCGGCATGGTGTGTCACAGCAGGCTGACGGAGAACTGCAAGTAGAAACGGGTATCGAAGCGGTTGGAATTGGAAAAGTCCTGGTAGTCGCCGCTCAGGCTTTGACCCACCAAGGCGAATTGGTACCGGCTGCCGCCGCTCTGCCATTGTTTCGCGAGCCGGGCATCGATGCGTTGTTGGCCGTCCTGGGGGTTGGCCGCCTCCAGGAATTCCATCGGTCCCAGATAGTAGTAACCCGCCGAAAGGTCCCAGGCATCGGCCAGGTGGACGATGGCGAGCAGGCTGCCGCTGTGTCGCGGGGCGCTGCTCTCGATGTTGCGTCCGAGCGGGGCGTCGGCCAACGTCTCCACGTCGATCTTCAAGCGGGCGTAGCCAAGCACCAGGCGCGTGCGGTTGCTGGGCCGCCAATCCAGCCAAGCTTCAAAGCCCCGCAACTCAGGGGAGGCCAGATTAAAAAAGTCGAAGGGGAACAGCGTTGCGGGGTCGGGCTGATTGTTGATGTAGTGGTCGATCTGCTCGCGAAAAGCCTTCAACTCCACGGTCAGATTGAGATGCGGAAAACGGCCCACGTAGCCCAGTTCCAGGGCGCTGATGGTTTCCGGCTTCAGGCCGCCACTGGAAACGAATTGCGGCGCGTTCAGGGGCAGGAAGGTGGAATTGACACGCTCCTCGAACAGTACCGGCGTGCGGGTGGCGCGGGAGTAGCTCAGGCGTAGCGTATGTTGCGCACTGGGCAGCCAATTCAGGGCGATATGGGGCGATAGATCGGTTCCGGTGATGCCGTTGCGCTCCACCATGGCGCCTGCGTTCAGCAGCCAGTGATCGCCGAGCTGCCACTCGCCATGGCCGAACAATCGGGCAATGTGGTTGGATTCCGTCTCGCTGGCGTTGAAGAAGTAGGGTGAGCGGATCCGGTCGGAATGGGCGCCTGCGCCCCACACCACACGCAGCTCGGGGAGTGGGCGGGATTTCAATTCCAACTCCAGATCCCACGCCTCCGAACGCAGTCCGCGCTGTTCCACCACCAGCGGGGAGTAGTCCACCGGGTCATCGGTGTTGTGGTAGTTGTGTGAGAATTGCAGGGCCAGTTGCTGGTCGCGGCCGCCATTGCGTTCGAACCGCAGCAGTTGATAGTGGCTGCGGATGCGCTCATCGCGTTCCGGATCCAACAGCTCATCGCCGCCGCCGCGCTCGCGTTCGCCGCCGCTGTAGCCGAGCTGCGCCATCAGCGAGTCGCTTTGATTGATGCGGTAGTCCAGACGCGCACTCATTTGACTGAGATGTTGGCTGTCATTGACGTTCTCGAATCCCTCGTCTTCGCGATGGGCGGCGTCGATGCGGTAGCTCAGGCCGTTCTCGCTGCCGCCGTAGCGGCCGAAACTGCGTACCAGACCGTCCTGGCCGGCAATCTGGCTGAGAGACAGCCCTTGGGTCTGCACGCTATGGCGGGTGATGATGTTGATCACGGCCTGAAAGGAATTGGTTCCGTAGGTGGCTGCGTTGGGTCCTCGAATCACCTCGATGCGTTCGATGTCCTCCAGGAATACGGGCAGGTCGGACCAGGGTACGCCGCCGAACGAGGGAATATACACGGAGCGATTGTCGACCAGGATCTGCAAGCGGCGCGAGTACTGGTCTGCCAGCCCGTGATAGGTCACGCTGGGGAAGTTGCCATTGAAATAGCCCACCTGCATTCCGGGCACCAGGCGAAACAGATCGGCCAGATTGGTGAAGCCAGAGGCCTCGATCATCTCCCGGTCAATGACGGTGATCGCCGAGGGTGAAGCCGATAGGGTCTGAGGCAGGCGTGTGGCCGACGATACGATGATCTCCGGTATCCCGGCGATGTAGAGATCATCATCCGGGAACTGGGCCTGTGCAGCTGGGCTGGCAAGGAAGGCGGAAAGGGCCAGAAGACGACCGGTGGCCGCTACATATAGGTTTGATTTTCCGAACATTGTCTTTTCTCGGCACAACAGCAGACGAGGCGACAAGTGTAATCGGACGATGCCGGCGAGATCACGTAAAATCTCTACCGGATCGGGCCAATGGCGCGGCCGTAGCGCCGCGCCCCCTGCGAGACGAAAGGCGTAGACCGGGCTGTCAGGCGTCGTGATAGATTTCGCCGCCCTGCTCGGTGAATTCCCTGGCCTTTTCCGCCATTCCTTCCTCCAGGGCCTGACCCTCGCTCATGCCGTGACTGTCCGCATAGTCGCGCACGTCTTGGGTGATTTTCATGGAGCAGAAATTTGGCCCGCACATGGAGCAGAAGTGGGCCAGCTTGTGCGCCTGCTTGGGCATGGTCTCGTCGTGGAATTCTCGCGCCCGCTCCGGGTCCAGGCCCAGGTTGAACTGGTCCTCCCAACGAAACTCGAACCGCGCCTTGGACAGCGCATTGTCGCGAATCTGTGCGCCGGGATGACCCTTGGCCAGATCGGCGGCGTGGGGGGCGATCTTGTAGGCGATGATGCATTCGCGCACGTCCTGCTTGTCGAGCAGACCGAGATGCTACTTGGGGGTCACGTAGCACAGCATCGCCGTGCCGTACCAGCCGATCTGTGCGG
>JAGRGI010000028.1 GCA_020445565.1 Chromatiales bacterium
ACAACTGACCGAGTTCCTGGCCGAGAACGGCACACGGGTGCGTTACCTGCATTCCGACGTCGATACCGTCGAGCGGGTCGAGATCATCCGCGATCTGCGCCTCGGCGAATTCTACGTCCTGGTCGGCATCAACCTGCTGCGCGAGGGCCTGGACATGCCCGAGGTCTCGCTGGTGGCCATCCTGGACGCCGACAAGGAGGGCTTCCTGCGTTCAGACCGCTCTTTGATACAGACCATCGGGCGAGCGGCGAGAAATCTGCAGGGCAAGGCAATTTTGTATGCCGACCGGGTTACCGGTTCCATGCAGAGGGCCATCGACGAGACCGAGCGGCGGCGTACCAGGCAGATTGCCTACAATGAAGCTCATGACATTACCCCCAAAGGGGTGGAAAAAGCGGTGCAGGACATCATGGAGGCGGGCTATCCGGGGGCGCCGCGCAGTGCCCGTCGCTATGCGCGCGCCGCCGAGGAAGAGGCTCAGTACGCGCGCATGACTCCGGCGCAATTGGCGAAAAAAATTAACCAGCTAGAAAAGGAGATGTACCAGCACGCCAAGGATCTGGAATTCGAGGCCGCGGCCGCGGTGCGGGATCAGATCCGCCAGATCCGGGAGAACCATTTCGAGGGGGCGATTTAGCCCTCGGAGGCGATAACAATGAAAAAACCAGTTTGTCTGGCCCTGTTCGGGCTTCTAGTTGCCCTCCCGGCCTTCGGCGAGGAAACACCGGCAGTCGATGTGTTCGAGGAATACCTGGAGTTCGCCGAATACCAGGGAGGGAATATCCTGCCCGAGCAAATTCCCGCAGCGGAATGGGACAAATTCTTTGTTGTCGATACCCGCCGGCCGGAGGACTATGCCCGCGACCATATCCCCGGCGCGGTCAACATCGAATGGCGCAAGCTGGTGTCCAGGCGCGATGAGATCCCTCAGGAGCAACCCGTCATCGTTTACTGCAATACGGGCAGTCTGTCCGCCCAGGGGGCCTTCGCCTTGAAGGTGTTGGGCTACGAGAACGTCAAGATCCTTACGGGCGGTTATGATCAGTTCAAGGCCAAGGGTGGTTTGCGGGCCTATGAAAGAGTCGGCAGCCCGACATTTTGAGAAATTTTTTCATACAGTGGCATGCAAACCCGAAAAGCCATCGGCAGCATAATCAGGCTTGC
Source organism: Chromatiales bacterium (assembly GCA_020445565.1). Taxonomy (GTDB): domain Bacteria; phylum Pseudomonadota; class Gammaproteobacteria; order JAGRCI01; family JAGRCI01; genus JAGRGI01. The sequence goes on from JAGRGI010000028.1 coordinate 1,165, forward strand.
TTCTGAGCGGCCTGCTCCGTGCGGTCGCTCGGTCTGATTGCCAAGGGCCGCACGACACCCCGAATGCGCCTTGCGCGTTAAGGCAATCGGGCCTACCATTATTCGCGCATCGCATTCCCCTGCTGGTTCGAAGTATCAGGGAGGCGGGGCGAAACGGTAATGATAAAGATCTGTAACAAAGCCGTCGCCCAGGGGTGGATACAATCCACACTCGACCGTGGAATTCGCCTTCCGTGTGGCCTACGTCACAGCATGTCGGCGAAGTCCGTCGCACTATTGATCCGGAAATTGGCTATCTAACGTTAGCGATTCCGTTGAGGGGATCAAAACAATGATCATTTCGCGAAAGACGATTCGGCAGATTGCTGTATCGGTACTGCTGTTCGCTGTTACGCTCGTCTATCTTTGGCTTTCTCCCTTGTTTCCGTCGGGGTATTCGGAGCAAGCGGCAACCGATGCCCCACCCGGCCTTTCTCACGAGGTTGGCATTTTACGCTGACTTCGCATTTTATCCGGGGGCCCACCATCAAAAGCGTGTCTGTCCATTCATGGCGATCTGTTGAAAGACATAGCCATGAAGGGCCAGCACGTCGTTAGGGTCGACGATCTGAAACTGAACGCCCACTCTGTATAGTGTGAGTTCGCTTAGGTCCTCATCCAGCACCCTGACATTGCGTATGACGGAAGGTGCCTTCAATTTCTTGGGTACACCGCCAATACGGATGTCCAAGGACATCAGCAACAGGTCGTTAGGCTCGCCCAACGGCTTATCGCATTCCACCAGAGCCCCGGTGGCGCTGATGTCTTTGATGACTCCGGACTTCGGCGCTTTGTCAGCCTTCGGGTTGGTATTCAGCACGCTGGTGGGCAGATTCACTGCAACCCGCAGGGAATTGCGCGCTCTGGCGACTTCGATCTCGCTGGGGTACTTCAGGTGCAGATAGGGGTATGGCTGAGTATTGGTCTTCAGCACGGTGGTGGTGAAGGCGTAGATATCGCTCCCGGACAGGGTGCGTACATTGAATACCTGCCCTTCGCGAACGATCATCACCTTGCCGCCGATGGTGGGGGTGGTAATGATCAGGCTGCGACCTTCCATGAAACCGATCAGACGCGAGTTGAAACGCCCTTTTTCCAGGGCGGTGGGAATCTGCAGGTGCAGGGTGTCCCCCACACGCAGCAGGATCGGTTCGTGGTGCAGTTGGTCCATGGCGCGTTGAAATGGCCCGGTTGATCGTTTTCTATGGCGGTTCTTCGGCAGATGTGAATTTTTATTGAGGTCATTCCAGGCGGTCGAGCAGGAACTGTCGGAGTTCTTTGCGGTGGCTGCTGTCGACCAGATTCAGCGCGGGTATCTGCGCCAGCCGTTCGATCAAGGCCACCCCTGCGTCAGTACTGGCGGCAATGCCAGCCACCAGGTCCGGTGGTTTGCCGAAGGCGTTCTGTACCCCGACGACTGAATACGGGTCCGATGCGCACAGCACCATGGCGCGTACATGGGGAGAGAGAATTTCGATGGCCGCGGCCCCGTTGTAAGGTTCCAGAGGCGAGGCGCCGGCCTCCGCTACCAACACATCCCCGCCTTCCTCACTGATGCGGCACAACAGGTGTTGCATGCGGGCGCGAAAGTCGCCCTCGGGATGGACTGTGGACGGCAATCCGGCATCGACGAAGTCGTAGATTCGATCGGCCCCCGCATCCTCCATGCTCTGGATGTCGCGGTAGCGCCCGGCCCCGGTGAACTTGGCACCGATCACCGCCAGGCCCATTTCTTTCAGGGTGCGTATGATCACCCGTGCAGAAGTGGTTTTGCCGGCGGACATGGAACTGCCGACCAGCAGGACAGTGGGCATGTCGAAATCGCGCATCGGACATTGAGGGACGAACGCGCTCATGGTGAGTTTGCGTCCGCCGCGATTGAGGTGGCCCCGGTAGGTCAGGGATAAGGGGCTGGGATAGTTGACGTGCCTCGAACGGGCACGGCCGATGAGCCCGGCGGCGGTCATCATTTCCATGCGCATATCCGCCTCCACAGCCTGCCAGTCCCCGGTAATGCCCAGGGTGGCGAAACGAAAACCCAACGCGCCGACCACCTGATCGCCGACTTGCGGCGCAAGCAGGCGTCCGCTGGGCAGTTCCAACATGGCGCCAGCGACCGGCTCGCGGTCTATGGTGCCGAGCACATAGTCGCCGGTTTCCCATTCATCGCGGTCCAGGGCCTGAATCCGGTAGGGGACCTTTTCCAGGTCTGCGATGCGTGTCAGGGATGCGAAAAAGGTCTTTTCGCCCATTGCCATCCTCCGCACGAATTGGATTACGTGTCTTCGACCGGCGCTATCAACAGGAGTGTAAGCAAAGCACCGCGTTCTGCCAGGCTGGCCGGCACGATCGCCTCGTTGGCGGCATGGGCGCCTTCACCCACCGCGCCCAGTCCGTCCAGGGTAGCGGTGTAAAGGCTGGTGGTATTGCCGTCGGAACCGCCACCGGCAACGGCCTGATTCAATTCGATACCGAGTTGCCTGCCCAACGCTTTGGCTTGCAGCCATAACGCCTGGTTGCGCTCGGTTCGTTCCAGGGGCGGGCGACGGATCGCTCCGCTGACGTGCACGCTGACGCCGGGTGTGTGTGGTGTCAGCTCCCGTATGGCGGCACTGACGCGTTCGGCATGGTCGCGATTCGGTACCCGCACATCGATTTCCGCCTCTGCAAAGGGAGCAATGACGTTGGCCTGCATCCCGCCGGAAATCCGGCCGACGTTCACGGATACGCCGAGTTCCCGGTCATTCAGCGCAAACAGTTCCCGTACCTGGTGCGCGAGTTCCAGGATGGCGCTGGCGCCGGCCTCCGGGTTGAGGCCCGCATGGGCCGCTTTGCCTTCAATTTGGACCCGAAACCCGCCTACGCCTTTACGGGCCGTTTTCAGGTGTCCCTGCGGTCCCAGGGAAGGTTCCATGACCAAGGCCCGCCTGGCGTGTCGGGCGAGATGGCGTATAGGCCGGGTCGATTCCGGGCTGCCGATTTCTTCGTCGGAGTTGATGAAGACGACGGGGCTACAGGGCGGTTGGAGTCCCAGCTCCTTGATGGCCCGCAGTGCGTACAGGGTGATCACCAAGCCGGCCTTCATATCATAGCTGCCTGGGCCGCTGAAACGTTCGCCGCTGTCGCTGATCGGCATGTTTTTCAGCGTGCCCTGGGGCCAGACGGTATCGCTGTGGCCCAGGAGGAGCTGGTAGGGGCAGGTTCGCCGCGAACGCTGGGGCCGGGCCAACAAGTGGCCGCCCGTCTCTTTGCCTGGCAGATAGCGTACCCGATAGTCCAGCTCCACCAGTTCCTCCGCCAATCGTGCTTGAACCGTCTGCTGCGCAATGGGCACATGCGACGGTGATTCGGCCTCCACCAGGCGCCGCAGCAAGGTCAGCATAGCCGGCAGGCGCTGCCCGAACCATGTCTTGATTTGCGCTGTCTGTTGCGGGGACGTCAACGCTTGAAGTCCTTGGGAAAGGGGAAGGGAAAGCTTTCGCGTATCTCCGCGTAGCGCCCCGGATAGAGGTACGCGAGCAGGGGAACGCCGGGCTCGCCCGTGGGTGTTTCTTTCAGAATGTCCTGGTGGGCGTGAGCGGCGACGATGCGGCCGATAATCACGCTGTTGGGTCCGAGGCGATCGATGACCCGGTCCAGTTCGCATTCCAGGTAAAGGTAGGCGTCCTTCACCAGTTCGCCGTCCACCCGTTGGGCGGGGAAGGTGGCGAGATTGGCCAGGGCCGGTTTGTGGTCGTCGCAACGCGGGCTGGCCGCCAGGCTCGCCAGCATGACCTGGTTCGGGCGAGGGTAGCTGACGGTGAACTGGGCATTTCTTCGTACGTTCTTGTACGTGCCATGCTCCGGAGAGCAGACGAAGCCGAAGTGGTCCTCCCAGGAAAAGGGTATAGCCAGATGCTTGGGGGCCAGGTCTATGGCGCCGTCCAGCTCCCGCGTGCCGACGATGGTGAGCGGAAATACACTGTAGAAGCGCTCCCAAATCGCCTCTCCGGGATGCAGGCTAAGGACGTTCTCGGGCAGTTTCGCCATGGGTTGCCTCCGCTCCGTTGCGCTCTCTTGAAGGGTAACGCGCCCGCCAGAACGCCGCCAGAAAACACCGCATACACCCAACTCAGGTCAATTGGACGCTTCACGGGTGCACGATACTGTGGTTGATTGCAACGCAGGGTGCGGCGACAGAAGGGCTGATTCCCGGCTAGAATCTCGAAGTTTTACCGGGAGGATCTCTATGAAAGTGACCCATTACATGACCAGCAAGCTGGTAACTGCCCGGCCGGCGGACGGTATCCGCCAGGCCTTTTTCCGTATGCGATCCGAAGGCGTGCGCCACCTGCCGGTGGTGGACGAGTCCGGCAAGCTGGTGGGCATCATCAGCGACCGGGATCTGCGCCGGCCCGATTGGGTGGACGAGGCGCCGGACCTTTCCCATATCTATAACCTGGATGACAGCATGGAGGTGCGCGACCTGATGACCAGTCAGGTCCATGTGGTGCATACCTATGACAAGATTCGCAAGGCGGTGAAGATCCTGCTGGAACATCGCTTCGGTGCGGTTCCGGTGCTCGACAAAGATGGCTCGCTGGTCGGCATGCTGTCGGCGGTAGATCTGCTCGGTGCCCTGGAGGAGTTGCTGGAGAACGACCACGGCAAGGGTCACAAACACCGCCATTAAGTCCGCATTGAGCGGCTCCCGGCACTATCCATGAGCGATGAACTGCAATTTCGCTTTGTTCACCGGCGCGGCCTGTTTTCGCTGGAGGTCGAGGGACGTTTCGGCGCCAATGCTGTCAACGGCCTGTATGGTCCTTCGGGGTCGGGCAAGACGACATTACTTCGTTGCCTTGCCGGTCTGGAACCGCAGGTGCGCGGCGAAGTGCGTTTCAATGGCGATGTTTGGCAGGACGAGGCGGGTTGCTTCGTGCCGCCTCATCGTCGTCAGGTGGCCATGGTCTTTCAGCAGGGTGCCCTGTTTGCGCACCTGGATGTCAGAGGAAACCTCGAATACGGTCTGAAACGTACGCCCGTGGCTGAGCGCAGATTGGGATTCGACGAGGTGGTCGATGCCTTGGGATTGGGCCACCTGCTGGCGAGAGGCACGCCGCGACTTTCGGGCGGCGAGGTGCAGAGAGTGGCCATTGGTCGCGCCTTGCTTGCCAGCCCGCGCCTGTTGCTCCTGGATGAACCCGTTGCAGCGCTGGACCGGCGCAGCAAACAGGAAATCTTTCCTTATCTGCGTGAGCTGTTCCGCGCCTTCCATCTGCCCGTGGTGTATGTGACCCACGATATGCAGGAGCTCAGTCGTTTTGCCTCCCGGCTCACCCTGATGGAGGCCGGAAAAATCATTGTTCAGGGTGAGATCCATGAACTCCTGGCCCGTCTGGATCTGCCCATCGCCGGCGAAGAGAGCGCCGGTGCGCTGATCGATGGCGAGGTGGCAGGCTACGACAGCCGCTACCTGCTCAATGAAATCCGATTTTCTGGCGGGGTGTTATGGGCAGCGGGGGAGGATCGCGGCAAAGGCACCCAGGTGCGCCTGCGCATTCGTGCCAGGGATGTGAGTCTGGCCTTGCATCGCAGCGAAGATTCCAGCGTTCAGAATATTGTTGCCGCTGAGGTGGCGGCGCTTGCGCGTCTGGCCAACGGTCGGACCCTGGTGCGGCTGGTGGTGGGAGACACCGCCCTGCTGTCCCGTATTACCTGGCGGGCTCAGGATGAACTGCGTCTGGAGCCGGGGAAGCGGGTTTTTGCTGAGATCAAGAGCGTCGCTTTGCACGTCTGAGCGGCGAGCGTAAAAAACCCGCGTTACTGGAGCAACGCGGGTTTTTGGTTCGGTCGGCGGACGATGATTCAGGAGCCGAATGCGGGGCCGGTCTTCTTGCCCATCATTTTCAGGATGGAAGCCAAAGGGCAGAATCCGGTGAAGGCCGACTGAAACAGGTTGAGGCCAACAAAGCCGGTCAGCCACAGCCAGTTGGGTTCGGTCAGGTCGGCAACAGGATAGGCCGCATATAGGCCGACGCTGAGCATGACCATGAAACCACCCATAGCAAGAACCACGCGTTCGATCGACATTGCATTACCTCTGTAGCGATAAGTTTGATCTATGCAAGTATAATGTCGTAATTCCTCCAGATCAATTCCGTAGCTGGCGTGGAGTTCGGGTGAAAAGTGTCAGTACGCCAGCGATCGCAATCAACAGGGCGCCGAGAAAGAAGGTCGTCGCCGGTATCTCATCCCAGAACAGGTAGCCGTAGGTCGCGCCGAAAACCACCGAGAAGTAGGTAAACGGACTGATTCGGCCTGAGGGGGCAATCGCATAGCCGCGGGTGAGAAACAACTGGCCGGAGGTCCCCAGGATGCCGATGGCGATGAGCCAACCCCATTGCGATGGGGTCGGTTGTTGCCAGGCCCAGGTCAGCGGGACCGCCGAGACCAGGACGCCGATGGTAGAGAACCAGAACACCACGCGAAGATTCGGTTCCGTGCGTCCAAGCCGCCTGACCGTGCTTTTGGCTACCGCTGCCAGCGCCCCGCCGGCCAGGCCGACAAGTGCCACCGGGTTCAGTTCGCCCTCGGGAAGCAACACGAAATAAACCCCTGCGAACCCCAGCATCACCGCCAAAACGGTTGCCGGTCGAAGCGCCTCGCTCAGCCACAGCCAGGCAATCAGCGGCATGAACAGGGGAGTGGTCATCTTCAGGAGCATACCGTCGGCCAAGTGCAGGTGGGCCAGGGCATAGAAAAAACAATACATTGCCCCCAGTCCGGCGAGTCCGCGCAGAAGATGCAGGCGCGGGACGGCGGTTTTCAGTTCCGCCACGCCTGCGTGCAGCAGGAACGGCACGAGTACCAGCAGCCCGAACAGGTTGCGCAGGAAAACCGTCATTTCATTCGGCATGCCACTGATTGCGACCGTCTTTACCGTTGCCCCCATGGAGGCGAACAGGAACTCAGAGGCGACGATCATCAGAGCGCCGAGTGCAAGGTTTTGGCGGTAGATCACGTGGCTGTGGCTGGAGAAACGGGGGAGGGCAAAGCATATCGCGTGGCAGCCCGCGCCGCGAGCAGCGTGATCTGTAAGCGCCTCAAGTGAGAGCGAAATTTGCCTGGGCTTGTCATTCCGGCGCCCTATGCATCGATTCGCACCCTGGTCCGACGCCGTGCCGCGTAAGAAATATGTCATTATGAGTATATAGCGAATGGCGTATATTACTCCCATGGAGATTCTCCCGGAACGCCTATTCTCGAGCCTGGCCAACGACATCCGTCTGCGTAGTCTGATGCTGTTGCTGGGACACGAAGAACTCTGTGTGTGCGAGTTGACTCATGCACTCTCTGTTGTCCAACCCCAAGTCTCGCGCCACCTCGCGCTGCTGCGTGAGAACGGCTTGGTTGCGGATCGGCGTGAGGGTTTGTGGGTGTACTACCGAATCCATCCAGACTTGCCACAATGGGCTCGCCGTGTGTTGCAGGATGTGTTCGACGGCGTTGCCGGGCAGCAGCCTTTCAGAAACGATGTCAAGGTGTTGGGCGAAATGCCCAGGCGCCCAGGTTCGCCTCGCTGTGCCTGAGGCGTGAATTGCACCGGCCTCTATGAATTTTTCCGCTGGAGTAACAGTGTCATGACGGTACGTATCGGCATCAACGGCTTCGGTCGCATGGGGCGTCTTGGCCTGCGCGCCGGTTGGGGCAGGGAAGGCATCCACTGCGTGCAGGTCAACGAAATTGCCGCGGATGCTGCCGGTTCGGCTCACTTGCTCCAGTTCGATTCGGTGCATGGAACCTGGCCGGTGAATTGTTCGTCCGATGGGGCGCACATGGTCGTGGACGGTCAGCCGATCGCCTATAGCAGCCATTCAGGAATCGGCGAAACGGACTGGTCGGGTTGTGACGTCGTCATCGAAGCCACTGGGAAACACCACAAAGAGCCCGAGACCTTGCAGTCGTACTTTCAACAAGGCGTCAAAAAAGTCGTGGTGGCAGCGCCTACCGCTGGGGCGCTGAACATTGTCTACGGCATCAATCATCACCTCTACGAACCCGCCCGTCACCATCTGGTCACGGCGGCGTCGTGCACCACCAATTGTCTGGCGCCGGTGGTCAAGGTGATGCACGAAAAGGTCGGCATCGCGCATGGGTGCATGACGACCATACATGACATCACCAACACCCAAACCATCGTCGACAAGGGCCACAAGGATCTGCGCCGGGCACGGGCCTGTGGGCAGTCCCTGATACCGACCACCACCGGGTCGGCCAAGGCAATCACCAGGATTTTCCCCGAGTTGGCGGGCAAGCTGAATGGGCATGCCGTGCGTGTTCCCTTGCTCAATGCCTCGCTGACCGATTTCGTGTTCGAGGCCGAAAGGGTGGTGACGGCCGAGGAGATCAACGCCCTGTTTCGTGACGCGGCCGACAATGAACTCAAAGGCATACTGGGCTACGAGGAAAGGCCGTTGGTGTCGGTGGACTATGTCAACGATCCGCGTTCGTCCATCGTGGATGCCTTGTCGACCATGGTCATCGATGGTACCCAGGTGAAGATCTATGCCTGGTACGACAACGAGTGGGGCTACGTAAACCGAATGATGGACATCGTCGCCATGATCGCCAAGTCCCTGTAAGCATGGATGCAACCACCCGTAACTATCTGGTTGTTACCGCTGGCTATTGGGCCTTCACCGTCACCGACGGTGCCATACGCATGCTGGTGGTGTTGTATTTCCACCTGCTTGGCTACTCGCCATTCGAAGTGGCGATGCTGTTTTTGTTTTATGAGTTTTTCGGCGTCGTCACCAATCTGGTGGGTGGCTGGCTGGGGGCGCGAGTCGGCCTCAACCTGACCATGCAGATCGGCATGGCTATGCAGGTGATCGCACTGGGCATGTTGACCGTGCCCGATGCCTGGCTTTCGGTCGCCTATGTGATGACCGCGCAAGCGCTTTCGGGAATTGCCAAGGACTTGAACAAGATGTCCGCCAAGGCCAGCGTGAAAACGCTGGCCGGCGATGGTGGCGAATTCAAATTATTCCGCTGGGTCGCGGTATTGACCGGCTCGAAGAACGCCCTCAAAGGTGCCGGTTTTTTCGTTGGCGCCTCGCTGCTCCAGGGCTTGGGATTTCGCGGTGCGTTGCTGGTCTTGGCTGGCATGTTGTTGTTTGTGCTCGTCGCCACGGTGTTTCTGCTGCCATCGGGTGTCGGCAAGATGAAGGCCAAGCCCAAATTCACTCAGGTTTTTTCCCAGGTGCCGGCAATCAACTGGTTGGCCGCGGCGCGGTTTTTCCTGTTTGGTTCGCGGGATGTCTGGTTCGTTGTGGGACTTCCCGTTTATCTGTACTCGGTGCTGGGATGGGGGTTCACTGAGGTCGGCGGCTTTCTGGCGCTATGGGTGATCGGCTACGGGCTGGTGCAGGCATCGGCGCCCAAGCTGCTGCGGCGCAGTCATCACGGTGCCGGCCCCGGCGGTGGCGCGGCCCGCTTGCTGGCCTTGTTTCTGGCCTTGATCCCCGCGGCCATGGCCCTCGCCCTGCAACAGGGTTTGGGCGCCTCGGCCCTACTGATGGTCGGCCTTGCCGTTTTCGGGGTCGTATTTGCAATCAACTCGGCCGTTCACTCCTATCTGATCCTGGCCTACTCGGATGCCGACAAAGTCTCCTTGAACGTCGGTTTTTACTACATGGCCAACGCCGGTGGCCGGCTCACCGGAACCGTACTTTCGGGCTGGGCCTATCAAACCCACGGTTTGGTCGGTTGCCTGTGGTGGTCGGCAGGTTTCGTGTTGTTGGCGGCGCTGTTGTCAATCAAGTTGCCCACGGCACAGGGCAGCAGTTCTGCTGCTGACGGTTAGCTAGCTGAAAGCCACCAATGGCCAGATCACCCAAGGGCATTGAGCAACGCCTGGAGACCTTTAGGGCGGTTTGCGACTCGGGCTCGGCCGAGGCAACACGTGCTGCCGTGGGCAAGGCGTTGCAGGCGAAACACCGTTTGATGGTCGCGGCGGCGGCACGGGTTTGCGGAGATCGGCTGTTGTACGAGCACGAACCGGCGCTAAAACGAGCCTTTCAGGGGTTTCTCCATGATCCCGTGAAGACCGATAAGCAGTGCGCGGCGAAGTCGGCGATTGTGCGCGCCATGGTGGCTCTGGACAGCCAGGATGTGGATTTTTTTCTGAACAATATCACGTACCGGCAGTTCGAGCCGGCCTGGGGCGGGAGTGTGGACACGGCAGTGGACCTACGCTGCTCTTGTGCCATGGGGTTGGTGTCGACCGCCTATTCCAGGGCGCTGATTCCACTGGCCGACCTGCTCAATGATTCGGAACCCCGTGCCCGGCTGGGGGCTGTCCGCGCCATCGCCTGTGCCCAACCCCTGGCGGCCGAGCCTCTGTTACGCCATAAGGCCGGCGCAGGGGACGAATCCGCCGAGGTGGTGGGGGAGTGCCTGCTGGGATTGTTACAGTTGGAACCGGAGAATTCGGTGAATTTCGTGGCCGGGTTTCTTTCTGCCAGCAATGAGGAAGTGGCCGAGTTGGCGGCCCTGGCCCTGGGGGAATCCGGGCTGGACGCAGCCTTTGCCGCCCTCAAGCGTTATTGGGACGAGGGTGTTTTACTGACAGGGGGAGTTCGTCGTGCGCTGCTGCGCGGTGGGGCGCTGCATCGCAGCATGGAGGCCAGAGACTGGCTGTTGGATTTGCTCGAAAATGCCGACGTCTCAATCGCCGTTACCATCGTGGAGGAACTGTCGGTGTTCCGCCACGACGATACCCTTGCTGAGCGGGTAGGGCAGGCGGTTGCCGGTCGGCCCGAGCAGGGGGTGGGCGAGGTCTGGCGTGCGAAGTGGTCAGAGGAGAGTTGAATCCAGATAACCTGGGACCTCAAGTCCCTTCGGTCGTCCCGTCCAGGGATGCTGAGCGGGGCGGGGAAGAAGGGAATGCGCATAGGCGTATTATTCTTCGTGTCTATGAGAAAAGGCAGATTCAGTAACCGGGATTCCGTAAGGTTCGTGGTAGTACAAGGCAGTGCATGATATCCATGTTCTTGACCTAAACCGGCAGGGTGGACAGGGCCGGCAACAAAGGAAGCAGACCCCTTGAGTTAACGCTCAAGCTGATCTCCAGACGCAGGAACTTGGATCAACCCTTACGCCAACGGCGGCTGCCAGCAAACTTTTTCTCTGCAAGCCGGGAGGTTGATGCCTGCTAACCATGCTGCCCGGTATCCACCGTTGCTGCCCGGGGCCGGTATTGCAGGCCGTAGAGCATCTCCAGGTAACGGCGTGTTTCGGCGCGGTCCAGGTTGGTGACGTAACGCCAGAATCCGTACACCCTGGCCAGGGTCATCATGCGCTCCGCGTACAGCCGCCAGGTGTAGCGTTCCTCCACTCTGGCCAGTGCACCCCGCGAAAGTGTGAACCAGTGGTCGGGATCGTCTCGGCAGCACGCGAGGAAGTCGGCGATGCGTTTGGCGGCGCGTGCGCCGTGGTTGGGATCGATGTGAAAACCGGATTTGCCGTCGACGATGATTTCCGCGGGGCCGCCGAAGATGGTGGCAAAGGTGGGCAGGCCCGATCCCATGGCCTCGATCACCGTGAGACCGAAAGCCTCGAATATGGCCGGCTGTATGAAGGCACCGCGTTTGTCTGCGACTACGCGGTACAGTTCGCCGGCCAGTCCTCGCTCCAGGTGCACCCCGAGCCAGCGTAGCTGCCCGTCCAGGCCGTGTTCGTCCATGAGCGCATGCATTCGCAGGATTTGATCACGTTCCTCGGTATCGCCGGAGCGGTCGGGGTTGGTGTGGCCGCCGATCACTACCAGATTGGCGTTTTGGCGTAACTCCTCGTTGCCCGCGTACCATTCCACCAGACCGGTGACGTTCTTGATTCGGTCCAGCCTCGCCATGGTGAATAGTATTGGCAATTCCGGCCGTTGCAGTTGGCCGCGGCGATCGTCGCCGGGCGGACCGAACAGCAGGGCGTCGATGTCCTCGGTCAGGTGTTTGAGTCGGCGTTCTGTCTGGTCGTAGGGAAAGTAGACCTCTGCGTCGGCGCCGGGCGAGACGATGTTGAACTTGGGGTCGTAGACATCGATGCCGTCCACCACCCGATAAAGGCCGGGCATGGTGAACGAGCCGTAGCTCTCGTACTGGCCGGGGCTCTCTGTGGTGCCGGCGATCTCCTGGTAAGTGCTGGCGATGATGAAATCCGCCGTGTTCATGGCAATGAGGTCGGCGGTGAACTGGCAGGAGAAGTGATAGTGGGGCTCGTTTTCACGCCAGTAGAGATCGGAATACAGGTATTTGGTTTTTTCAAGTGCGTGGGCGATGGTGCATTGCGTTACTTGCAGGCGTTGCGCCAACAGGGTGGCGACCAGATTGCCGTCGGAGTAGTTGCCCACGATCAGGTCCGGGCCGCCGCCCAGATGGGCCAGCAGCTCCCGTTCCACGTCGACCGAGAATCGTTCCAGATAGGGCCACACCTCGAAGCGGGTGATCCAATGCTGCACGATGCCTCCACCTTCGGTGCGGAAGGGCACGCGCAGGATCTCGGCGTTGCGGGTGCCGGCGATCGGTTCCAATGCCTGATTGCAGGTGGTGCCCTCGGCTTCGGGAATCAACCGAGTGATAACCACCACCCGTGGTTCGATGTCCAGACCCTGGATACGCAAACGCTCCACCATTTCCTTTTCCAAGGCGCGAACCTGGTCGAGGATGTAGACCACCTGGCCGCCGGTATCGGGCCGGCCAAGCACGCCGTGCTGGCCAAAGAATCCATGGGGCGAGAGGATGGCCACGGCGAATATCATGGGCACGCGGCCGAGAAAACGCTCCAGGTTGTCCGGTGAGGGTGCCTCCAGGATGTCCCGCAGCAGGCGCATGGTGTCCAGTACCCGCCCGGCGTCCTTCCCCCAGCCGGGCAGGAAACCCAAACCGTTCAGTTCAGCGTACAGCTGAGGCCAGGGCGTCTCGGGTGGCAGGGTTGCCAGATAACGGTCCGCCCGACGCAGCGCTTCCCGTAGCTGGCCGACGGTCTCCACCTTGGCGTCCAGCATCAGGGCCTGATCCCGGTAGCAATGCAGGCGCAGGAAATTGAGCACTTGCGCGGTGCCTTCGGCCAGGTCTTTGAACAAGCGGCTGGAGAGGTGGCGATTGAGGAATTGAACGCCGCGCCCTATGGAGTCCGACTCCTGCAACTTGGGGAATTCGCGGGAAAACGGTCCCAGGTCGATCTCCAGCACCCAGTCGTCTTCGCGGATACCGTCTGCCAGATGTTCCTTGAAGCGTAGGAAATCGGTTGCTTCCGCCTGTTGCAGGTCCAGGGTCTCCACGTGGATACGCACGTAGCCCCAGTCGGCAACCCGAGAGCGTACCGATAGATAGATCCAGGCCGCGTCCTGTGCAGCCTCTTGCGTATGCCGGATCAGGTAGGCGAAGGGGCTGTTTAGGAGGGCCTTTGCTTCGGCCTGCGTGCTTAAGGTACGGAAGGCGTCCTGGAGGTCGCTGTGCAGCAGAAAGGTTCGTCCACCGGTCTGGAGGCGATGCACGAGTTGATGGCACAGCCCGCGATTGTCGTCTATCCAGGTACGCAGTTCGCTTACCAGCACGGAAAGGTCGCGAGTCTTCATGCCGTTCTCCATGCCTGGGCAAAGCGGTTGTAGAAGTTTCGGTCGCCCACGGTGGCGCCACGCAAACCGACCACTGCCGCGGCAAATGCCTGGGCGCGTTCCAGGATGGTTGTCAATGGCCAATCGCGTGTCAGTCCCAGCAGGATCACCGAGGCGAAGGCGTCGCCGGCGCCCACCGGGTCGACGCTGGCAGTCAGAGCCGCAGGCGTCACGGAAAGCGGCGATTGGGTCGGGCGATAGGCGGTGGCACCTTTGGCACCGTGGGTAACGATGAGCAATTCCAGTTGGTATCGCTCCCGGAAGCGCTGGGCGGCATCGTCGTTGGCTCCGCCTTGCCCCAGTTCACGCAACTCGTCAGCATTCAGCTTCACCCAGCGTGCGCCTTCCAGCAATGCCAGAACGGTGTCCCGCTGCCACCAGGGAGCACGCAGGTTGACATCCACGAACACCCGATCGGTCCGGGCACGCAGGGCTTGCAGTGCTTGGCGGCTGTCCGCTTGCCGCAGCGCCAGGGTACCGTGATAGAGCAGTCCGGGAGGGGATGAGGGGAGTGCGGCGGCATCGATGTGGTCATAGGCCCGATCGCTGACGATATCGTAAGCTGGTTCGCCGGCTTCCAGGGTGACGCTGACGATACCGGTGCCGTGGTCGGGATCGGTTTGTACCGCGTCGGTGTCCATTTCCCATTCACCCATGGCTTTGCGCACGTTGCTTCCCTGTGCGTCCTCTCCCAAACGGCTGATGAAGCGTGGCCGCTCCCCCAGGGCGCGAAGATTCCAGGCTACATTGAAGGGCGCACCGCCCAAAACCTTCGCCCCATCAGGGAAGCAATCGAATAACACTTCCCCAAAGATCGTGATGGGTTGGGAATCAGTCATCGTGATCTCCGGTCTGATTTTTGTCTCGACCGAGGAGGCCGAAATTCGTTGATTTACAACCAAAGCTTAGCGGCAGGATGAAAGTGGACCAAACCCTCCAGGATACCGGCGGCATAATTGCCGTTCATTCCTGCCAGGCCGCCACGGGCAAAATACAGGCGGTTTTGCGTTCCTCGCCGTGCTGCCAGCATGCTGGCTTCCGACCTGACGGATTCGCTGGCGTTGGCCACCAGTACGGCGGGCGCCGGGCCGGTCAGGGCATCGAGATCATTTCCGCTATCTCCGGCGAAAAGCACGTTTTCGGTGGCCAATCCCAGCGAATCGCGCAGGAAAAGCACAGCGTGCAGTTTGCTGGCGCCGGTTGGGAGAACATCCAGCAAGTGCGTGTTGGTGGTTTCGTCGTGGCTGTAGATCAGCTCCGCGTCGATGCCCTCGGGCGCCAGGCGCAGACGCATGGTCTCCAGGAGTCGAGGGATGGCTGCTCCGTGGTCGACGAAGTAGCTGAGTTTGAAACGGTTCTGGCATTCGTCCGGCTGGTCCGACAGCTCGGAAAAATTCGCAAACAGCGGTTTGAGGTCGCCGCTCTCCAGGCCATTCCAGGCCGGTGCGATGTCTTGCTGCCATGCGTCCCATGCCTGCCATTCGCCGTTTACCCGGCGATAGATCATCGAGCCCACGTCGGTGGCGAAATAATCCGGCTCGGGGAGCGCGTAATGGTGCACCGCTTCCAGGGCCAATTGCAGATGGCGCCCGGTGACGTAGGCCAGCGTCACTTCCGGTCTGGCCGCCACCCGAGCGAATGCCGGTCGCGCTTCAGGGGATTCCGGTTGCCTGCCGTTGGGAAGCAGTGTCCGGTCCATATCGGTACAGATGAGCACCAAATCATCGCTCCTAGGCGGCACGTTCCGGCCCATCCGCCTCGGGTATGCGGCAGCTGCCGAAGAAATCGTAGTGGTCAATGGCTTCCAGAATACCGGCCGCGTGGCGCCCCTGGGCGAAGTAGATGTCGCCGGTGTCCACCAACTGCGACAACTCCTCCTCGTGGCGGTTTGCAACCACCACACCCAGGGTGTTGCCGCTGATCATGTCCTCGTCGGCGCCGGAACCACCGGCCACCAGGATACGCTCCAGGGGGATGCCGAAGCGGTTGGCGAAGTAGCGCAGGGCCAGGCCCTTGCTGGCCCGCACCGGGACCACGTCGAGAAACTGGCCAAAAGACAGGATCAGATTCGCCGCCTGTTCGTTCTGGTAGAGCAGGCTCTGCAACTCGTCGAGGCCGGGGGCGACGCGTGGATCGATGTAGTAGCTGATCTTGAACGTGTTTTGCATCCCCTTCGGCTGGCGCTCCAGCCCTGCAATGTCGCGGAATACCCGTTTGATGGCGGTGGGATTCCACAAGTGGTTGATGTGATTGGTCCATGCCTGGTCGGCGGTGAGTTGGGGGGCGTAGTGGATGGCGGTGCCGGTACCGGTGATCAGTACGTCCGGCTGTGGGATTTTGTGGCGTTTGAGTTCTTTCAGGGCCGATTCCAGCGGGCGCCCGGTGGCAATGCCGAAACTTGCGCACTTGCGGTGGGCACGAATGAATTCAACGAATTTTTTCAACGCCTTGGGGTCGCCCACCAGGGAGAGATCCAGATCCGCGAACAATGAGCGGTCGTGATAGAGCATGGGGCGGCGGGTGAGACGGCCCCGGCTCAGCGGCGTGGCCTCTTCGACCAGGGGGCGCACTTCCTCCAGGTAGCGTTTGGCATGGGCTTCCCAGGAATAGTGCAGGTGGACGCCGTGCAGGCCTCGTTGGACCATATGCTGCCAGGTTTCCCTGTCCGATAGGACCTTGATCAGGGCATCGGCCATGGCGTCGGCGTCCAGCGGGTCGACGAGATAACCATTGCGGCAGTTGGCGATGATGTCCTGCGGTCCGCCGTCTTCGGTGGCGACGATGGGCAGGCCGCTGGCGGCGGCTTCGATCAGCGTCAGGCCGAAGGGCTCGGTGAGCGCCGGATTGATGAATACCCCACCACTGGCCGCCGCCAGACGGTAGAACTCCGGCACCTGTTCGGCACGATGGTGCTTGGGGTAGGCGACCTTTCCGTACAAGTCGAACCGGTCCACATCCAGCAGCACTGAGGTAAGCACCTGTTGAGGCCCTTCATCCAATTCCTGGATGTCGTCCCGGTTGCCGGCCACGATGAGTAGGTTGGCCTTGTCCCTCAGTGCGGCGCACTCACCGTAGGCGCGCACCAGGGTGGCGATGTTCTTGCGTTCATCGGGACGTGACAGGGCCAGTATCAGGGGTTTCTCCGGCTCACGCAGGAAACGGAAAACCTCGTCGCGCAATTCGGCATCCGCCGGTTCCGCCGTTGGCGGATGAAAGCGATCGAGATCGGTGCCGGGGGGAATGACGACCATGCGCTCGGGCTGATAGTAGTCGTACATCCCATATTGCTCTTCGATCTCGTTGCAGGTGCTGACGATCACCTCTTCGGCATTGGCCAGGATGTCTTCCTCCGCCTCGATGCGGCGGGCCATGTGGTAGCGGGCTTCGATGGTCTCATCGGCCATGCCCGCGGCCAGCAGTTGGCGCCGTTTGATTCGCCCCAGCGAGTGGCCGGTGTGCAGCAGCGGAATGCCGAGCTGATGGGTCAGGCGAACTCCCACATAGCCGGCGTCGGCATAGTGGCTGTGGACCAGATCAGGAATCCGGCCGCTCAAGGTGAAGAAATGCATGGCACTGTCGGCGAAACTGTCCAGATAGTCCCAAAGCTCCTCCTTGCGTACGTACTCATCGGGGCCGCACTCCAGACGCACGATGCGGGCGCGGTCACCGAGTGTTTCCGTGGCCTGTGCATAGTCTTCGCTGACGGATGGGTCCCGCACCAGACGGGTAAACAGGTCCACTTGGCTGACGCCGGGTTCGTTGGCCAGGGCACGGGCCAGTTCCACAACGTATTTGGTCTGGCCGCCGGTATCCGAATCGCGTCCCAATTCCAGATCGTTGCCCCGAATCAGGCCGTGAATACTGAACAGGGCCAGATACAGCCCCGACCTCTTCGAGTATTGCTTGTCGGTGTTGATGGTTTTTGCCTCCGGGGGATTGCAGGCGGCCTGTACCGGTGCGTCCAGGGTATGTGCAGGTCCTTTCTCGGTTCAGACCGATCAATTCAACTCTGTCGGGAAAGTTTAACCCAGGCGGGGAATTGACGTTTGATGCAACGCTGCCGAAGCTAATTTGTCCCGACTTCCGACTCTGATGCTTAAGTGTTGCGGAGTAAAAATCAAAATCGCCCGTTTCAGGGTATTGACTAAACCGACCGGTCAACTATTATAGAGCCAACCCGGAATTCCGGGTCAGATCAAAGTCAGCGATAGGAGAGAGCATCATGAATGACGCATTGCACGTTGCCACCCGTCCTTTGTTCAGCCCGGCACCACCGCAAGAAGACGTGGCCAGGGTAGAGACCATTTTCACGATGATTCGCGACGATCTCGGTTTTTTGCCGGACCCGATACGGCTCTACAGTACCAGTCCGCCTTTGTTGGAGGCGCTGTTGGGCTATGTGAAGTACTTCCGTGGGCATCAACGTCTTTCACAGACACTGACGGCCATGATTCGCTATCTGGTATCGGAACGAGCCCAATGCAGGTTTTGCATCGATCTTAATGAGGGCTTCCTGGTAAATCTTGGTGCGGATCTGGATGCCGTGCGGGCGGCCAGAGTGGATATGGACAAGGCCCCGTTGGATGAGCGGGAGCGCGTGCTGTTGCGCATAGCCGTAACGGCAATGGATCACCCGGAGCTCATTGGCGAGGCAGACATGCAGGCTGCCCGGGCGCAGGGCTGGACCGACCGCGATGTTTTCGACGCCGTCGTCCAAGCAGCCAGTAACCGATCCTTGAATTTGATCTTGCGTACCTTCAAGGTCGAGGTGCAGGGAAGCTTCGATTAAGAGCCGGACCGGTTTAAAGGCCGAAACGAGGGCAAGCCTGGCTGTCACGGGTTTTTCGGGCGAGCAGCCAGTTACATGATCACGCGAACGAGCGGAAAGTCCGGCTCTCCAGGTCCCGATGACGCATGGAACGCCGTCCTGTAACGTGGCCGGTGTGGTGCCCAATATGAGCGCCGCACCGACCATGCTGCCGGCTGCCATTGCCCGCTTTTGCGCGGCTGGCCTGGGATGATTTCAGCAACGCCTTTGTTGAACGGAACGACAACCATCCACCTTGACCCATCAATCCCTATTATCAGATAACCGGGTACCGCGCCCGGCTTAACTTAGACGTCCTGCCGATTTTGGACCTGGCGATCTGCTGCGCATGAAACCGGCATACGGATATCGTCAAGATCAATGGCAACCGGCCGATAGTTCAAGGAGGCGATACGGGAGGGACGGGCTGATGCCGCCAGCAGTGCGAAGTGCCAACCTACAGCGTCGTGACCCGCATGGTCGTGCATGCAGTGCTCACGCTTCTTGATTTTCTCCGTACCTCAACCTACAGCCTGCCGACATTCGGCAAACACCGGTTGCATCCTATCTCTGGGACGTGACGTGTGCTGCGTTGCCGCCAGCGCATGCATCCCGAGCAAGAGTACGGCCGTATCCTGTTGAGCAACGAGTCACCGCCGACTATCATGGCCCAAATGATTTCGAAATACTTTGGGCCGCACAGCGGCGGATACCGATTATCTGGAGGACACACGATGATGTTTCGACGTTCCAATCTGTTGAGGTTCCTTGCCCTAGCCGGTGCCACCCTGGCTCTGCCGCTGCTGAGCGGTTGCCTGAGTACGTCCCCGAAGTTAGGCGGCTCTTCCGACATGACGGTTACCGGCGCTGCCGGTGGGGCCAGCTCCGAGGGTGGCAACAGCCAGCTGGAGCGGTGCAGTGAGCCGCTGGGAACCGTGGCGGTGGACGAAGACCAGGATGCACCCTGGTGGTACACCTACCGCAGCCACTACCCGCAGTTGGGCACCACCACCCCCGTACTGCGCATGATGATCCAGCAATCCAACTGTTTCGTCGTGGTCGAACGCGGTCGGTCCATGAACAATCTGATGAACGAACGGGCGCTGGACCGCAGCGGAGAGACCCGCGCCGGCAGCAACTTCGGCAAGGGTCAGATTGTTGCCGCCGACTACACCATGAGTCCAAGCATCCAGTTCTCCCAGCAGGGCACCGGCGGCGTGGGTGCGGCGATCGGCGGCCTGTTCGGATCGGGCGGGCGCGCCTTGGGTGCCCTGGCGGGCGGCGTGAGCTCCAATGAGGCGGCCACCACGCTCCTGCTGATCGATAACCGCTCCAGCGTGCAGATCTCCTCTTCCGTAGGCAGTGCCAAGAACTTCGACTTCAAGCTGTTCGGCGGGGCTTTCGGTGGCGGCCTGGCCGGGGGCGCCGGCGGATTTACCAACACACCCGAAGGCAAGGTGCTGACCGCCGCGTTCGCCGATTCCTACAACCAGATGGTCAAGGCCCTGCGCAACTATAAAGCGCAGGAGGTCAAAGGGGGCCTGGGCAAGGGTGGCCAATTGAAAGTAGGTCAGTAACAGGCCAAAACTCAGATTCGAGTGACTGGACAAGGGCCGGCGAAAGCCGGCTCTTGTCTTTTGTGCAACCAAGTCTCCATGGATGGGTTCATGGTGTCCCTCGGAGCGTACACCCCACACCGCCAGGGCGTCGGAGTTGGCACCAGGACAGTGGATGCGCAATCTCCGAGCCGCCAAAGCCGCGACCCCATGCTCAACCATCGTTTCTCCGTTGCCCCGATGATGGACTGGACCGACCGCCATCAGCGTTTTTTTCTGCGGCTGATCTCACGGCGGGCGGTGCTTTATACGGAGATGGTGACGGAGGCGGCGGTTCGGTTTGGAGACCGGCAACGCCTGCTTGGGTTCGATGCCGAGGAGCACCCGCTGGTGCTGCAACTGGGGGGAAGCGAGCCGCACGAGATGGCCGAGGCGGCGCGGATCGGGGAGGGGTTCGGTTACGATGAGATCAATATCAACGTGGGCTGTCCCAGTGACCGGGTGCAGTCGGGCGCCTTTGGCGCCTGTTTGATGGCCCGGCCGTCGGTGGTGGCCGATTGCGTGGCGGCCATGTCGGCAACGGTGAGTGTGCCGGTGACGGTTAAGACCCGTATCGGGATCGATGAGCGTGATTCCTATGATGAGCTTCACGCCTTCGTCTCCCAGGTCGCGGCGGCCGGCTGTGAGCTATTCGTCATTCATGCCCGCAAGGCCTGGTTGCAGGGTTTAAGCCCCAAGCAGAATCGGGAGATTCCGCCCTTGCGCTACGAGGTTGCGCGCCGGCTGAAAGTGGATTTTCCGCATTTACAGATCATTCTCAACGGTGGCCTCACGGATCTGGACATGGCGCAGCGGGAAGCGCAGGGCCTGGATGGGGTGATGTTGGGGCGGGCAGCCTATCACGATCCTTATCTGCTGGCGGAGGTGGATCGACGATTTTATGAAGACGAACACCCGATACCCGGCCGCCATGAGGTGTTGGAGGCGTTTTATCCTTATCTGGAGCGACAACTGGCGCAGGGTATCGCTCTGAAGAGCATCAGCCGCCATCTGTTGGGCCTGTTCCAGGGTGTTCCGGGGGCCAAACGTTGGCGACGGCTGTTGAGCGAACGGGCGCATCTGCCGGGTGCGGGGCTGGACCTGCTGCGAGAGGCGGCTGATCTGGTTGCGCCTTAGCACACGAGGTCTGCCTGCCGAGCGTTTTCCAGATCCTGGTCGCTGACCGCCTGGCCCTCCAACAGGCCAAGCAGCAGGCGTGTTTCGTGTTCGGCGTCGTGTGACTGATGCTCGGCTACGCGCTGTCCATGGTACTGTATGGCGGCTTTTACCAAAGCGCGGGCTCGCCGATTGAAGCTGGCCCGCTCGCTGCCTTTTTCGTGGCTTTGGCGTAGTTGTTGGGTCACCGCCAATAGCGATTCACGGCTGGCCTGGGCGCATTCCGACCCACCGGGCGGGAAGGCCGCGTGGGCATAGACTTCAATGGCTTCGCAGAGCAGCGAAAGCACACCTTCTGAGCATTGGATTTCCTGGGTTTTCATGAGTTTTCGAGTAGAATTCGATGTCTGATGCGCTGCGGGTGGAGGGCCTGACGAAGAGTTATGGTAACGGCGTTGACGCCCTCAAGGGGGTGGATCTCGTCGTGGCGGAGGCCGATTTTTTTGCTCTCCTGGGGCCCAATGGTGCCGGCAAGTCTACCCTGATCGGCATCGTCAGTTCGCTGGTGAATAAGACAGCCGGCAGGGTGGCGGTGTTCGGTGAGGACCTGGACCGCAATCCCCGCGCCGCCAGGGCCGCCATCGGTCTGGTGCCCCAGGAGTTCAACTTCAATATCTGGGAACCGGTGGAGGAGATCGTCATCAATCAGGCCGGCTATTTCGGAATACCCCGGGGGCAGGCCAAGGTGGAGGCACGCAAACATCTGACCGCCCTGGGATTATGGGAAAAGCGCCGCGATCAGGCCAGTACCCTGTCCGGCGGTATGAAAAGGCGTTTGATGATTGCCCGCGCCCTGGTGCACAAGCCGAAATTGCTGATTCTCGATGAGCCTACCGCCGGTGTGGATATCGAGATCCGTCAATCCATGTGGCACTTCCTGCGCGAGTTGAACGAACACTACGGGACCACGGTGATTCTTACCACTCATTATCTGGAGGAAGCGGAGAATCTGTGTCGGCGGATCGCCATCATCGACCATGGCACTATCATTGAGAACACCAGCATGCGCAGCCTGCTCGGCAGGTTGAATCGGGAAACCTTCGTGCTTTATCTGCGCGAACCCCTGGAGACGCTCCCGAAGGTGGCAGACATGGAAATTCGTCAACAGGACGAAACAACCCTGGAGGTGGATCTGGTGGCGGGGCAGAGCCTGAGCCGCTTGTTTGACGCCTTGAATCAGGCGGGGCTGGAGGTAATAAGCCTGCGCAACAAGCGCAATCGCCTGGAAGAGTTGTTCATGCGCCTGGTGAAGGAAGGTAACGCGGCACTCGGACAGGGTCGCATCGCGGGCGATCCGGAGGTGGTATGAATCTGCGCGCTGCATGGATTGCCTACCGGACCATCGTCATTCGCGAGGTGCTGCGTTTCGCCCGGATCTGGGTGCAGACCATTGTGCCGCCGGCGGTCACCACTGCGCTGTACTTTGTCATTTTCGGCCATCTGATCGGCAGCCAACTGGATGACATGCAGGGCTATGCTTACGTGGACTACATCGTGCCTGGTTTGATCATGATGTCCGTCATCACGCAATCCTATGCCAATGTGGTGTCGTCGTTCTTTGGCACCAAATACCACCGCAATATCGAGGAAATGCTGACCTCGCCCATGTCCAGCGTGGTGATCGTGGCGGGCTTCGTTACCGGTGGCGTCGCACGGGGAATGGCGGTGGGGGGAGTGGTAAGCCTGGTGGCCTATGCCTTCGCCGAACCGCGTATCGCTCATCCGGGTGTGGCGCTCGGCATCGCGCTGCTAACGGCGGTGGTCTTTGCCCTGGGGGGGTTGATCAACGCGATCTACGCGAAGACCTTCGATGATATCTCCATTGTCCCCACCTTTGTGCTGACGCCGCTGACCTATCTTGGCGGCGTGTTCTATACCATCGACCTGTTGCCGGATTTTTGGCAGCAGGTGTCGCTGGTGAACCCGATACTCTACATGATCAATGCTTTCCGCTACGGCTTGCTGGGCGTAACGGATATTCGCCTTGGTCTGGCCTTTCTTATCACCCTGCTGTTTGCACTGGCGTTGTTTCTGATCGCCGTGCGTATGATTCAGAAAGGCGTAGGCATCAAGCACTAACCGGTTCGACGGCTATGCGTACCATGCAAGGGGATGATGCGGGCCGAAGGCGTTTCCAGGGGACGGCTGAGGCTGTCCGGGCCGACCAGCTGGTTGATGCTGTCGAGCAGGCCGCCGTCGCCATAGACCCGATCCCACATCATTTCAAAAACCTTTTGACAGGCTACGGCGGGACTGGGGTGGCGCTCGCGTTCACGGTCTATGCGCCATTGCAGGCTTTCCAGTCTGCCTTGCATAGCGTCTGGCGCACTGGCGATGAGTTTTTGGATCTCGCGTTGCCGACGGCGCTCGAAGGCTTCCGGGTCGGTTTTGGCCAGGGTATGCCAATCATCGAAATCGAATGAGTACATCTTGGTAAACCTCTTCAGCTTGGTGTTTACCATGCGAAATGCGAGCCATAACACTTTTTATTGATTTAACAGTAAGATATTGAGGTAAACAGGCTGGGTGCACAGAAATCGACGGTCGTATGTAAAAATATCCGACAAGGAAATTTCGCTGATTTCGCTGTATTCAATCTCAAAATCGATGCCGATTCAGTGGCACTGCACGCGATTGGTGCGAAAATGTCCTGTAACTTATTAAAAGTAAGAGGGAAAAATCGGGTATGGCCGGTCTTGGCCGATTTGTAAAAAAGGCTGACAACCTATGAAACTGCGTATTGCGGTACTGCTGGTGTTGTTCGTCTTTGGCTTGGGGCCAATGGCGGCGGTTATCGGCCTGAACCTGCCCATGGTCCTGGACAGCCTGGAAAGCCTGGTCAATCGCGGCCAACTGCAGAACATGCAGGTGGAATTCAGCGACCTGAACGGTTTTCTCACCAGCCGCCAGGAAATGGTGCGCGTGCTGGCCAAATTGCCCGAACCGGGTGCCTTGGTGAAGGGCACCGGGCCCAGCGCGAATTTCACGGAGATCGTCAACCGCCTGTTGCAGACGGCCCAGGACGTGTACGAGGTCATCTATCTGGACGCCGCGGGCAATTCCCGCCTGCGCCTGCGCCGCGAACGCATCGGCGATCCCATGCGCAGTCTACCCGCGCCTGCGGAGGACGACGATCATTTCTACTACCAGGTGGCCATGGCCATGCAGGGCGACGGGGTCTATGTCAGTCCCATCAAGTTCAATCTCGGCTGGCCCGAGGAGGGCAACCATACGGCCATGTACATGCGTATGGTCAGCCCCATCATGTCCGCTCCCAAGGAGTCGCCGGAGGGGGTGGTGCTGGTGAGCATGGACGTGAGCGGCCTGCCCCGCGCCTACAACAATACGCTGTGGGTGATGAACGATGGCGCCTATCTGAACGGTTCCGCCAATGCCCGTGCCGATGCCAGCGCATTCGCGGATTTCCCCGGTCTGGAAGACATTTTCGTCCAGGGCGTGGTGGGTCTGTGGCGTGGCCCGAAGGACAGGCGGGTGATCTGGGTGCCCCTGTTTCCCACCGAAGATCTGGGGCCGGTCTGGGTGGGACGCCAAGTGGACTCTTCCGATCTGGCGGCGTTTCAGGAGTCCGTGGAACTGCGCGTGCTATTGATCTTCACCATGCTGGTCGCCAGTGTGATGCTGCTGGCCC
Organism: Chromatiales bacterium; assembly: GCA_020445565.1. Lineage (GTDB taxonomy): Bacteria > Pseudomonadota > Gammaproteobacteria > JAGRCI01 > JAGRCI01 > JAGRGI01. The sequence goes on from JAGRGI010000028.1 coordinate 26,088, forward strand.
GCTGGATCGCCAAGCGTGTGTCGCGCTACGGCACGGAACTGACCGAAGGGGTCGGCAAAGTGCTGGCCGACAAGCAGGGGGTGAAATTCTCCTGGCCGAAAATCAGAGAGTTGCGAGGTCTTGCCGCCAATCTCACACGTCTGGCCGATGCCCATGCGCAGAACACCCGGGAACTGATCGACCGAGCCAACGAGTTGGAGGAATCGAACCGCTACAAGTCCGAGTTTCTGGCCAATATGAGCCACGAACTGCGCACGCCGCTCAATTCCATACTGCTGCTTTCCAAGATGTTGGCACAGAATCACGGTGACAACCTCAACCCTGAACAGGTCAATCAACTGAGGGTGATTCACAACGCCGGAAGCGATCTGCTGGCGTTGATCAACGATATCCTGGACATCTCAAAGATCGAGGCGCGTAAGGTCACCGTACACCTGGACAAGCTCGATCCCGCGAGCTTCTGGCGTCCGTTGGTGGACTTGTTCGAACCCATGGCGAGGGAGAAGGGGGTCACTCTGGTGACTGCCGTGGCACCGGATCTGCCGCCTCAATTGATCTCGGACGGTGACAAATTGCGCCAAATCCTGAAGAATTTCCTTTCCAATGCGGTAAAGTTCACCCCTCGCGGCGAGATCCGCATCACCGTCGGGCACAGTAAAGCGAGTGATGCGGCCGTCTTACCGCTTTGCATTTCGGTCGCCGACACGGGCATTGGCATCCCGGAAAACAAACAAGAACAAGTGTTTGAAGCATTTCGACAGGCCGATGGCTCCACCAGCCGCCGTTTTGGCGGCACCGGGTTGGGTTTGGCCATCAGCCGTGAAATCGCCATCCTGCTGGGGGCGCGTATCGGTTTGGACAGCGGTGAAGGACGCGGCAGCCGCTTCAGCCTCTATCTGCCGCTGGAACTGGATGTCTCGACCCTGGACCCGGAATTCGTCGAGGTTGGCCACAAAGGCGGAGGACGATCCACGGACAAGCCGAAGGCCCTTTCCTCGGCGGTGGCTTTACCCACCACAGTCAAGTCCGACGTCTGTCTGGATACCGCGCCGCAGCTTTCCGGGCGTAGGATACTGGTGGTGGACGCGGACCTGCGCAGTCTCTTGCAGCTGACGCCGCAGCTGGAGTCCTGGGGCTTGCGGGTGACCGCCGCCACCAGCGCTGAGGAAGTCTTCGAGACGCTCGATGAAGAACCCGGCTTCGACCTCACCTTGGTCAACTCCCATGCCCTGGACGATGGCTCGGGACAATTGACTGAGCGCCTGGGCAAGCGTGACGATACCGGTCATGTGCTTGTGCGTGGCGACCAGACCCGCGGACAGGTGCCGGAGTCGATGCGCCTGCTGCCCGCCGGGGTACAGGGGCACGAATTGAAGGAGAGCCTGTGCAAGGCGCTGGAATCGGTGGAGGAGTTGTCAGAATGACGCACAGCAAATTCACGATATTGATCGTGGATGACAATCAAAACAACCGGTTTGCCCTGAAAACGCTGATTGAACGCTATCTGGACGATCTGCGCGTGCTGGAGGCCGCTTCCGGCCCTGAAGCGATCGATCTGGCCGTAGCGACCCGCCCATTGGATCTGATCATTCTGGATGTGCAAATGCCGGAGATGGATGGCTTTCAGACAGCCTCCATGCTCAAGATCCGTAAGAAGACGCGCGATATCCCCATCATTTTTCTCACTGCCGCCTACAAGACCCAGGAATTTCAGCAGCGCGGTTATCAGGTGGGCGCGGTCGACTACCTGCTCAAGCCGATCGACGATAACCAGCTCATCAACAAGATCGGTACCTACGTCCGGCTGATCGAGCAGGAGCGCGACCAGAACCGCCGCCTCGAAGAAATGGTCCGGCAGCGCACGGCGGAGTTGGACGAGGCCAGGGCCTATCTGCAAAATATCATCAACAGTATGGGCGAGGCGCTGTTGGTGCTGGGCAACGATGGCAAGATCCAGCGCGTCAATCCGGCTGCCTGTCGGATGCTCGACTACACTGATTCTGCCTTGGTCGGCCTGTCCATAGGCGACGTGTTCGAGGAAGAAGATCAGGAGAAGGCCACTGCCTTCATGGGTACCTGGCTGGAAGCCCTGGTGCGAACCGGGGTCATTTCCAATATCGAGGCGACTTTCATCCGCAAAGACGGTACCCGCATACCCATTTTGTTTTCACGATCCGCCCTCAGCAACGAGCAGGGTGAGATTGGCGGTATCATCTGCATCGCCAAGGATATGAGCGATTTCCGGCGCCTGGAGGAGGCGCTGGCCGACTACCAGGATGACGATACTCTGCTGGTGGATGAGGACTGATCCGGTGGCCGGGTGCTTTTCCTGCACGCAACGGTTTACACTTGTGGGGCCGCGTGTCGGCCTACCCCCAGAAAACTCGGGATATGCGTTATGGTGAATTCAGCGGACAAGCAAGGCAAGGAAGAAGACGCGGTATTGACCGCCAACGCCCTCAAAGCAATGGCTCATCCGATCCGATGGCGCATTTTATGCGCCCTGGGCGAGCGTGAGCTGACGGTGCGTGAGATCATCGAAAAGGTCGGCACGACCCAGAGTAACGTCTCTCAGCACCTGGAGATCCTGCGCAACAAACACATCATCAACTCGCGCAAGGAGGGCAACCGGGTATTCTGCTCGGTGCGAAATCAGCAGTTGCAGTTGCTCATTGAGAACATGCGCGGCGTGCTTTGCAAAACCACGCTGGACGACTGACCCGCATCCTCTCCACCCGCGTTTCTCCCCGTTCGCGTGGGCCTGCATACCCTCATTGCGATATTCGTGCTGGTAGGGGCCTTGCTCCTGATTGCCAGTGTGGTTCGCTATCGGCGCGAGGAATTGCGCCGCAAGGTTGCGGCCCAGTACCTCAAGGCCCGAAAATATGAGGGGCTGCTGGAACAGGCCGACGACTATCCGCAGAAGATCGAGCTGGCCGGAAGGGTCATCGACAGCTTGCGCGCGGTGGAACAGCTCGAACCCGGCGGTCCGAGTCTGGCGGCGGTCATCACCCAGGCCGAAGAGCGTCGCGAAAGCCTCAAGGCCGCTGCTATCATCGAACAGGCCGAGGCACTTGCGGGCCGCTCCGAGGAAGATTCGGTCGATCTGGAACGAGCCAAGATGATGTTGCAGAACGCCATCACCGGCAAGGAGGGTGACATCTCCATGCTAAAAGAGGCGTTGGCGAAGCTGAATGCCCCGAAACCCGCTAAGCCTGCCGACCGGTCCGACGGCGACAGCAAACCAAATTCCTCCCAATCCACCGTTTCCCCCAAGCCTGGGGTTTCTTGAGGTCTGAACCCATGGATCTGCTGCTGATTCGCCATGCCCTGGCCGAAGACCGCGAGGCATTCGCGCGCACCGGCGCCGGCGATGATCGCCGTCCCCTGGTGGAAAAGGGTCGCAAGCGCATGGTCAAGGCGGCCCGAAATCTTACTGCCATGGTGACCGGTATCGATCTGCTTTACACCAGCCCCTATCTGCGTGCACGGCAGACCGCGGATCTGGTCGCGGAGGCGTTCGGGCTTGGCGCCATCCGTGAAACCGAGCTGCTGCAACCGGGCACCGAGCCTGAAGCGGTATTGTCCTGGTTGCAGGCAGAACGCCCCATGGGCACGGTCGCGATGGTGGGGCATGAACCCGACCTGGGAGAACTCGTCAGCCTTGCTCTGTGTGGCCATGGTCATTCCTTTGTGCCGCTGAAGAAAGGCGGTGCCTGCCTCGTCAGCTTCGGACCTCGTATCGAACCGGGTATGGCATTGCTGCGCTGGTGCAGCACCAACAGCCAATTGCGCAAATATAAGGGATGAGGCATTGAACACACCTTTCGACGCCGACACGCTGGCCTCTGTCGATCTGGGGTCCAACAGCTTCCACATGATGGTCGCGCGAGTCGTCGATGGCCATCTGGTCAAGATCGACGGTCTGCGTCAGCCGGTTCGTCTGGCGGCGGGACTGGACGACAACAAAAACATCAGCGAAGAGGCCCAACAGCGGGCGATTGCCTGCCTGGAAATCTTCGGCCAGCGCGTGCAGGGTCTACCCGAGGGCCATGTGCGCGCCGTCGGCACCAATACCCTGCGGCAGGCCCGCAACGGCAGCGCCTTTCTGTACCGCGCCGAGGCGGCACTGGGGCACCCCATCGAAATCATCGGTGGTGTTGAAGAGGCCCGCCTTATCTACCTGGGGGTGGCCCACGGCGTCGCCGATTCCCCCAATCAGCGGCGCTTGGTGGTCGATATCGGTGGTGGGAGCACCGAACTCATTCTCGGCGAGCAGTTCGACCCGCAAGAGCTGGAAAGTCTGCACATGGGTTGCGTTTCTTCGAGTCAACGCTTTTTCCCCGACGGTGTCATCACCAAGGAGGCCATGAACCGCGCCGAACTGGCGGCCCAGTTGGAACTGCGCCCCATCGCCAATCGTTACCGACGTATAGGGTGGGGGCAGGCGCTGGGTGCATCCGGCACCATCAAGTCCCTGGGTAACGTGGTGCGTGAGATGGGTTGCAACGAGTTCCACATCACCTTCAACGCCCTCAAGCGTGTCCGCAAGGCCATGCTCGAAGCGGGCCACATCGACAAGCTCGAACTCAAGGGTTTGAACGACGACCGGCGCCCTGTGTTTCCCGGTGGTGTCGTCGTGCTCTACAGCGTGTTCAAATCCCTCGGTATCGACGAAATGGTCGTTTCCCCCTGGGCCTTGCGCGAGGGTCTGATCTTCGACCTGCAAGGCCGCACGTTGCACGAAGACGTCCGCGCCCACACCGTCGGCGTCATGCGGCGCCGCTACCACGCCGATGCCCTGCATGGCCGTCGTGTCGCCGAAGCCGCCAAGAGTCTGTGGCGTAACGTCGGCAAGGACTGGGGGCTGGACCGGGAAGACCTGGACTGGCTGATGTGGGCCGCCCGTCTGCACGAAATCGGTATCGCCGTATCCCACTCCAGTTATCATAAGCATGGTGCCTACCTGCTGGCCAACTCCGACATGCCCGGCTTTTCCCGTTACGAACAGCGCTTGCTGGGTATCCTGGTACGCCTGCACCGCCGCAAGCTCGGTCAATCCGTCCTGGACGAATTGCCGGAGGAAAAGCGAACCTGGGCACTCCGCCTGGTCGTCATTCTGCGCCTCGCTGTCCTGCTCTGTCGCGAGCGCCTGGAAAGTGGATGCACCCACGTGGAGGCCAAGGTCAAGGAAAATGGCATCTCCTTGAAGTTTCCCGACGAGTGGTTGGCCCAGTCACCGCTGACCGTGGCGGACTTGGAGCAGGAGAAGGACTATTTGGGCAATGTCGGGATCAAGTTGAAGTTTGCTTGAGGTGATCGCATTACAGCGGCCTTGATTGCCGGCATCATCCTCACTGGCGGGGGGAGAACTGAGCGGGCACGGATAGGCAGGATCGACCCACGCGATATTCGTCGGATGCGCGAGATTGACGAATTCCAGGAACAGAAATGCCCGCTATGGCAGTTATGCAGGGGTCTGAAAACCGCCAGACGTGCTGAGGTGCGGCAGTTGCAACCGGAATTCGGGGCTGAAAACGCAATTCACGAAGAGGCATTCAGCAGGCGGCACCCGGATCACAGAGACTCTGCGATCGATTTATCGAATAAATACTTAAGCCTGTGTCAGTAATGATTCGGGTGGCGGGCGAAATGCAGGCATCAACTGTTATGAGTAACCGAATCATCAAAACTGAACACGCTGGCGCGAAGAATGGCGGAGGCTATTGGGGTAAACGGCACGAAGCCAAGGTTCTCAGCAAGAGAGTTCGGCGCGCACAGTCCCGACGGCTCGTGTATTCGGAAGCAGCTGAATTTCGTAACCCGGAGCCTGGCAATTCAAGGGTAAAGGTCAGTGAGAAGAGGGAAAAACAGAGCTGACTGCTCAGCTTCGCTGACTGGCTGTTGTCCGACGGGAAGGTCGGCCATCCCGGTTGGGTCACGGCGGATGGGTATCCGGGTTTCCGTGAAACAGGCAGAGATCCCGAATGTTCTGCCCGTTCGTTTCCTGCAATCGTCCCATGGTACCCAAGACGGAACGTTGGATCGCCGTCGACCCGAATCGAAGTCTGACCTCAGCAGCCTATGGCGGTGCTTCGCAAGCTTATCTACTACCGGTGTTACCCGTATCAATCAATGCTCCCGCGGCAGGATGATTTAGGATGCTACGAGTCGGGAATTGTGCCTGAGCTGTGCTTTGGTTATCTTCTCCGCCCAAGGGAACAAGGGACGTCTATCCCGCGATAGCGACCCCCTGGCGGGAGAGCGAAACGGAGGCAGCTATTGGTCACCAAAAAGCCGGTTGCCGGTCCGCAGGGATTGTGAGGTGGAACTGGAGGCACTGTCGAACGTCCAAACCAGCTGTACCGCGCTGTGGCTCTCGCCCTGGTGCATGATCGCGTCGAGGACGCCCAGGAATTTTTTCCTGCCTTGACGCGTCATCATCGAGAGTTTGGTGAGGGCAGGGTGTGTTGGGGCCTGATGACGGTGTATGCGTGACGTCGGACAATGATCCGCGCTGGCCGGGTGCCCCCAGAAAATGTACGAATTGCTACACTGAGCCGGTGATGATCTTGAAAACAATGACAACACGCCTTGCTTTGGCCATGCTGCTCGTCTGTACCGTAGGTATTGGCATGGCCGCGGACAGCGTCGATTTCAGCCTGGCAGATCTGAATGGCAAGGTTCACAAACTTTCGGACTATCGCGGTAAGTGGGTAGTGGTCAACTACTGGGCAACCTGGTGCCCGCCCTGTCTGGAAGAGATTCCGGAACTGGAAACCTTCCACGAAGGCCACAAGGATAAGGACGCCGTGGTCCTGGGTGTGGCCCTGGACAGCGTTTCCAGGGAAAAACTGCTGGCGTTCGTGAATGACCAGTTCATGAGCTACCCGGTATTTCCGGACAAGCCGAGGAGAAGCACCCCCTTAGGTCCCATTCCGGGAATGCCCACGACGTATGTGGTTTCGCCGGAAGGGGAAGTGGTCGCTTGGCAGGTGGGTGGCATAACCCGTGAGATCCTTGAACGATTTTTGGTCAAGCAACAAGAAAAGCGCAATGCCGCAACGGGAGGTGGACAATGATGGCCTGGGGGGCGCGTTGGCTATTGATTGCCTCACTGCTGGTTCCGAAGGCTCTCTGGGCAGAGGAAACCGGTGCTTTTTTCAACCAAACCCTCGGGGACTTCAGCGAGGAGCTGGAAGTGGCCGCCGACGAAGGCAAGAAAGGCATTTTTCTGTTCTTTGAAACCGACGACTGTCCCTTCTGCGCGCGAATGAAGGCCACAATCCTGAACCAGCCCGATGTGCGCGACTACTTCAAGAGTCATTTTCTGCGCTTTGCGGTCGACGCCGAAGGGGATTTGGAGCGCACCGATTTCAAGGGCAATGTCACGGTTGAGAAAGAATTCGCCAAACCTTTCATGGGCAACCGCGGTGCCACGCCAGTATTGGCCTTCGTCGATTTGAAGGGGGAGCTGGTGGTGCGCTATACCGGCGCGACCCGCACCAAGGATGAATTCCTGATGCTCGGTGAGTACTATACCTCGGGAAAATACACCGAGATGCCCTTCACCAAATACAAACGCAGCCAACGTTAGACCGGGGCACACCTTGCGCACTCCCATCGGGCGCGCCTACTGCGCCATAGCCCTTTTGCTTTGCTGCCCGCTGTCCCTGGTTTGGGCGCAGACCGCGCCTTTGCCCCAGCCCCTGAGCCTGGAAGCCGCCATGGCCCTGGCGGAAGAAGACCATCCGGACCTGCGCAAGGCCCTGGCGGAGCTGGACGCCAAGCGCGCGGACCGGGAAGTCAGCAACGCTGCCGACGATGTTCAGCTCGATCTGCTGGCGAAGCTTCAATTCGTTGAACCGGCCAGGGTGGTGCGGGACACGGATAGGGAAAGGTACTCCGATCACCACGCCGAAATCGTCCTCAGCAAGCGCCTGTATGACTTCGGTCGCTCCGATGCCCTGGCGCGCGCCGCTGATGCCGCGGTCAGCGGAAGCGAGCAGGCAGTCTTTTCCGCCCGTCAGGCTCGACGCCTGGAGGTGATGCGGCGGTTTTTCGATGTCATCCTCGCCGATTTGACCTTTGCCCGTGATAACGAAGCAATGGCTACCGATTATGTCACCTGGGATCGCGCCCAAAACCGCAATGCCCTGGGGCAGTTTTCAGATGTCGATCTGCTGGAGCTGGAGTCCATCTACCAGCGTACGCGCCATAAAAGAGCCGTCAGCCAGTCAGAGCAAAGAGCCAGCCGCGCGCGTCTCGCCAACAGTTTGAACCGTCCCGGCGAACTGCCCGGCGATCTCACCGCACCAGAGCTGCCCAAACAGTTTTCCGAGGTGGGCGAACTACAACCCCTGGTGGATTCTGCTTTGCAGAATCATCCAGACCTGAATGCCTTGAAAACACGAATGGAAGCAGCCGCTGCCCGCCTCGGCGCCGCCCGCTCGCAGCGCTGGGGAGATTTGACCGCCAGTTTGAGGGCCGCCACCTACTCCGAGGCCATCGGCGCGCGCGACTATCCTTTGGCTTTGGATCTGACCTATCGTCTGCCCTTGTCCAGCGGTGGGCGGGTCGACGGTGAAGTTGCCCGCGCCCAGGCGGACTTGGATGCGGCCAGGGCCGATGCCGATGCCCTGGCCCTGGCCATTCAGCAGGCGGTACTGGAGGTCTGGCTGGAACTGGATAATCTGCGCCTGCGCGGCGAGGAGCTGAAGGTTCTTACCGATTTTCGGGAGCTCAACATGGACAGGGCCCGCGTACTTTATGAACAACAGAAAAAAGCCGATCTGGGGGATTCCATGGTGCTGATTTCCGATCTGACCCTGGAACAGACCCGTTGGCGTTTCGACAGCGTGATGGCCAGGGCGCGCCTGGATGCCCTGCGCGGCAAACCGATCGGCATGCCGGCCGAGGGCGAGAACAAACCATGAATCAAAAGCCGCTTCTCCGCTGGAGTCATATGCTTCGGTCGATGCTTATCGCGATGTTGCTGGTCTCGCCCAACCTCCAGGCGGCAGAGCTGCCGGCGGTCCTGGCCTGGGACGGCCTGGTCACCCTGAGTACGCCGGTATCCGGTGTGGTTGAACGTGTTGAGGCGGTGCCTGGCCAAGTCGTGGGCAAGGGCACCTTGCTCGTCGGCCTGGATACCCGGCGCGTGCAGGCGAAACTGGCGGTCGCCGAGGCTCGTGTGGTGGAAGAGGGCGAACGCCTGGCCGAGGCAGAAAAGGAATTGGCACGCAGTCAGGAGCTGTTCGAGAATACCCTGGTCGCCGTCCACGAGGTCGATCTGGCCCGCATCGCCAGGGCAGCGGCCGAAACCCGCCTGCGTGAAGCCCAGGCCGCCCGTACCGAGACGCAGCTGGAGCTGGAATACAGCCGTGTGGTCGCTCCCTTTTCCGGCCGCGTGGTGGCCCGCCATGTGGAGCCGGGCCAGACCGTGGTAAGCCGGCTGGAACCGCAGGCCGTGGTCGCTTTGGCGAAGTCCCGTTCCATGCGTGCTCTGGTCAACGGACAGGCCGAGGTTCGCATCGGGAGTGCCGCAACGGTGCGTGTGGGGCAACACAGTTACGACGCCACGGTGCAGGGGTTCTCCGGGGATGTGGATCGCCCCGGATTCTGGGTGCGTTTCGGGGTGCCGGCCGCTTCCGGCCTGAGTGCCGGCCAGACCGCAACCGTCAGCGTGCCCTGAACATGACAGAATGTTGGTTGTGCCGTGTGGTCGGCCATGTGCAAGGGGTGTGGTTTCGGGCTTCCACCCGCGATCAGGCGCAGCGGCTCGGCCTGAGGGGCAGGGCGGTCAACCTTGCGGACGGCAGCGTGGAGGTGGTGGCCTGCGGTGATCCTGCCGCGTTGCGGCAGCTCAAGGACTGGCTACGACAGGGGCCGCCGATGGCGCGGGTCGAGAGCCTGGATTGCCGGCCGATCAGCGAGGATCAGGGCTTTGACGGTTTTCATACCGCTTGAGTCGTTATAACGCGCGTAAACCGGGCTGTCGCACTACAATCATCTCAGCTTGTCGGATCGTATATCTGATCCGACCCGGTCGGCTGCCTGCATCCTTATTCATCGTCAATGTGCGGCCGGCGAACCCACGGGGGAGAACAAGTGGACGACCCGGTAACCTGGATCATCGTGATCGGCTTCTATGCGCCACTGCACTATCTGGTTCCCCAGTTAGTCGCCTTTTTGACCGGCAACGACTCGCCTGAGGAGCGCAAGCGGTTGCGCCGCGCCTTGCTCATCGAGTGCACTGTGGTGATGGTGCTGGCCTTTGGTCTGGCAATCTGGCTGGTGCACAGTTCTCCCCAACTGGCCATGTTGATTTTGCTGGCATCGCTGTTTTCGTCTTACCTGTTCATCGCCATCTGGCGCCGGCTGAGGCGCCGCGCACTATCTCCGGTCGACACCTCGGACTCATGAAAAACATCTTCGTTCTGGCCTTTTTCGTGGTTTGCGGGCTTTCGCTGCCGGCTCAGGCAAAGCCTGTATTGCTCAAGATGCCGGTGTACGTGGGCACCAATCTGGTCGGTTTGGGCAGCACACCCAAGTGGTTGGCCGAGCAGGTCAACGTGGCGGGCAAGGGTTTGCTCAAGATCAAACTCTACGAGCCGGGCCGGCTGATACCGCCCAAGGAGATACTGGCGGCCGTGGATGCCGGTCAGGTCACTGCCGGTTTCACCACACCGGGCTTCAATGCGGGTGTCCTTGGCACCAAGGCGTCGATTTTTTCCGCTGTCCCCTTCGGCCCTGACGCACCGGAGTTTCTCGCCTGGGTCCATTATGGCGGTGGTCGTGAACTGTGGCAGAAGATGTATGACGACAAGGGCATTCGGGTGCACTCGATCCCCTGCGGCATCCTGGCCCCCGAGACCTCCGGATGGTTTCCCAGGCCCATCGATCGGCCTGAAGACCTGAAGGGGTTGACCATGCGCTTCTTCGGTCTGGGTGCACTGGTGATGGAAAAGTTAGGGGTATCGACCTCCTTGTTGCCGGGCAAGGAGATCTTTCCAGCCCTGGAAAAGCATGCCATCGATGCCACCGAATTCTCCATGCCTGCCATCGATGAGGGGCTGGGTCTCTACAAGATATTGAAATACAACTATTACCCCGGTTGGCACCAACCCGCAACGCTGTTGGAGCTGTTGGTCAACAAAGCCACCTGGAATGGTATGAACACGCAGCAGCAGGCACTGCTCGAGATGGCTTGCAAGGCGGCCACGCTGGACGGTTTCGCCCTGGGAGAGGCCATTCAGTTTCCGGCGATGAAGCGCAATCTCGATCAGCGGGGAGTGGAAAACCGCTACTGGTCTGAACAGATGTTGGAACTGTTTCGTGCCAAGTGGGACGAGGTGGTTGCCGAGGAATCCGCGAAGGACCCTCAATTCAAGAAAATCTGGTCCAAACTCGTCGCTTTTCGCGGAAACTACGCCACATGGAGCGAGTGGGCCTTCCTGCCCCGCCCCGGAACCCGCCGAATTCCCAAGGAGCCCTTCCGGCAATAGACGACCTATCGCGGATCAAGGTGGATGGGCAGATTTTTCCGTCCATTCCCGTTTTGCCTCGAAAGAGTGCAAGGGTTGCCTCACCCACGCCTGTATCCACTACGGCCCCCATTCCCGAACAGCCGCTTAGTCGCGGGGATACGTATATTGGCTGCGGTTGGTATAAAGCTTTGGATCGGCCAGTCGCTAACCGGGAAACCGACCCGGCTCTAAGACTTGCTTGTCTATCTGGGCGCTTGGGGAGACCGTTAGACCTGCGAGCGGCAAAACAATGAAGCAATCGAATCAAAACCGGCGGAGGCATTCGCCTCGCTATGCACCGGCCCTGCTCGGTGCTGTGCTGTGCGTATGCACTGCCGCCCAGGCCGATTCCTTGCAGCGGCTCAAGGCCATGAGCCTGGACCAATTGGCCAATCTTGACGTGTCCATCGTGGGCAAGCGCCCGAGCAACCTCTCCACCACGGCGGCTGCCGTTTATGTCATCACCGAGGATGATATCCGTCGTTCCACTGCCACCCGGCTGCCAGAGCTGCTGAGGCACGTTCCGGGAATCAACTTCGCCCGTATCGATAGCGGCGAGTGGGCCATTTCATCCCGTGGTTTCAACAGCCGCTATGCCAACAAGCTGCTGGTAATGATTGACGGACGCAGTATCTACAGTCCGCTGTTTTCCGGTGTCTTCTGGGAGGCGCAGGATCTGCCCTTGGACAATATCGAGCGTATCGAGGTGATTCGTGGTCCCGGTGGCGCTACCTGGGGCGCCAATGCCGTCAATGGCGTTATCAATATCATCACCAAGAAGGCCGAGCGCACCCAGGGGGCATCGGCGATGCTGGCCTTGGGCGACGAGCAGCGTACTGGCTGGGTGCGTTACGGCGCTGCCGTGGGTGACAATACCCAGTACCGCATCGATGCCAAGCTCGCTGATCGCTTTCCGTACACTCGTGCCGACGGTACTGATGACAACGACCATTGGAGCAGTCGCCGTGCCGGTTTCAGGGTCGACCATCAGGCCGGTTACGACGATACCCTGACCTTCCAGGGCGGGGCCTACCACGAGGACGCCGACGATCCCACCTACCACGGATGGCATCTGCTGGGGGAATGGACCCACGTCCACGATGACGGCGCTCAAACTGTCTTGCATACGTCCTTTGAGCGCGGGGTGATTGAAGCTATTTCCGGCGGCCTGCTGGTGGGAGACGGTGGAGGCATCGGGCAGGAGGACCTGCATACCGCCAACATGGAATTGCGTCACCAGCCGCTGCCCATCGGTGCCCATGATCTTTCCTTCGGCCTGGGTATGAGGCGCAGCGAAAGCGAGATCGACCCCTTGGCCATCCTGCTCAAGGTCGAACCGATGGATCGGACCAGCTATCTGTACAGCGCCTTTTTCCAGGACGAAATCACGCTGGTGCCGGAGAAATGGAAGCTGGTACTCGGTGCCAGGGCCGAGCACAACGACTACACCGGCTTCGAGTTTCAACCCAGTGTGCGCTTGAGCTGGCGGCTGGATGCGGATACCAATCTTTGGGCCAGCGTGGGCCGGGCGGTACATACGCCGGCCAGGGCGGAGCGCGATATTCAGTTCGAGTTGCTGGCGGGAAATCAAGAACTACCTGGGTTTGGTACCTTGCCGCAGGCGTTCCGAATCGGCCCCAACAGTCGGTGGGACAGTGAAGAACTCATCGCTTACGAACTGGGCCTGCGCCACCTGTTTACCAACTGGGCTAAGCTGGATCTGGCCGTTTTTTACAACGTTTACGAGGAACTCGCCGCTCTGCGCATCGACACCCCCCAATTGATCGGCCTGCCGCCCACGGGTGTTTTGATCAACGGCGAACAATTGAACCTGGGCAGGGCCAGAACGTTCGGGCTCGAAGCCTCGCTGGATTTGCGCCTTCGCGAGGATTGGCGTCTGCAACTGGCCTATTCCTACCTCAACATGAATGTGGATATCTCCGACGAAAGCAACGACGAGGTTTTTCTGGGTGCCGCCGAAGGAGAATCGCCACGCAATCAATTGAGCCTGCATTCCGCTCATGATCTGTCCGACACGACCGAATTGGATGCCTGGCTCTACTATGTGGACGATTTGCCCTCGCAAGGGGTCGATGCCTACACTAACCTGGACTTGCGTCTGGCCCACCAGGTCAACAGAAACCTTTCTCTGGAGCTTGTCGGGCGCAATCTGCTCGACCCGCATCACTTCGAATGGGGCACCACGTTAATCGGCGGTGATGTGCAACAGGTAGACCGCGAGTTTTTCCTCAAACTGCGGTTGGACTTCTGACGGCGATAGCGGAATGTAGATTGGACCCATGCGCTATCATCGCCTGATCCTCTTGTCTTCTGTTCTGCTCGGCGGGTTGCTGCCGTGGCCCTGCGTTTGCCAGGCGAACGAGGTCTCAGAGGCCGAGATCAAAGCGGTTTTCGTCTACAACTTCGCCAGCTTCGTACGTTGGCCGAGCGATATTGCCGATAGCGGAAATTTCTCTGTTTGTGCGCTGGGTGAGGACGAAGTCACGCGCCTGCTCCCCAAGGTGGTGGATGGTGAGGCGGTGGGCGATGAGGTCCTGCGCTTTCACCCCAAAACCGCGTCGGATGACCTGCGCACCTGCCGCATCCTCTATATCGCGTCTGTCGATCAGCCCCTTGTCGAGAACATTTTGGTCGCCCTGCAAGGCACTTCCGTTCTTACCGTCAGTTCCCAGGAAGGCTTCGCCCAGCGCGGGGGAGCCATCGAACTGGGCCGCAAGGGTCGAAACGTCCACCCGGTAATCAACAAAACGACCATTCGCGACGCCCGCCTGCGAGTCAGCGCTCCCTTGATGCGCCTGGCAACGGTTATTGAGGTGGAGGCACGATGATGACCCTCCATCACTCTGTCGCCATTAAAGAGGGCCGGATTTCATTGACAAGATACCCAGGTCTCACCCGGAGGAATCCACGATGAGGCTCAGTTCCAACCATTTGCCGATCAAATCGAAGGTTACCCTGATCGCGGCGATCACGGCGGCCCTGGCGGTGTTTGGCGCCCTGGTGTTCACTGCCTACAACAGCGTGGTGGAAAAGCGCGACTCTCTGGTGACCAGCACCAAGACCCTGGCCCGTGTCGTTGGCACCAACAGCATGGCGGCGCTGGCCTTTCGCGATCCGGTCAATGGTGCGGAGATACTTGCCGCCCTGAAACAGGAAGAACAGATCGTTTCCGCCCAATTGCGCCTGCCGGATGGCAATGTATTTGCGCGCTACAGCGCAAACACTCCCACAGGTCTTTCACTGGCGCGGGGAATCGAGGCGGACCAGGAGTTCTTTTGGGCGGACGCCGCTAAAACCGAGGTACTGAAAAGTACCTCCATCGCCAAGTTTCGCCACGGCTATCTGGATGTAAAGAAGGTCGTGGAACTGGATGGCCGTCTGTTGGGTTACATCGAAGTGCAAGTGGAAACGTCGGCGCTCTACGCCAGTATCAAGCGCCAGTTTCTGATCAGCATTTTGACTTTCTTCATAGCGCTGGCGGTGGCCTATGTATTTGCCGGCCGTGTGGCGCAGTTGATTTCCCAACCGGTGGAAAACCTTGCCGGAACCATGCGAAAGGTTTCCGATGAGCGTGATTATTCCCTGCGGATGCCCAAGGGGGGAAGCGACGAGGTCGGGGTGTTGATCAATAACTTCAATGAGATGTTGAATCTGATTCAGACCCGCGACGCGACCCTCTCCGAGGCCAAGGAGGCCGCCGAAGCGGCGACCCGCGCAAAGTCCCGCTTCCTTGCCACCATGAGCCACGAGATCCGCA
>JAGRGI010000029.1 GCA_020445565.1 Chromatiales bacterium
CGGTCAGGAAAAAGCCCACGGCGTTGTGACCGTACCACCATTGGGTCATGGCATCCTGCACGCCGGATTGCAGGCTGTAGGACTCCAACGACCAGGGACTCAGCGGCACGGCCAGATTGTTGAAGATATGCAATATGGCAGTGGCCAGGATAAAGGCAATGAAGAACCAGTTGGCCACATAGATGTGTGGCTGGGAGCGCTGGCGGATGGTCATGAAGTAGACCGCGCCATAAGCGACCCAGGTCACGGCGATGAGAATGTCGATGGGCCAGACGAATTCGGCGTATTCACGCGCCTGGGTATAACCGGAGACGTAACCCACGACGCCCAGGGCAACGGACAACTGCCATCCCCAGAAGGTGAATTCCGCCCATTTTTCGCCCCACAGCCGGGTCTGGCAGGTACGCTGGACGATGTAATAGGAAGTCGCGAACAGGGCACTGCCGCCAAAACCGAATATCACCAGGGTGGTATGCACCGGGCGAAGACGACCGAAGGTGATCTCCGGGATATCGAAGTTCAGGAACGGCCAGGACAATTCCCCGGCCACGTACACCCCCGCCGCCATGCCCAGAACGGCCCAGACCATGGACATGATCGCGAATTTCTTCACGATGGCGTAGTTGTACTGCTCGGCTGTACCGGTCATGGTGTAAGCCATAGCGACCTCGCGAGTGAGTTGAGTTCAGCCAGATCGGCCACTCCGTCGTGGAGTACCGACAATCAGAAAGGGGCCGACAAACGGCAGAAGGCGGCAGGCAAGCAACCCTAAAAGGATTATCGAACGTGCCGCAGTGCAGTATAGGACAGAGAAGTTGGCGGGTTCCGCGACCGCGTCGGTCCAACAGCGGCGGTATATTAATACTTTCTAAAATTCCATTGAAGCCCTTTAGGCGGAAAATGTTTATCTATTTTGCAATTTCCATAGATCTGGTTTATATCAACCAGACTTTCCCCCCAGGGTCATGGCCTCCACCAATACGGAAGGGCTGCGGTAGTTCCCCCGGACAATAGGGTCGTTACCAATGGCAACGATCTGCTTAAGCAGTATGCGCAAATTGCCCGCCAGAGTAACCTCGTGCACCGGAAAGGCGATCTCCCCGCCCTCCACCCAGAACCCCCGGGCTCCGCGGGAATAATCGCCGGTGAGCGGATTGACCCCCCGCCCCATCAGGCCGGTGACCAGAAAACCGGTATCCATCCTGCCCAGCAGCTCGGCGAAGGAATCCGCTCCAGGCTCCAGCGTGAGATTTCTCACCCCGCCGGCGTTGCCGGTGGTGCGCATGCCCAGGCGACGGGCGCTATAGCTATTCAGCACATAGCCTCTGACTTCCCCATCGGCGAGCAGGTCCCGCTCTCGGGGCGATACGCCCTCATCATCGAACGGTGCGCTGCCGAGGGCGGCGGGCAGAAAGGGCTGTTCGTAAAGGCGCAACTGCCTTGAGGCCACACTCTGGCCCAGACAGTCCTGGAGGAAGCTGGTCTTGCGGTACTGAGCCGAGCCGCTGAGGGCGGCGGCGACGCTGGCCCACAGGCTGTAGGCCAGGTCCGCAGGGAAAACCACGGGCGTGGTACGTGTGGAGATCGTACGCGCTCCCAGTTGCTCGATAGCCCGCTGTGCCGCACGGTGGCCGACGGACCCGGCGTCTTCCAGCTCGCTCGGGCGGCGTGCCGAACTGCCCCAATGTCCACGCTGCATTTCGTCGCTGGCGCCGGCAATGACCGCGCAACCGATCCCATGACGACTGGAACCATAGGCCTGGGCAAATCCCAAACTGTTGGCGTAACAGCGTAAGGAACGGTGGGAATTTACGCTGGCACCGTCAGAATTGCGAATCATTGGCCCCGCGTCGCGAGCCGCCTGCTCGCAACACAGGGCGACCTCCAGCAGCTTATCGGTCGATTCCAGCCAGGGGTGATCAAGATCCAGGTCGGGAACATTCTCGGCCAGGTCATCTCGCCTTGGCAGGCCGCCATGAGGGTCTTCTGCGGTATATCTCGCTATGGCGCACGCAGCTTCAACCGTTTCGCGCAGCGCCTCGCGACCCAGGTCCGACGTGCTGGCACTGCCCTCCCGATGGCCGAAATAGACCGTGACGCTGAGGCTCTGCGCACGATCGTATTCCACCGACTCCAGTTCTCCCAGGCGCACGCCTACCGAAGTACCCTGAGTAACGGCAATGGTAGCCTGGGCCGCATCGGCCCCGGAAGTCCGTGCGAATTCGAGCGCCGATTCCAGCCGCCCAAGCAAGGGCTGACTGTCGACCAGGGCGGGAACGGCTTCCGGAACGTCCATCATGCGCCCGTGCGGGTGCCGCCAACCGTCAGGCCATCCACACGCAAAGTGGGTTGCCCCACGCCCACGGGGACGCTCTGGCCTTGCTTGCCGCAGGTGCCGACGCCGTCATCCAATGCCAGATCGTCACCCACCATGCTGACCATTCTCAGCGTCTGCGCACCGTTACCGATCAGGGTCGCGCCTTTGACGGGATACTGAATTCGCCCATTCTCCACCCAGTACGCTTCGGCAGCGTTGAAGACGAAACGGCCGGAGGTAATATCCACCTGACCACCACCGAAGTGGACGGCATATAAGCCCTTGTCGATCGAGGCGATGATCTCCTCACGGCTGTGACCACCGGCCAACAGAAAGGTATTGGTCATACGCGGCATGGGTAGATGGGCGTAGGATTCGCGACGACCGTTGCCTGTAACGTGCGCCGCCATCAGGCGGGCATTGGTGCGGTCCTGCATATAGCCTCGCAGTATGCCGTTCTCGATCAGCACGGTGCGTCCGGTAGGCGTGCCTTCGTCGTCCAGGTTGAGCGAGCCGCGCCGTTCCGCCAGACTGCCGTCGTCCACCACGGTGCACAATTCGCTGGCGACCTGTTCGCCGATGCGGCCACTGAACACGGAGGTCCCCTTGCGGTTGAAATCCCCTTCCAAACCGTGGCCCACCGCCTCATGCAGCAACACGCCCGGCCAACCCGGCCCCAAGGCCACCGGGAACACTCCCGCTGGCGCTTCTCGCGCCTCCAGATTCACCAGAGCGCGGCGTACCGCCTCACGGGCATACCCCTTGGCTCGATCCGTTTCAACGAAAAGACCATAGTCTCTGCGACCGCCACCGCCGGCGCTACCCTGCTCCCGCTTGCCGCCCTGTTCCACAACGACCCGTACATCAAGGCGCACCAGGGGACGGACGTCGGTCGAAAGGCGCCGTTCCGCACTCAGAATCAACACCTGATCATGACTTGCGCTCAGGGAAATGAAGACCTCGCGCACCCGTGGATCCGCCCGCCGGGCTTCTGCGTCCAGACTGTGCAGCAATTCCACCTTTTCGTCGGCAGATAACGAGCCCGTAGGATCGGCGGGGCGGTACAGGTCGTTCACCGACCTGGACAAGTCAAGCACAGCCCGGCCAGTCGTGCCTTGGCGCGCAAACGAGCGGACGCAGGCCGCAGCTTCCAGAAGGGCGCCGGGCTCCAGACGGTCCGTGTGGGCCAGCCCCATGCGCTCCCCGCTGACCACCCGCAGGCCGACGCCTTGGCGCAAGCCCCGGCCGGCGGACTTCACCTCCGCCTCTTCCAGCGACCAGTGCTCGCTGCGGCGTCGCTGGAAATAGACGTCGCCATCATCCGCACCGGGCCCCATCATCCGATCCAGAGCCGCCTCCAGATCGGCGGAGATCAATTCAGTGTCGGCAAGAAGATCCGCTGACACAGTCGATCAGGGCAAAACGCAACGCAGGGTGCGATGCTCCAGGCAGGGAAAATTGCGGCGGGTATTCTCAAGGCGGGTACGATCCGCCTCCGCGATCACTACGCCAGGACCACGGGGCAGGCAACCCAGCACCACCCCCCAGGGATCCACGATCATGCTATGGCCGTAGGTTTCACGGCCGCTGATGTGATAACCACCCTGGGCGGCCGCTACCACGTAGCAGAGGTTCTCGATCGCCCGGCAGCGGATCAGGGTTTCCCAGTGGGCCTTTCCCGTCAGGGCAGTGAAGGCGGCGGGCAAAACCAGCAACTCCGCACCTTTATCCAACATGGCGCGAAAGAGTTCAGGGAAACGCACATCGTAGCAGACCGCCACACCTACCCTGCCGCAGGGGGCATCGAGCACCACGACTTCCTCGCCGCGCTCGATATATTTGGATTCCTGATAGGTCTCATCCACGTCGATGAGATTGACATCGAACAAATGCATCTTGTCGTAGCGGGCAAGACGCTTTCCTTCGGCGTCGTAAACCAGGCAGGCCGCGCGCACCTTGCTCGGGTCCCTGGCCATCAGCGGAACCGTGCCGCCGACCAGCATGATGCCGTGCTTTTTCGCCTGATTGGCTAAAAATTCCTGCACCGGGCCATCGCCGTCGCGCTCTACCTTTTCGAGGGCATCGCCCGTGGAAGGCCCCATGTAGGAAAAATTCTCGGGCAAGACGACGATACGCGCGCCTTGTCTGGTAGCGGACTCGATCAGTTGCGAGGCCTCCATCAGATTGGCATCCACATTCGGCCCGGAGGCCATTTGCACGGCGGCGATCTTCACGTGTTCGTTCATGGTTGTCTGCGCAGACTCAGGACTATGGCATCGGCCCGGGCGCTCCCGGAACGGGGGTGAATCGCGCTGGATGGTATGCCAAGGGACACCAGCCAGGACTTCAATTCGTCAGCCCATAAACCACCCGTCTCGCCTCCCGGATAGGTGATGACGATCTGGTAGTCGGGTTTTCGCAACCAACCACGCACTGTTCCGGCCACCGACTCCATCGCCACTATCGAGGCGCCGCTGCGCGGCGAGGCCCATCGATCCGCGGAAAGAGAGAACTCCGAGGCAAATACCCCGGTGCTGACCAGAACAAGGAACAATGCCGTTATGCTTGTTTTCATTATTTCGGTGGCCGAACTGACGGTGATCTACCGATCAGCCATGCTCACCGCAACGACGGTTCAACAGAAACAATCACTCGGATTCGAACGGGGGATGCGCAGCGCACATCCCCCGTTGGGCAGTGGAACGATCAGCCCCAGATGTCGTCGGTAACGTTGGTCCACCAACTATCGGCATAGATGGCTTCCAGGGAACGATTGCCATCTGCCGGCGTCAATCCACCGGCCCCCTTCACGCCTACCACGCCCGCCTCGGACAGGGTGTAGACGGCGGCCACGGAGATACCGTAGTTCGGCCCCACCAAGCTGTAACAGGTGTTGACCCAGGACGGCGTACCGGGCTCACGACCGGCCAGCATATCCACCACCGCGGCGGCACAGACCTTGGCCTGGGAGTTGGCGGAATAACCGGACTTCGGCATCTTGCCGGCGATGGAGGAGTCACCGATGACGTGCACGTGAGGTACCAGGGTCGATTCCCAGGTCAGGGGATTGACCGGGCACCAGCCGCTTTCATTGGTCAAACCCGAGTGAGCCGCAATCCAACCGGCCTTTTGGGCAGGGATCACGTTCAACACGTCCGCCTTGTACTCTTCCTCCAAGTCACCAGCGATGGCCACACGGTTCTTGGCGTCGATACGCACGACCTTGCCGTTGGGTGAGGGAATGTACTCGATCATGCTGTTGTCGGTACCGAAGCCGTAGAGATCCTTCCAACCCTGCGTGAACAGGCCCTGCTTGGAGAACTTCGGCTTGGCATCCAGGATGATGATCTTGGACTTCGGCTTATGCTGCTTCATGAAGTGCGCCACCATGCTGACGCGCTCGTAGGGTCCGGGCGGACAACGGAAGGGATTCGGCGGCGGACAGATGACGAAGGTTCCACCATCGCGCATTCCAGCCAACTGCTGGTACAGGGTTGCGGTCTGGTGGCCGGCTTTCCAGGCATGGGGAATGGTCTTGGAGACTTCCTCGTTGTAGCCCTCGATACCGTCCCACTTGAAGTCGATACCCGGCGACACGATGAGGCGGTCATAACTCATATGGCCACCACTCTCCAGGGCCACATGACGCTTCTCGGCGTCGATGCCGGTGACCCAGTCGTGGACCACCTTCACGCCATGCTTGCTCGCCAGGCTGTCGTAGGTCTGCCCGATGGAGGCAATGGTCCGCATGCCGCCCAACACCCAGTTGGAGCCTGGACAGGTGTAATAGGTCTTGGCCTTCTCTATCAACGTGACCTTGACGGAGGGGTCGAGTTTGCGAATGTATTTGGCGGCGGTAGCGCCACCAAATCCACCACCGATGACCACCACGTGGGCGGGCCCCGTGGAGGCCTGAGACGACTTGGCACTGGCGCCAGCACCGGGGCCCTCGCAACCGCTGAGGGTCAGACCGGCGGCGGACGCGGCACCGGCCGCACCCGCGAACTTAAGAAATTTTCTACGCGTAAATTCGGACATCTATCGCTCTCCCTAGGCCTTATTTCATGGTCGCGAAATACTGAGCAACGGCACCAAGTTCGGCGTCGCTGTAGCCTTTCGCAATTCGGTTCATGATAGTGGCGGGACGGGCGTCGGCCTTGAAATCCTTCATGGCCTTGGCCAGATAATCCGCCGGCAAGCCTTTAAGAGAGGGTGCCGCCCCTTTGCTCACGCCATCGGTGCCATGGCAACCATTACAGGTGCGCCCGATCATCGCGCCGCCGGCCTCAGCCAAGGCCATCTGCGCTACCAAAAGCGCAGTAGCGGCTAACGCGATCTTAGCCAGGGTCTTGGTCATCGTTATATTCCTCCAACCGTATTTTTTTTGCTGTGACCGACATAGGGCCACTTGCGGAGTCTAGCACAGACCCTGGAGGTTGAAAGTTGGAGGATCTCGGGCGTCGGAGCCGCAATGTGGAATTGATCCAGACCCGCCACGGGAAGTGTCCGTCAGCAACCGGGAACGACGCCTTCGGGGCTTGGCACCCAACACCCCGACCTACGCCGTCGACAACGACGATTGCCCTCCTTGCAAACGGACGAAACTCATAAAAAAGCGGCCGAACGGAAAACCCGTTCGGCCGCCAATTCCAGAGAGCTGGAAGACTCGAATCAGCCGAACATATCGTCGACAATGTTACGGAACCAGCCGTGGGCGTTCTTCTCTTCCACGGCGCGGACTGCCGCACTGGCGTCCATGGGTGAGAGGCCGCCGGCACCCTTGACACCACTGATCTTGCCGCCTTGCAGGGTGTACACCGCCGCAACGGAGATGCCGTGCCCGGGCGCGATCACGCTGTAACAGGTATTGACGTAGGACGGCTCGGGCGCGCTGATGCCATTGATTCGGGCAGCGATATGAGTGGCTGCCACCTTGCCCTGGGAATTGGCCGCATAACCTGACTTTGGCATCGACCCGGCGATACAGGCATCGCCGATGACATAGATGTCCTTGTGGATGGTGGACTCGAAGTTGGCCTGATCCACCGGGCACCAGCCGGAATCGTTGGCCAAGCCCGCCACCTGTGCCAGATGGCCGGCTTTCTGCGGCGGAATCACGTTGACCACATCGCCTTTGACGTCCTCGACGTCGCCGATGATGGTCATCTCATCGACATCGATCGAGTCTACCTTGCCGCCACCGGAGGCACCGCGCCACTCGATCATATTGCCGTAGTGCTGTTTCCAACCCTGCATGAACAACCCCTGTTTGGAGAACTTGTCCTTCTGGTCCAGGATGATGACCTTGGAGCGGGTCTTGCCGGAATGCTTGAGGTAGTTGGCGAACTGGGCGGCGCGCTCGTAGGGACCGGGCGGGCAACGAAAGGGATTGGGCGGGGCGACGATCACGGCAGTACCGCCGTCGGGCATGGCGCGGAGCTGATCGCGCAGCAGTATCGTCTGCGGACCAGCCTTCCAGGCGTGGGGCATCTTCTCCCGTGAGGCCTCCTCGCTGAACCCGTTATAGCCCTCCCACTTGTAATCCACCCCGGGCGAAACCACCAGGAAGTCGTAGCGGTATTTATTGCCACTGCTACCCCACACCGCCTTGGCATGCGGGTCCACACGGGTGATCTCGTCCTGCATGATCTGCACCCCGTGGGCGCTGAGACCGCGATAGGTGAAGGTGATGGAGTCCAGTTCCCGTTCGCCGGAAATCACTTCGTTGCTCATCGGGCAGGAGACGTAATGCGACTCTTTTTCGATCAGGGTGACCTTGATGCCGGGATCGGCCATCTTCAGGTACTTGGCGCAGATTGCACCACCATAGCCGCCGCCAATCACGATGACCCGCGCCTTCTCGCCCGCCCGCACGATGGCGGGAAAACCGCTTACGGCGACACCGGCCGCGGCGCCGGCAAGTTTGAGAAAATCTCTACGATTGAAAGAATTCATACTCGATTCCCCCTGGCCTAGTGCTGACTGGCGTAAAAGGCCGCGATGGCGGCGATGTCATCATGACTCAGCGACTGGATCATCAGTCGCATGCCCTCTGGCTGGGGGGGAGTCCGATCCGGATCCTGGCTCGCGTGCAGCACCACGGCCAGATAATCCTCGACCTGGCCGGCCAGCGGCGGCATGGCGTCGTTGCCGGTGCGCCCGTCGTCGACGTGGCAGGCACCGCAAGTCGCAATCAGGGACTTGCCCTTATGCACCTGCGCCTCGCTGGCGTGGCTGGCGGCCGCCTTCCAGGGCTTGGCTGCGAACCAGTCGGCGATAGCGTGCACCTGGGCATCGTCATATCCCCTCATGATTCGCCCCATGATGGTCGACTGGCGGGTACCTTCGCGGTATTCCATGAGCACCCGGCGCAGATAGCCTTGCGGAAGTCCGGCAATGCTGGGCATGGTCTCGCCGGCGCTGTAGCCGTTGGTGCCATGACAACCGGCACAGGTATTGCTGAGTTCGGTGGCCACATCCCCCGCCATAGCGGGGCCCGTAGCCAGGGCCAGCGCCCCGGTTACCAGCAGGGCGCTCAGTTTGAACTTCGTTCGCATGTCAATTCCCTCCAACCTGCCACCAGTGATGATGGCGTTTGTTTATCATTTTCCCGCCCACAAGCACCCTCAGTGGGTCTAGTGTGTGCTGGGCGAGTCGATACCGGCACGGCGTTCGATGTTCTGCAACAGGGAGCGCGCGCTGGCTTCTTTGTTGGGATCCAATTTCACCGCCTGCGAGATGGCGGCATGGGCACGGGTAAGCTGACCCATATGCAGATAGGCCAGCCCCAAAGCGGCGAAGGCGTCGGCGTTGTTCGCATCCATGCCGATGGCCCTCTGAAACACGTCGATGCTCTCCTGATAGCGATGCGACGCCAGATACACGCCACCGAGCTTGAGGAGCGCCACCAGGTCGGTGGGGGCCGATTCACTCGCTTTCGCGAACTGTTCGGCGGCCGCCGTCAAATCGCCTGCCTTCCACAGGCGCTCTCCCTCGGAAACGAAATCGGCTTGGGTAGCGGCCTGAGCCGGGCCGCACAGGACCCCGACGAGCAGCAGGGCCGCCGGGCGAAGAGATGATCTAGTCACGGGTATTATCCAGCCGGAAGTTGGGTGAGAAGGCCTTCTCCCATGATGCGGGAGAAGGCCGGCGGGGCCTTTATTTCATGCTGCCCTTGCCATAGCGGGCCTCGAAGCCCTTACGAACCACGTCGAGCTGATTCTTGCTCAGGCCGTTGAAGTACCAGTCGTGACCCGTGATGGGGCCGAAATACTTCTTCAGCAACTCGTCGGCGAAGTGCTCGTTGCCGTCCTTGTGTTTGACCACCTCCTTCATCTCTGGAATCCACTCGAAGTAGGTGTTCTTGGCGACGTCGTAGATACCGTGCCACCAAGCGTAGTCGGGACCAGACATGGAGGCGCCGTGGCGGGCGCGGCGACCCTCGTGGTGCCAGATCTCCCACCACACCCACTCGATCTTCTCGTCGAACGGCGTCGGGGTGATGTAGCCACCCTTCTTGAGCTCACCCATCATGGCGGCGATGGGCCTGGCGAACTTTTCGTTGTACAGGTCCACCAGAGCATCGAACTGACCATAATGCCCTTCCACGACACTGGAGGTATGGCAGGCGCTGCAGACGTTCTTCATCTTCTGGCGGCGCTGTTCCCAGGTCAGGACCTCGACGACCTTGGCGCCCTTGGCCCATTCCGGCGAGGAGCCGACCGCGGGCAGTTCCGGATTGTCGCCGGGGATGTCCTTCTCCTGACCGTTGTCCAGCCGCACCAGGTTCAGCTTGTTGGAGATGGGCGGACGCAGCGTCCAGGAGATGCGCTCGCCGACGTTGTGGGTCTTGCCCTCTTTCGGGGAGGCACTCATGTGGCAGGTGGCGCAGGTGGGCGCGACGGAGTAGTCGACACCGGCCACCCACTTGTCGGACTTGAGGTTCATCTCGTCCACGCTGGCGCGGTAGATGATGCCGTGCTTGGACTCGTTGTAGATCTCGATGTGCGGGTGGTCTGGGCCGACGTGGCACTTGCCGCAAGTGTCGGGGGTACGCGCCTGGGCCTTGGAGAAGCGGTGGCGGCCATGACAGGCCGAGCAGGAACCCTCGGAACCGTCCGGGTTCTTGCGACCGATGCCGGTGTTGGGCCAGGAATCGCCGGTGGGCTTGCCGTCCTCACCGATCTCGACCTCGCCACCGTGGCACTGCTTACAGCCGACGTTGACCACGGCCGGACCGCCGAGCACCTCGCCCAGAAGGTTGTCCAGGGAGGCCAGGATGCGCCCGGCATGGGCGTGGTGGGAACCGTCCATCTCCTCGAACTCGGTGTTGTGACAGCGCGAGCAGTCCTTCGGGCTGACGATCAGCGCGATCCGCTGGCCGGCATGCATGAAGCCGTCGATGTCGTCTTTACCGGCTTTATGGCAGTCCAGGCAGTTGACGCCAGCTTGGCCGTGCTGGCTGTTGTTCCACTCGCTGTACAGGCCCGGGCTCTCGCTGGCGTGACAGGTCACACAGGCCTCACCGGCCGGATCACCCCAGTCGGTGCCAATCTTGCCCGACGGCCTTGCCGCCTGCACCGACGAGACGGAGGCGACGAACAGCGCCAGCCCCGCCAGGATACAGGACCAACTCCCAGGGCCCCGTTTTGTTGTTGAAGTCTTCATCGCTCACTCCCCTTTTAAAAATAGAACCACGGCGGCGTGCGCCCCGGTGGATGCAAGTAAAGCGGGACGCCAGTCGCGCAACAATGCCCGGCTTGATCTTGGTCAAGGTTGGAGGGAACTACGTGCGCAAGGCCGGAATCGGCTATTCTTTGAAAATAACGTGTCGACATTGTTTCGCTGGTCAGCCGCCCTTATGAACGTTCAAGAGAAGCCTGCACAAAATCAACTGGAGATCGCCCGCCTGCTGCGGTCCGCCTCGCTTTTCCGCGGCTTCGATGACCACGAAATAACCACGATCGGCGCGCTGTCGCAGCGCAGTCGACTGCATTGCGACGAGCACCTGTTCCGTACCGGAGAGCCCTGCCGTGCCTTTTTTTATTTGATCAGCGGGGCGATCAAGCTCTATCGGATCGGCCAGACAGGGAGGGAGAAAACGATCGCCTTCGTCAAACCCGGCGAAACCTTCGCCGAAGCGGCCATGTTTTCCGGTACCGGCTACCCGGTGGATGCCGTGGCCCTGGAGAACAGCGAGCTGATCTCGGTGGACTGTTTCCGGTTCAGCCGCCACCTGCAGACTGAACCCCGCCTCACTTGGAAGATGCTCACCACCCTGTCCGTACGCCTTCATGAACTGGTGGACCAGATCGATACGCTGTCGACCCATACCGCAGACCAGAAAGTGGCCGCCTTCATCCTTGAGCACTACTCCGAGGACGGCCTGCAACGGCCACTGCCGGGCAACCGCTCCCATTTCGCCAATCTGCTGGGCATCAAAACGGAGACCCTTTGCCGAAGCATCGGCCGATTCCGGGACGACGGGCTGATCGAGTCAGATGGGGCGGATATCCGTATTCTCGACGCCGCGGGTCTGGAGGCCGTCATACACAAGTCCAGGCCGGCGACGGAAAACTGACTACAGTATTCCGTCATTGACTTTTGTCAAACCAGCCCCCGAACAATTGATCGAAATCAATATCCAAACGCCACATCAGCGCAGAATATGCCCGCACCCCAACGGTGCGCACAGGGCGGCCAGGAGGATTTGCATCCGATTCTCCGCTCTATAGAAAAATAAATTCCTTGGTACAAACGGAACCTGGCACCACGCCCGTGAAGCGAGCAAGCTGAAGCGGGAAGGGATGCAGGCTCCACCGACAAACGATTCCAAACCAGCTTGGCAAACAGGAATCGGCGTTGGCAGTCCCAACGGCGCAATAAGCCCGTTAGGCAACGATAACCAAGGGGGAGTGATGACAGACCCGTCAGCACGACGGCCGGAATGGCAGACTCGATCAATGGGTATTCCACCAAGGCGATTCACTGGCTTGGCCAAACAGATCAGGCAGGCGCAGTTCTTCACCGGCATTGCAGACACGGATATCACGCAAATGCTGGAATTCTCGCGGTTACGCCTGCTGCGCGGCGGAGAGGTCGTTTTCCAGCAATACGAGCCCTGCTCCGCATTCTTCCTATTGACAAGCGGCTCGGTGAAACTCTATCGCAGCACACTCGGCGGACAGGAAAAAGCGGTGGAATTCATCTGCGCCGGCAAAACCTTTGGTGAGGTGGGGATGTTCTCCGGTGACGGCTACCCCCTCAATGCCATGGCTGTGGAAGATGGCGAGGTCATCGCCTTCGACTGTTTCCGATTCAACCGCTACATGCAGACCCGCCCGGCCATCACCTGGAAGATGCTGCACAATCTGAGCGAACAACTGACACGCATGTTCGATCAGGTTGAGACCCTGGCGACGCACAGCGCCGAACAAAAGGTGGCTGCCTATCTGATCAGGCAGTGGGACCGGGAGGACGTTGGCGGTTGGGTGAGCGGCATGCCGACCAAACGCAACGACTTGGCCAATATGCTGGGTATTCAGGCGGAAACCCTATGCAGAACTCTGGCCAGATTCCGCAAACAGGGCTGGATAGAGGCTGAGGGACTGCAACTGCGCATAGTCGACTTTAGCGGCTTGCAGGCAGTAATGGAAAAGGACGGACGCCAGCGGGGACAGTTGCCCGACGCCTGAAAACCACCCGTTTCGAGACCTGTGCGCTCCACCAGTGAATTTACACCGGGATAGGGCAACGCTAATCATGGTTGTACCACCCGACCGAGGCCGGTCAGGCGGCCGTGCCCAGACTCATCCGCCACGCATCCAGACTCACAGCAGGAACGGACGGACTTTTTTGAGCAGGGTTTCCGGCCGAAAGGGCTTGGCGATATAGTCGGTCACGTGCAGATCAATGGCCTCTCGCACACGGTCCGCCTGGGCATTGCCGGTGAGCATGATGAAAGGCAGCATGAAGTCCTGCCTTACCTCCCTTACGTGACGCAACACCCCCAAGCCATCGCGCTTGGGCATATCCCAATCGCAGATCACCAGGTCGTAAGTGCCTTTCTCCAAGCGGACAACGGCATCGTCACCATTGATCGCTTCGTCCACACTGCAAGGGCATTCGCTGCAAATAGCGGTTTTTACCACGGAGCGGATCGAACCCATGTCGTCCACGACGAGTACGCGTTTTTTGGGGCTGGCATTCATCGAATCGATCCCGACAACTGGTGCTAGAAGCCTGTATCGACTTCATCTTGCAAGGCTTGAGTCAGTCGTCTTCCATATCCGGCGTCCAGCCCAGCGCTATCGCTTTGCGGGTAGCGTCCCTCTGGATGCGCAGATAGCGCTCGCGAACGTCCGGGGGCATGCCCTGGGTAGTGAATCCATATTCCTCCCAGCGGTCGTTGACCTTGCGCCACAGGTCCTCAATGCCCGAGATCAACCACCCTTCACAGGTCTCTCCTTCCGGAATCAAACCGAAGGCCCAGGCGTTGCGGATGATCTTTCCGATCTCGGTCATGCCGTAATATTGATCGTTCTGAATGCCGGCGTATCGAGCATTCCTGTCTTTCACCATTGCACCTCGTCCGTTCGATTTGGTCCCTGATGAGACCAGAAACGACGGCGCAGCGGCACCGTCGGCGTGTGGGCCGGAAAGTCTATACCTTGACCGGTGTGGTCGCCAGCATAAGGTGGCTGCTGAACAGCATGGCAAAATCGTTAGCCGGCAGAATGGAACAGGGGGGACTGATATTCACACGCCCAAAAAGAACAAGCCCGGTATCCGATTCCTCAGATACCGGGCATGCATCCCGCGGACTGCTTTCCCGTCAAAAACCTTTCCCCGACGCGCTTGCGTTTCCTTTTGTAATTGCTTGAGGAAAAGGATATTCGCAGGGCCGGGAAGCGGCTATGGGGAAATGCCGACGATGTTTGTAAGCATTTTCGCCACATTCCGTAATCCACGGGTCAATTAACCCTTTCAGCGCCTGGCGCCCACCCCGGAGCCCGGCGATACGGGGTTACGCCTTGGCTTCGATTTTTGCCCAGGAGTCACGCAAGGTCACCGTGCGGTTGAAAACCGGCCGTTTGGCGCTTGAATCCTTGCTGTCCAGGCAAAAATAGCCCTCTCTTTCAAACTGATAGCCAAAACCCGCCTCGGCTTGAGCCAGTCCCGGCTCCAGCACGCACTCGCCCAGCACCTGTAGGGAATCGGGGTTCAGGTGATCGGTAAACGCCGCGCCTGAACGATCGGCGTCGGGGGTCGGGTGACTGAATAGCCGATCGTAGAGGCGGACCTCGGCGTGGACGCCGTGCCGCGCGGAGACCCAGTGGATGACACCCTTGACCTTGCGCCCCTCGGGATTGGCGCCCAGGGTGGCCGGATCGTAGCTGCAACGCAACTCGATGATCTCGCCCTTATCGTCTTTCACCACCTGATCGCAGCGGATCACATAGGCGTGGCGCAAACGCACCTCCCCGCCGCTGACCAGACGCTTGAACTTGTTGGGCGCTTGTTCGCGAAAGTCTTCCCGATCGATGTACAGCTCTCGGCAGAACGGCAGACTGCGACTGCCCATGGTCTCGTTCTTGGGGTGATTGCCTGCCGTAAGCTGCTCCACTTGATCCTCAGGGTAGTTCTCGATGACGACCTTGAGAGGGCGAAGCACCGCCAGAGCACGGGGGGCATTGGCGTCCAGGTCTTCGCGAATGCAGTTCTCCAGCAGGCTCATCTCCACCCGATTGTCGGACTTGGTTATGCCGATGCGCTCACAGAAATCCCGAATCGAGGCCGGTGTGTAGCCGCGCCGACGCAAACCGGCGATGGTCGGCATGCGTGGATCGTCCCAGCCGCTGACAAACCCGCCGCCGACCAGATCGGTCAGTTTGCGCTTGCTGAGTACGGTGTATTGCAGATTGAGACGGGCGAACTCAATCTGACGCGGGTGACAAGGTACGCTGATGTTGTCCAGTACCCAGTCATACAATGGCCGGTGATCCTCGAATTCCAGGGTGCACAGGGAATAGTTGATGCCTTCCAGGGCATCGGAGATCGGGTGTGTGTAGTCGTACATCGGGTAGATGCAC
>JAGRGI010000186.1 GCA_020445565.1 Chromatiales bacterium
CATCCGCTCGGCAAGAACATGATCGGTGCCTTCTACCAGCCCCAGGCGGTGATCGCCGATACCGATACCCTCAACACCCTGGAAAAGCGTCAGATTTCGGCAGGGCTAGCCGAAATCATCAAATACGGATTGATCCGCGAGCGGCCATTTTTCGATTGGCTCGAACAACACATGGAGGCGCTGGTCGCCAGGGAGCCCGCGGCATTGACCGAGGCCATCGAACGCTCCTGCCGTTGCAAGGCGGATGTGGTTGCGGCGGACGAATTGGAGGCGGGACAGCGGGCCCTGCTCAACCTGGGGCACACCTTTGGCCATGCCATCGAAACCGGGGCAGGTTACGGCGTCTGGCTGCACGGCGAGGCCGTCGGTGCGGGTATGGCCATGGCCGGGGACCTTTCACAACGTCTGGGATGGTTCACCCCTGAGGAACAGAAACGCAGTCTGGCGCTGATGGTCAGGGCCGGGCTGCCTATCGTTCCGCCCCAGGATATGAATCCGGAACGTTTTCTGGAACTTATGGCGGTGGATAAGAAGGTCCGCGACGGCCACATCAACCTGGTACTCCTCAAGGGCATCGGCGAGGCCGTAGTCAGTGGCGACTATCCTGCTGAGAAACTGCGGGACACGCTCAGCGACTATGGCAGAGTTGCCTGATCGGAGGGGTTTCGTTGCAATGACCGATGCCCCATCGCGTGAGGCCCTGAGCCGATATGGTCTTGCGCATCCGCCCTTCGGCCACGACGTTGGTCTGGATGACCTGTTCTATTATCCCCACCTGCAACAATGTCTTGAACTGTTGATCCAACTGGCCGAGTACAGTGATCGTCTGATCCTGGTCAGCGGTCCGGATGGCGCTGGAAAGACATCTTTGCTGAGGTTGTTTCTTGACCAGGCGCGGGATCACTGGCATCGCTGCGTCTATCAGGGCTCAGAGCAGATCCATGCGGATGAACTGTTCGCCGCCATCGCCGATTGCATAGACCCCGAAAACGACGCGCAGGTCGGCGCCGAAGAGCTGCCACAATTGTTGCAGGCCGTCCATCTGGCAGGGCGCCGTCCTTTGTTGATCATCGACGATGCCGACCGGTTGCCACAGGAAACCCTGCGGGCGCTGACGGCATTTGCCAGGGCCCATGCGGCCGATGGACCGTTGTTGCCGATGGTGCTGTTCACCCGTCCTGGGCTGTCCCTGCGGATCGGTCAGTCGAATACGCTGGATATTCAGGAATTGGCTCTGCCGACCATGGAACTGGACGAGGCCAGGGTCTTCCTGAACCACCGAATGCAGATAGCCGGTTCGCAAACCGCGTTTCCGATTCCCGACGAGGCGTTTGAGGCCCTTCACGAAGAGGCCAATGGCTATCCGGGGGGATTGTTGGCGCTGTCGCATCAGGCCCTGTTCGATTCGGCGGTACCCGCAAGGACGAGTTCCGTGGCGGTGGAAGCTCCCGAATCCGGGTCGGAGCCGCCCCGCACCCGCGAGTCGCTTGCCGGTCCACGCCCCCCGTGGGCAAAAATTGCCGCCGTCGCGGTCCTGGTCCTGTTGCTGGGGGGGGCCTTGATATACCAGGATACAATCAACCGCTATCTTGGCGGTGGAGAAGAGGCAGGACCGGTCACGCCGGCAACACCAGCCAAAGCCAGTGAAACGCCGAGCCAGGAGGATGCGGGATGGGCCGTTGCGAAGGACACGCCGGTGCCGAGCCCGAAATCGCCCACAGCGCCCGAAAAGGTGGTGGAGTGGCATGCGCCTCCCGAACCGCCCGAGTTGTCCGCTCCGCCGAAGGACGAAGGGCCATCCTGGTCGGAGGCGCCGGCCGGAACGGTAGAGATTGAGCCGCTGGTCGAGAGCGAGACTTCGCCCGAGCCGCTGCCTGCGCCGATACAGCATGGCGATACCCGTCCCCCCCTCGTCACGGATAGCACAGACGCAGCACCTGAGCCGCCACCGTTGCAGACATTGGCCGCCGCAGAGGAGCCAGTGCCAACCCCGACTCCAAAACCGAAGCCAGTTCAGAAAGCCGAACCGCCGAGCCAGCCCAGGACGCAAAGCAGGCCCGCTATCGAGGCGTCTCGGACAATCTCCGGTGTGCGCGGGGAGGATTGGCTTCGTCAGAGAGATCCCAAACGCTGGACCTTGCAGATACTGGCAGTGGGGGAAGAGGCAGCGCTACGGGAATTCGTTACTGCCAAGGGGCTGAGTGGCAAGGTTTCCTACTACCGCAGCGAGCGCAAGGGCAAGCCTTGGTATTCTCTCTTGTATGGCGAGTTTGAAAGTCGTGAAGCCGCCCTGAAAGGTGCTTCCCAGTTACCTCGGCTCGGAACCTCACCATGGCCCCGTAGTTTCAGCTCAGTGCAATCAAATTTACGCTGATTGTTTCAGGCAGCCGAAATGGCGACGGCCACCGCGGGGGGCGCGGCGGCCGTCTGGCTAAGTCTTATTGTGCAGGCGCTTGTGGAGCCTCTGCTTCAGAGGGCGCGCTCATGTCATGGATTTTTTCCTTGGCCTTGTCGACGTACTCGCCGGTCTTTTCCTTGGCTTTGTCATAGTACTCACCGCCCTTTTCTTTGGCAGTTTCATACAGTTCCGAACCCTTTTCCTTGGCCTTGTCGTAGTACTCGGAGCCTTTCTCTTTGGCGGTTTCGTAGTATTCCGAGCCTTTCTCCTTAGCCTTGTCGTAGTATTCGGAGCCTTTTTCCTTGGCGCTGGCCAGATACTCCTTGGACTTGTCCTTTGCGGAATCGTAGGCGTCACGGGCCTTATCGCCGAGGGCGGCGGTCTTATCCATCAGTTTTTCCGTCATGGACTTGTCTTCGGTGTTGCCGGGGGAGACTTCCTGGGGAGCCGGGGCCGCACTGCTGGTGGGTTCGGGGGGCGCGCTCACATTGCTGGAGCCTGCGTCATTGCCCGATTGGTCGCAAGCGCTCAGTCCCAAAACCAGGGAGGCCAATACCAGGGCGTGCATTTTCATGAGAATCACCTTACCTTTCAGGAGAAATTTGGTTGCCACGGTTCCCGCGACCGGGCATTTGCTTGACTGCCTGTCAAACAGGGACGAATTGTACTCCGATCGGCCCCCGGATTGTCTTTCATCCTTGTCATAAATGGTTTCTTTGCCACCGATACCCTCGCGGCCGAGCCGGTTCCTGCCACCAATTTGCCGAGAATGGCGCATTTCAGCATTCGGGCGCCGGTCTGTCCTAGACATCCAACTTGCGTGCGTGTGGCTACTTTGGTATAAAACGCGATCCAAATTTTCGGGACCGAATTGAATTCGCCACTAGGGGTTTCGTGCCATGTCCAAGGTCTGTCAAGTGACCGGGAAGCAACCGATCACCGGGAACAATGTTTCCCACGCCCACAACAAGACTCGGCGTCGCTTTCTGCCGAACCTTCACTACCATCGCTTCTGGCTTGAAGGCGAAAAGCGCTGGGTGCGTCTGCGCGTGTCCACCAAGGGAATGCGCATCATCGACAAAAAGGGCATCGAAGCGGTCGTGGCCGAGATCCGTGCCCGTGGTGAAAAGGTCTAGGAGGGTATCGATATGCGTGACAAGATCCGCCTGATTTCCAGCGCCGGAACCGGCCACTTCTACACCACCACCAAGAACAAGCGAACCACCCCGGACAAGATCGAGATGAAGAAGTATGATCCGGTGGTACGCAAGCACGTGATGTATAAGGAAGGCAAGATCAAATAAGCGAGCGGCGCGAAGCTCAACGCGTCTCGACGCGGAAAGAAAAACCCGGCTTGTCCGGGTTTTTTTTCGTTTGCGAACATTGGCCCTGACGATACGGTGCCAGGGCTCCGACACGGGGGCCTGGGCGAAGGAGTTTCCATGACCCAGCCGATTCCGACCAAAGGACCGCGCATCCTGCTTTTTGTGGTGACAGCCCTGGTGTTGCTGCTTGCCGCCTTGCCGTTCGCCGCGGAAGTCGCCGTGCCCTTCTGGTTGAAACGCCAGGGATTCGAGCAGCCCTGGCTGGAAGACGTGGATTTCAACCCCTTTACGGGGGTGCTGGAAATCCGTGGTCTGTATGCCGCCAGGGACGGTCAACCAATGATCTCTCTTCGACACCTCCGTGTCATGGCGGATTGGATGCCCCTGTGGGAACGGCGAATTCACCTGCGCCAGCTTCGTGTGGACGGTCTGGAGCTGGATATTCGGCAGCGACAGGACGAACTGTTTCAAGTCGCCGGATTCAGCATCCCGGCCGGCTCCCAGCAGACCGGGCCGGCGGCACGGCCATGGTTGCTGGGCATCGACTCCCTTGATGTCACGGAGAGTTTCGCAGACCTGAATACTGTGCCTTTGACCGGAATACTGCGGCTCAACGATGTCCATCTGAATCGCCTGCTGCAATGGCAGCCGGACCGGACCGTGACGCTGGATATCGAGGGTAGATTCAACGAGGGAGCCGTTGGTCTGAAGGGCGATCTCCTGCCGTTTGCTGAAGTGCCCACGGCCAGGGTAGTGGTGAAAATCGATGCTTTGGACCTGTCGAAATTTGCGATCCTGGCGCGGCCGGCGTTGCAGGAACTGGGTGGGCGGCTGTCCGCCGATACCCGGATCGACCTTACCGCGGATTCGAAGGGGATGACGATAGCGCAGCAGGGCGGTCTGCGCTGGCAGGGCCTGAACATCAGGACCGGGGAGATCGAGATACGCGACCCGCTGATTTCCTGGAATGGCAAGCTGAACGCGGAGCTGTCGGCGCAGGGCGGTCCCGACGTCACACTGGCCGGAGAACTTGCCTCCCAGGTTCTACGCTTCAAATCCGGCGATGCCCTGGTATTCGAGGGCGGGATTCAACTGGATACCCGCAAGGCCACGCTGAAGCTGTCCGATCAGGGCGCGGTAGTGGAGCACGAGGGTGAGCTGCTGCTGACGTCATTGACGCTGAACACGCCCCAGGCTGCGGTTCAGGACACTCGGCTCAGTTGGTCAGGCGCCGCAGCCATGGCCGAAGATGGCGCCCTGACGATCGACGGCAGGTTGTCGAGCGAGGGCGCACAGGCGCGCCTGGTGGAAGACGCAGTGGCGGGTATCGAGCGCCTGGTCACCGGCTTGAAGGCCGATACCCACGTGAAACTGATTTCCACACCCGCCGGCTCCCTCCAATTGACCCAGGAGGGAGAGCTCTCCTTGTTGGCTCTGGATGTGGCGGTGGGCGAATTCGCCTTGCAGGACGACCAGTTCAGATGGGACGGCAAGACATCGGTGACGCGTGATCCATCGGGAACGCTTGGGTTGGATATCACTGGAGGGCTGGCCGGCATCGGGATTCACGCCAAGGGGCCGGGCGTTCAATACGCCAACGATCGCCTCGATTGGAGCGGTACCGTTGCCTATAGCGGTGGAGATGCACCCCAATTGAGCGGCAACGGTTCGCTGGCGGTAGAGAAGGTCTCGGTGAGCGAGTCCAAGGCCGTTTTGAAGCAACTCAATCTGGAGCAACTGCGCATCGATGGCCTGGAACTGATTTCCCTGGAGCGCGCCAAGGCGGGGCGTGTGACCATCGCGCAGCTCTTCCTGCGCCAATTCCAGAGTGCGCAGGATTCGACGCTGTCCCAAGCCCTGGCTCAGGTTCCCACTATCGAGCTGCATGATGTCGATCTCGATTCGCAGCACTTCCTGGATATTGGTCGGTTGGCGCTCAAGGATATCCAGCTTTTGCTGCGTCGCACCGAGGCCGGTCGGGTCTATGGTTTGGCTTACGCGGAAGAACCGGAAGACGCCTCAGCGGCTCAGCCGGCGACGTCGGGACAGCCGGCGATGCGCATCCGCTTGGGGGAATTCACGCTGGATGGCGACACCCGGATCCGCCTGCAGGATGAGTCCGTCTCGCCCCGCTATGAGCAAGAACTGCACATCGAGCGCTTGACCCTGGCCGACCTGGATAGCGACAAGCCCGGCCAAACCAGCCCGGTGCAATTGCTCGCCCGCCTGGGCAGGCATTCCACCATAGAAGGCAAGGGTACCGTGCAACCCTTTGCCGAGCGCCTCACCCTGAACCTCGAGCTGGACGTGGAGGCGGTCGATCTCTACCCCTTCAGCGCCTACTCGGCGCCGACGCTCGGCTACGCCTTGAGTAGCGGTCAGCTGGCAGCCAAGGTCAAGCTCGCCAGC
This sequence comes from Chromatiales bacterium, assembly GCA_020445565.1. Taxonomy (GTDB): domain Bacteria; phylum Pseudomonadota; class Gammaproteobacteria; order JAGRCI01; family JAGRCI01; genus JAGRGI01. The sequence goes on from JAGRGI010000186.1 coordinate 6,133, forward strand.
AAGGCCGGCATGATGGACGGCAATGCGCACTTGCTGCTGCACCAATTGGAGGTAAAACCGGAGAACGACGCCAAGATGGCCGGCCTGACGAAAAAGCTTGATATGCCTCTGGGGGCTGGTCTGGCCCTGCTCAAGGACAAGGAGGGAAACATCGACCTGGATCTGCCCATCAAGGGCGACATCGACAGCCCCGACGTGGACATTGGCGACATCATCAACACGGCCCTGGGCAAGGCCATGAAGACGGCCGCCCTGGGTGCATTGACCTACGCCATTCAGCCCTATGGCGCCATCCTGGCTATCGTGCAACTGGCCGATGGCGCGGGATCGGCGGTCAAGTTGGAGGCCATCGACTTCAAGGCCGGTGGCATCGAGCTTAATGAGAAGTCCAGGGCCTACGCCGCCAAGCTGGTCGGTCTGCTCAAGGACCGACCCGGCGCCAAGCTGCGCCTGTGTGCCCATGCCGTCGAGGCGGATCGGCAAGCGCTGATCGACCAGGTGATGAAGAATTCCCGTGGTGCCGCCCCGACCCCGGCTGGCGACGCAGGCAAGGATGCTCCCGCACAGGTGGCCGCACCCAAGATCACCATCTCCGACCAACAATTACGCGCCCTGGCCCAGGAGCGGGGCGAGGCTGTGCGCTCCTTGTTGGTTGGACAACAGGGTGTCGAGGCCAAGCGTATCATCGTCTGCCGGCCGGAGGTGGACCAAAAACAGGATGCCTTACCCCGCGTAGACCTGCTGCTCTGAACGTCGATGAACGAACTGCGACTGCTGGACGGCTCCACGATTGCGGCACGAAACCTGTTCTGCATCGGTCGTAACTACGCCGAGCATGCGGCGGAGTTGCACAACCCGGTGCCGACCGAACCGGTGGTCTTTCTCAAACCCAGCAGTGCGCTATTGTCCAGCGGCGGCCAGATCCGCCTGCCGGTGTGGAGTCGGGACGTTCAGCACGAAGTGGAGCTGGTGGTTCTGCTGGGAGAGGGGGGGCGCGACATTTCCAACGATCAGGCTTTGGCCAAGGTTGCCGGTTACGGTGTGGGTATCGATGTTACCGCCCGTGATATACAAACACGGGCAAAACAAAATGGTTTGCCCTGGACCTTGGCCAAGGGGCTGGACACCTTCGCCCCGCTAAGTGAATTCATCCCGGCAGGGCGGATTGCCGATCCACAGGCGTTGCAACTCAGCCTGGAGATCAACGGCCAACCGCGTCAGCGGGGTAATACCGCCGACATGTTGTTTCCGGTTGCCGAGCTGATCGTCTGGCTTTCCGCGCGCTTCAGCCTCGCGCGCGGTGATCTGCTATTTACCGGCAGCCCCGCTGGCGTAGGGCCGATCGTTCCCGGTGATCGCCTGACGGCGCGGCTGCAGGACTACTCGCCCAGCGGGCGGAACAACTCGTCCAGATCCGCTTGGCTGAGCGTGGACGCCATTGCTCCGCCCCCCTCCTTGTAGACGCCCCTGGCCAGTTCCGCCTTGCGCTCCTGTAGGGCCAATATCTTCTCTTCTACCGTGCCCTCGGCGATCAGCTTGTAGACAAACACGGGCTTGTCCTGGCCGATGCGGTGTGCCCGGTCGGTGGCCTGGGCTTCCACGGCCGGGTTCCACCAGGGGTCGTAGTGAATGACCGTGTCCGCCTCGGTGAGGTTCAGGCCCACGCCGCCGGTTTTCAGGCTGACCAAAAAAACATCGGCGTCGCCATTGCGGAAACGATCGATGACCTCGTCGCGTTTGCGGGTTTGTCCGGTGAGTTTTGCGTACGCTATACGGGCCTCGTCCAATTGCGCGGCGATGATCCCCAACATCGTGGCGAACTGTGAGAACAACAATACCCGCCGGCCTTCCTCCAGCATCTCCGGCAACAGGTTCATCAACAGTTCCAACTTGGCGGATTCGCGCACTGTCTTGGCCGCATTGAGTTTCAGCAGGCGCGGATCGCAACAGGACTGGCGCAGTTTCAGCAGGGCGTCCAATACCATGATCTGACTTCGCGCCAGGCCCTTGCTGGCGATGGCCTTGCGGACCTGTTTTTCCATCGACAAGCGTATGGTCTCGTACAGCTCCGCCTGCTTTGGTCCCAGGGATACGGTTTGCAGAATCTCGGTCTTTGGCGGCAGCTCGGCGGCGACCTGCTCCTTTGCCCGGCGCAGCAGAAACGGCGCCACCCGACGTTGCAGCGATTGGCGCCGATCCAGATCGCCATGCTTTTCGACTGGCGTCCGAAAAAGGCGCTGGAACTGGGTGCTGTCGCCCAGCAGGCCAGGCAGCAGGAAGTCGAACTGCGCCCAGAGTTCGCCCAAGTGGTTTTCCATCGGCGTGCCGGTGAGGCAAAGCCGGTGGCGCGAGTTAAGGGTGCGCACCAGTTGCGAGGCTTTGGCCTTGGGGTTCTTGATGTTCTGTGCCTCGTCCAGCACCAATGCGTGCCAGGCTTGGGTCAACAGTGCCTCAGCATCGCGAGGCAGCAGCGGATACGTAGTCAATACCAGGTCATGCTCGGCGATGCGATCGAAGTCATCGCCGCGTTGCAAACCGTGCAGGCGCAGAACCTTCAGCGCAGGTGCGAAACGTTCGGCCTCGCGCTGCCAGTTGGACAGCAGGCTGGTGGGCATGACGATCAGGCTGGGGCGGTCGGCGCGGCCGGATTCCTTTTCCAGCAGCAGCCAGGCGAGGGCCTGCACGGTTTTTCCCAGACCCATATCGTCGGCCAGGATCCCGCCGACCTCCAGTTCGCGAAGAAAATTCAGCCAGTTCAGACCCTGTTGCTGATAATCGCGCAGTTGTGCCTGCAATCCCTCCGGGGGGGCAACGGGCTGCAACTCCTGAAAGGCATGCAGGCGTTTGCCGAGGGTGCGCACACGCTCACCGCCATACCATTGGATAGCCCCGGTCTTGTTAGCCCCCAGTCGTTCCAATTGGCCGGCGCGCACCTGGGAAATCCTTAGGCGACCCTGCGAATCGGTGGGTTGGTCATAGAGTTCCACCAGTGTGTTCAGGATGGGCAGAAGCCGTTTGCCGGGCAGTCGCAGCCACGGTCCGTCTTTCATTTCCGTCAGCAGGTCGTGGTCTTGCAGATGGTTGCGCAGGCGGGCCAGATCATCACTGGCGGCCAGCACCTGATGCAGAATGGGCAGCAGCGCGATGCGCCGCCCCTCCATCTCAAAGCCCAGGGAAAGATCGAACCAGCCGGGTTCCGTGCCCTCCTCGATTTCACCGAACCAGTCCTCATCGGTGGGACTGAGGATGCGGAATGCGGCGCCTTCGTCCTTTTCTATTCGCCAGCCTTCTTTCTCCAGCTCGGGCAAGGTCTGTTCCACCAGCCTTTCCCAGGCCATTATCAGCGTCAGGCGGTTTTCGGCGGCCGGTTTCCACACGGAACTGCTTGCCGGCCCCGGCGACGTCGCCAGGCCCAGGGCGTCGAGTCGTTGAGCCGCCGCCGCCTCTTTGCGGAGATCCCGGTGGATACGCACATAGCCCTTCTTTAAATGCAGTACCGCGTGGTGCAGGGCAGGTCGTGCCGGCAGGCGGTGGCCGCCGTAGTCAAATCCGAGTTCCAGGCAGAGGTCCTGATCGCCCGGCGCGCGGGTCAGACGTAACACCGGTAAGGGCTCGGCGACGGCGATGTCGTCGACCTTGTCGGTGATTGGCGGAGGAACCTGTGGCAGGGTGCGCAGCAGGGTTTCGCTCACCTCCACCTGCTGTTTCTCGCCAATCAGCGGTGCCTCCAGCAGTAGCCGAACCTGGCGTTCATTCAAGCCGTTGGTGTCCACGGGGCCGCAGATGGCGGCCTGTTTGTCCAGATACCAGAGGTTCTGTACCAGGAACAGTTCGCTCTCACCCTCCACCGCCAGGGTCGGAGTCACACCGCTGTCCCGTTTTTGCCAGTCCAAACGCAGGATTCGCGCCGGGCCGGGGCTTAGCGGTGGTGCGTCCGGGGAGGACCAGTGACAAAGGCCGCTGCGCAGGATTTCCTCAAGGGCAAGTTCGCCTATGTCACGATCCAGAAGGGGGAAGTGGGACCAGCGTCCGCCCAGGGCATCGAGCAATTGGACGATGCGCGCCAGGGATCTGTCGTGGGTCTGGGCCAGTTGCAGCCAGACGCGACTCTGCAAGTCCCTGGGTTTGCCCCAGGCGCCGGATTTCAGGCGTTTTTGTTCCACCACATGCGTAACCAGGCGGTGGTTGTGGCTGTGGGAGGGGTGGAGCACCAGGGTGATGCGTCTGTCGTCTTCAGGCGCGCCTTGTGTGGATCCGGCACTGATCAAGGCTTCGAGCCATTGTCGCGTGCGGCGTTCGTCGAAGGCGTTCGTGCCGGTCTCGCCGTGGCTGGCTATCCAACTCAGCAGTGCCGCTCCCACATGTTTGCAGTTGTAGCCCACCGGGCAGCTGCATTCGCCTTCGATATCCACCACCTGGCCGTTGACGCTGTCCACCTCCAGCCGGATCTGCTGGCTGTAGTTGCGTCCCATGGATCCGCGCACCAGGCTGAACAGCAACACACCATCGGAGCGGGCACGGCTTTTCTGCGCCACTCGCAACACCATTCCCTGCTGGAAATAATTCAGTGAGCGGGTGAAGGAAGATGAGCCGATGGCATCGCGTATATCGGCCTTGTTCAAATAGACGGGCGGGGCGGAACTCATGTAGGCGCGTTATGACTCGCCCACCGCCAGCGCGGCGGTGGGCGACTGCGGAGGGAGGGGTCAAGCGGCCAGCAGTCCCTTGAGTTTGTTCATGGCGCCTTTTTCCAACTGGCGGATGCGTTCCGCGGAGACCTGATACTTGTCAGCCAACTCGCGTAAAGGGGCCTTTTTCGAGTTGAGCCAGCGTTGTTGGACGATGTCGCGGCTGCGTTCGTCCAGGGCCTCCAGGGCCTGATGCAGGCGATTCTCGTTGTGCTCTTCCCAGTTCTGCTGTTCCAATTGCCGGGAGGGCTCGTTGCGCATATCGGTCAGGTAAGCGGCCGGTTCCTGAGGGCCATCCTCGTCCTGGTCGTCCTCGCGCAGATCGAAAGGAAGGTCGCGATTGTTCAGGCGCGACTCCATTTCCAGTACGGTCTCGGGTTTTACGTTGAGATCCGAGGCGACGGCGGCGACCTCTTCGCTGTTCATCCAGCCCAGACGCTTTTTGCTGCTGCGCAGGTTGAAAAACAATTTGCGCTGCGCCTTGGTGGTGGCGACCTTGACGATACGCCAGTTGCGCAGGATGAATTCGTGGATCTCGGCACGAATCCAGTGCACGGCGAAGGAGACCAGACGCACGCCCATGGTCGGATCAAAGCGCTTTACCGCTTTCATCAGACCGATATTGCC
>JAGRGI010000003.1 GCA_020445565.1 Chromatiales bacterium
ACCGGCCTGGAGATGATGCGGGTGCTTCGCGAGGCGGTGCGCAACAGCACCATTGAAGTACTCGACTACAGTCCCACCGTGGAGCTGCTCTCCAACGAAGACGGATACTGTACCGGGGCGGTGATTTCATCGCTGAAAAACTGCACCTACCTCCTGGTCAAGGCCAAGGCGGTGGTGCTCGCCACCGGCGGTATCGGCCGCCTGCACCTCAACGGCTTTCCCACCTCAAACCACTTCGGCGCCACCGGCGATGGACTGGTGTTGGCCTACCGGCTGGGGGCGAAGCTGCGCGATCTGGACTCCTTTCAGTATCACCCATCGGGACTGGCCTATCCGCAACATCTGGCGGGTACTCTGATCACTGAGGGCGTGCGCTCGGCCGGTGCCTACCTGCTCAATGCCCGAGGCGAGCGATTCGTCGATGAATTGATGCCGCGCGATCACGTCGCTGCCGCGATCATCCGCGAATGCAGCGAGGGGCGCGGCATACGGGTCAATGGCGACAGTGTCGGCGTATGGCTGGACACCCCTGGATTGGAATTGCGCAACCCCGGCATCCTGCAGACACGTTTTCCGAAGCTGTTGCAACTGGGACACAAGGCACAGGTGGATCTGGCGCAGAAACCGATGCTGATCTACCCGACCTTGCATTATCAGAACGGCGGGGTGGTGATTGACGTTTACGGGCGTTCCACCGTGCCAGGGCTGTACTGCATCGGCGAGGTGACCGGTGGCATCCATGGCAAGAACCGACTGATGGGCAATTCCCTGCTGGAAATAATCAGCTTCGGCCGGCGTGCCGGCCGGCACGCCGCCGAGCATGCCCACGACCGTCCCCATACCAAAATTTCCATCGAACACCTGAGCGACCTGCGCCGCGCGCTGACCCTGGCGGGCCTGCCGATGGACGAAGAAGGTCCGCTGTTGTTCCCCAAATACGCCAAGTTCGATACCGACTCCGATTACGACGGCCTGCACCGGTCGAAAAAGGACTGACGCCATGTCCGTGCTGAACCAGGTATTGCTTCACCCGAAGCAGCGCATCGGTGCCGACTTTGACGCTTGGCGGGCAAACAGAGGCGGCGAGGGATTGCTGTCTGCGCTGGGCGAAGAGGGGGCCGGACTGATCGCGATGATCCGTGATGCCGGCCTGCGCGGTCTCGGCGGCAGCGGCTATCCGACCTACCGCAAATGGGAATATCTGGCCTCCCAAAGCGATACCAGCGACAAATACCTGATCGTCAACGGCAACGAGGACGAACCCGGCACCTTCAAAGACCGCCTCCTGTTGGCAGAGACGCCGCACCAGGTCATCGAAGGTGCGGCGATCTGTGCCCTTGCCTGCAACATCAATCACATCGTTTTCTACATTAACCCGGAGCAGGAAGCGGCGCTGGACAGCATGGGCGCCGCCGTTGCCCAGTGGCAGGGTTCCGATCTGTACAGCGACCTGGTCGAACGCCTGGGGCGGCCGCTGGAACTGAGGGTGATGGCATCCTCGGGGCACTACATCGGCGGCGAGGAGACCGCCGCCATCGAGTCCGTGGAGGGCAAGTTCCCCTTTCCCAGGCACAAACCGCCGTATCCGGCCGAGTCCGGCGTGCATGGCCTTCCGACCCTGGTCAACAACACCGAGACTTTGGCCAATGTCGGTCATATCGTTCGCAACGGCGTGGCGTGGTTCCAAGGCTTGGGCCTGGGCGCGGCCACCGGTACCAAGATTTATTGCCTGAGCGGCGATGTGCTCAAGCCGGGCGCCTACGAACTGCCGATGGGTACGCCTTTGCAGGCGCTGGTCTTCGATTACGGCGGCGGCATGTTGGTGGGCAAAAAGTTCAAGGCAGTGTTCACGGGCGGCCCCTCCAATACCCTCCTTACTCCAAAGGATCTGGACGTGGCGCTGGACTTCGAATCGGTGGCCGAGCGACGCTCCTCCCTGGGTACCGGCGCTATGATCGTGGTCTCGGAGGGCACCGGCATCGTCAAGCGTGTAACGGAATACGTCAACTTCTTCGCCGACAACTCCTGCGGTCAATGCCCGGCCTGCAAGACCGGCACTTACTACATCTCGCGCCTGTTGAGCCGCATCGATACCGGCCACGGCAGTCGCGCCGACCTGGACACCCTGGTGAGTCTCTGCCAGTTGCTGCCCGGAGCGGGGCGCTGTCACCTGTTGGACGGCGCGGTGAAAGTCGTGGACAGCTCGCTGTATCACTTCCGCGACGAGTATGATCAGGCGGTCGAGCCGATCCAATAGTGATCAACTGTCGAACGTGTGTGGGCGGGGGGCGCCGACTTAAAACTCGGCAGCCTTGGGCTTTCACCTCCCTGTGGCTGGAGATTCCGCCAGTCCCTGGCGGAATGACGGGGGTTCGTCAGGCCATTGCGCCGATATTGAAAGCCACGGAGAGCCGGCGCTGCTTGGAGCGATTCGCCCGGACAGCGTGCAGCAGGTCGGGCGGAAATAACAGTATGTCGCCCTCGCGGGGTTCGATTTCCGTTTCCTCGCCTTCCCGCTCCGCGACGAAGTTTCCGGCGTTTTCCGGCACCTGGATGTAGTACACCGCCGATAACAATTCGTCGTCGTCATCGTGACTGTGGAGCAGGGTTTCGTGGCCGGGGTCCATGGCGTTGAACCAGAAGCCGATACGAAGCCAGGTGGCTTGGCAACCCAAACGCACGGCGGCATGTTGCAGGGTGGCCTGGATGATGGGTTCCAGTCCCGGTACCGATTGCCTTTCGGCATACAAATTCTCGAAGCGGCCACCGAAGTGGTGACTGCCCCGGAGCTGTTGCGCGGCCAGGAGCTGGTCGAAGCGGGCGGCCAGGGCGCGGTTCAGTGCTTCACTTTCTGGCAATGTATGCCGGCTGATGCCGAAGCGTTCAGGCGGCGGCATGGGCCAGGGTTTCCGGCAGTTGTCCTTCCAGCAACGCCTGTTGGGCGGAATAGGGCGGTTCGTCGCCGGGGGAGAGGCGTTGGTAGCTGCCGTCGGATTGCAGTTCCCACGCCTGGGTGTTGTCCGCCAGGTAGTTGTCGAAGGTCTCGCGGATCACGCGGGCGCGCATGTCGGCGTCTTCGATAGGGAAGCTGACCTCGACCCGGTGCAACAGGTTGCGCGGCATCCAGTCGGCGCTGGACAGGAATACCTGGGGCGCGCCGTCGTTGTGGAAGTAGAACACGCGGGAGTGTTCCAGCAGCCGGCCCATGACGGAGCGTACGCGAATATTCTCGGAGACGCCGGGGATGCCGGGTCTCAAGGCACAGATGCCGCGCACGATCAGGTCGATGCGTACGCCGGCCTGCGAAGCCCGGTACAGTACGCGAATGACACTGGGCTCCAGCAGGGAGTTCATCTTGGCCATGATGTGGGCCGGTTTGCCGGCCTCGGCGTTGGCAATCTCCCGTTCGATCAGATCCACCAAACCCTGGATGAGCGTGAAGGGCGATTGCAGCAGCTTGTTGAGCTGGGTGGCGCGGCCCAGCCCGGTGAGTTGCTGGAAGAGTTTGTGCACGTCTTCGGTGATGCGCGGGTTGCCGGTGAGCAGGCCGTAATCGGTGTACACGCGGGCGGTACCGGCGTGGTAGTTGCCGGTACCCAGATGGGCGTAACGGACCAAATGCGTCTTTTCGCGGCGTACCACCAAGGACATCTTGGCGTGGGTCTTGTAGCCCACCACGCCGTACACCACTTGGCAGCCGGCCTGTTGCAGGCGGTTGGAGAGGTTGATGTTGGCAGCCTCGTCGAAACGGGCGCGCAATTCGATGACCACGGTGACCTCCTTGCCGGAGCGGGCGGCGTTCACCAGTGCGTCGACGATGGCGGACTGGGAGCCGGTGCGGTAGAGGGTCTGTTTGATGGCCAACACATCCTGGTCCTTGGCGGCCTGGAGGATGAACTCCACCACCGGCGTGAAGGACTGGAAGGGGTGATGCAGCAGCACGTCCTCGCGCTTGAGCAGTTCGAACAGATTGGTGGTGCGGGCCAGGCGGCGGGGGATTTCCGGGGTGAAAGAGGGGTATTTCAGGTCCGGCCGTTCCACCAGATCGCGCACCGCCATCAGGCGGTTGAGGTTCACCGGGCCGTTGACCTGGTAGAGATCCTGATCGCCCAGCTCGAACTGTTTAAGCAGGAATTGCTGGGTCTTGGGCGGGCAGTTGTCAGCCACCTCCAGACGCACGGCCTGACCGTAGTTGCGGCTCAGCAGCTCGCCTTCCAGGGCACGGCGCAGGTCTTCGACTTCTTCCTCGTCCACGAACAGGTCGCTGTTGCGGGTGACGCGGAACTGGTAGCACCCGGTGATGCGCATCCCCGGGAACAGCTCGTCCACATGGGCGTGGATCATGGCGGAGAGGAAGATGAAATCGTTGGGGCCGGCGGCCAGATTGTCCGGAAAGCGGATCAGGCGTGGCAGGGAACGGGGCGCCTGCACCACGGCGACGCCGCTGTCGCGGCCGAAAGCGTCTTTGCCCTCAAGGGTGACGACGAAGTTGAGGCTCTTGTTGAGCAGGCGCGGGAAGGGGTGGGCCGGATCCAGCCCGATGGGGGTCAGCACCGGCAGCAGTTCGCGGCGGAAGTATTCCTGCACCCAGGCGGCCTGGGCATCGCTCCAATCGGCCCGGCGCAGAAAGCGGATGCCTTCGTCGGCCAGGGCCGGGAAGAGCACGTCATTGAGCAATTGGTATTGTGACGTGACCAGGTCATGGGCGCGCTCGCTGATTTCCTTCAACAGCACCGCGTGAGGCATCTGGTCAGCGCCGCTGGGGGCCATGTCCGCCGCCACCTTCTGTTTCAGACCGGAGACGCGGATCTCGAAGAATTCATCCATATTGCCGTTGGAGATACACAGAAAGAACAATCGCTCCAGTAGCGGGATTGCCTGGTCCTGGGCCAGTTCCAGCACCCGGCGGTTGAACTCCAGCAGGCTGAGTTCACGGCTGAGGTAGAGATCCGGAGAGGTCAAGTCGATGTCGTTCATGGGGCCTGGGCTGGTGGGGGAGGGATAATCCGATAAGTATGCCAGATTCCGGGGAAAAGACGGTGACGGCTTGTCCTCCTTTGCGCAAATCGTGCTGGCGCAATGACGCAGATCGTCGTCCCGGCATGGATTGCCGGGACTCGGGAGCCGGTCGACAATCAAGTTTCTCTCCGTGCGGTCGATAGCCCGCCAGAACATTACCCTTTCGGTGTCGCGCCGGACGACTATCGGCCGGGTGCGTCATCAGCGATGAGACACGGGATATGAAAATTACTCAACACCCCGGACCCACTCCGTGTACTGCCCGACTGTGCAAGCTCAGCGCTTTGGTCGTGGCCCTGGGCTTTGCGTGCAAGACTTTGGCTGCCAATGAGCCGGGAGAGGATTTCTTCGAGATGAGCCTGGACGATCTGCTCAGCGTCGAGGTCACCACGGTTTCCAAAAAATCCCAGTTGCTTTCCCAGGCGGCGGCAGCAGTGTATGTGATCACCCAGGAAGACATCCGCCGCTCCGGCGTCACCAGCATTCCCGAGGCGTTGCGCATGGTGCCCGGCGTGCAGGTGGCGCGTATCGATTCGAACAAATGGGCGGTGTCGGCCCGGGGTTTCGGGGGCCGTTTCGCCAATAAACTACTGGTGTTGCTGGACGGACGCAGCCTCTACAACCCGGCCTTTTCCGGTGTCTATTGGGATGTGCAGGACACAATGCTCGAGGACATCGAGCGTATCGAGGTCATTCGCGGTCCGGGGGCCACTCTGTGGGGCAGCAACGCCATCAACGGCGTGATCAATATCATCACCAAGTCGGCACAGGATACCCAGGGCGGATTGGTGAGCGTGCTGGTGGGCAACCAGGAAAAGGGCACCGTGGCGCTGCGCTACGGCGACACCCTGGGGGATGTGGGCCATTACCGCGTGTACGGCAAGGCCCTGTATCGGGACGGCAACCCCCTGCGCGGCAGCGGCGACGATGCCGAAGACGATACTGCCCAACGCCGTGTCGGTTTTCGGGCCGATTTCGATCTGGCGGGCGGTGACAAACTCACCGTACAAGGCGATGCCTATGACGGGCTGTCGGAGACAACCGCCGGTTCCGCCTCCCTAGCGCCCCCGTACCTGTCCATTGGCCATGAGCGTCAGGACGTGGACGGCGGCAACCTGCTGCTGCGCTGGAGTTCCCTGTTGGATGAGGACCTCAATCTGAAAGCACAGGCGTATTACGACTACACCCACCGGACTTGGTCGGTGGCCGACGAGACCCGCAATTCCCTGGACCTGGACGTGCAGATCCAGGACACACGTTTCGCCTCTCACGATATTCTCTATGGCTTGCGCTACTTCTATACCGCTGACCGTTTTTCCGGTTCGTCAACAGTATCTGTACGTCAGGAGGAGGTTAGAGACGATCTCTTCAGCGCCTTCATCCAGGACGATATTCGCCTGGTTCCCGATCGCTGGGTGCTGACTCTTGGATCGAAGTTTGAACACAATCCCTATTCCGATTTCGTCGCGCAGCCCAACGTACGCCTGCTCTGGACGCCCGACTCGCAACAATCCTTGTGGGCCTCGGCGGCCCGCTCGGTGCGAAGTCCCTCACGCGGCGAGCGCAACGCGGCGCTGACCCGCTACGTCGATCCTTCCCAATCGCCGGTGCCCCTGCCGTTGCCCGTGTTCGCCACCTTGAACGGCGACGAGCGTTTCGACGAAGAGCACGTGATGTCCTACGAACTGGGTTACCGCTGGCGTCAAGGGCCAACCTTGTCCCTGGACGCGGCCCTGTTCGTCAACCGCTACGATTCGCTGCGCACGTTCTCAGCGTTCGAGGTTAGCTGTATCCCCAGCGGCCAACTGCCCTTCTGCCTGTCGAACAACCCCACGGGCCTATCCGCCAACGCCTTTTTCGAAAACAAGATGGAGGCTGAGACACGCGGCCTGGAACTGGTGGTGGATTGGCGGCCGGCGGCCCATTGGCGCTTGATCGGCGCCTACAGCTACCTGCATCTCGACCTGTTTGGCAGCGATGCAGACAACGAGGGTTTCGAGGACGACAGTCCGCGCCACACTCTCTCCCTGCGATCGCAATGGGATATTCGCCCCGATCTGCAATTGGACGCCTGGGTTCGCCACGTCTCCGGCCTATCCAGGCTCGAGGTCTCTGACTACACCGCGCTGGATCTGCGCCTGGGGTGGCGCGTGAACAAACAGTGGGAGTTGGAACTGGTAGGTCAGAATCTGCTGGATCCGCGTAAATCCGAATTCGTCTCCGAGCTGGAGGATATCCCCGCCATCGAGATCGAGCGTTCCGTTTTCGTGCGTGGTCAGTACCGGTTCTGAATGCCATGACGTGGAAGTTTCTCAGCGCATGGCTGCACGGAGTGCGACCGCCCTGGCTAGGTGTCTTCGCCCTGTTGACGTTGACGCAATGTTTGGCGATGCCCGCAGCCCAGAGCGCGGATCTGGAGCGGGAGGCACGCATTAAGGCGGCCATCGTATTCAAGTTGGTGAAGTTCGTGCAGTGGCCGAAGGATCGGCCGGGTGTGAACAGTTCCGATCTGGTGCTTTGCACACTGGGCGGGGGGCCTGTGGCGGATGCCCTGCGGGCGACAGAGGGACGTTCCGTGGGCAGCCGCACGATAAGGTACTATGACGCGGTTTCGGTTCGCAGCATGGATCAATGTCATGTTTTGTTCCTGAATGAAACGGAGTACGCCAATCTGGACAAGATTCTGAGTGTGACCAAAGGCAGCGGCACCCTGTTGGTCAGCGACCAAAAGGACTTCGCCGAGCGTGGCGGAGCCGTGGGTCTGGTGGTCGGCGACAACCGCGTGCGCTTTCACATCAATCTGCGCGCGGTAAGGGACGAAGGATTGGTTATCCCGGCACCGGTGCTGGAGCTGGCGGATCTGGTCAACAGCGACGGAGGCGCCTCGAAACGATGACAGTTTCCTTTTCCCGCCTTTCGGTAGCGGACAAGCTGCGCCGCGTCATCCTGATGACCTGCGCCATCGCCCTGGCGATTTCCGCCGCCATTGTGGTGGTTACCCAATTCTTCTCCTTTCGCGGCAACCTGCTGGAACACGTGGCGGCCCTGGCCGATGTTATCGGTACCAATTCCACGGCGGCCCTGGTATTCGACGACAGTGGCACGGCCGAGAAAGTACTGTCCGCCCTGCGTGCCGATCCGCGGGTGCGCTCGGCCAGAATCTACACTCCCAATGGCGACACCTTCGCGGTGTTCAGCCGAGAATCGGAGCAACAGTTGCGTTCCGAGCCGTCCACGCAACGGGAACGCCTGCGCGAGGCGGCGAGATCGGCGGGTGAAAAGGGCCATGCCTTCGGCTCCAGCGTGCTCGACTACATGTCGCCCATGGCCCTGGATGAGGACGTGGTCGGTGTCATTCACATTCGCGTCGGATTGGGCGGGCTGTATACCTGGGTCGGTTGGTACATCGCCGTGGCGATCATTGCCATGGTATTGGCGGCCGGTATCGCCCTGTTGATTTCCGCGCGGATGCAGAAACGCATCGCCGGCCCCATCGTCACACTGGCGAATGTCATGGACCGGGTCACCAAAGAGCGCGATTACGCCCTGCGTGTCCAGGATTCGGACCCGGACGAGATCGGCCGTTTGATCAGCGGTTTCAACGGCATGCTGACTCAGATCCAGGAACGCGATGCACGCCTGGCGCAGCAGAATGACGAACTGGAGGAGGTGGTCGCGACACGCACAGCGCAGCTGTCGAATGCCAACGAAGAACTGCGCGAGGCGGTGGAGGAGAACGACCGGGCCCGACAGGCCGCCGAGGCCGCCAGCCTGGCAAAGAGCGAATTTCTGGCCCGCATGAGTCACGAGATCCGTACCCCGATGAACGGGATTCTGGGTATGACGGACCTGCTATTGGGCACCGATCTGGCGGACCACCAGCGTCGCTACGCCGAGACCATCGATCGCTCTGCCGAATCCCTGCTGGCGATCATCAACGACATTCTCGACTTCTCCAAGATCGAGGCCGGCAAACTGGAATTGGAGTCGGTGGAATTCGATCTGCGCACGGAGGTGGAGGGCGCGGTGGAACTGCTTGCCCGCCGGGCCTTCGAAAAGGGCCTGGACCTGGTATGCAGCATCCCGCCGGAGCTGCCGCGAAGCTGGCAGGGCGATCCGCTGCGCATCCACCAGATCCTCAACAACCTGGTCGGCAATGCGATCAAGTTCACCGAGACCGGCGAGGTGGTGGTGGAGGTGTTTACGAATCCGGCCGCCGACAGCAACCTTCGGGTCGAAGTGCGCGACACGGGAATCGGCCTGGACACCGGTTTGCAGGACCGGGTGTTCGCCTCCTTCAGTCAGGCGGACGGTTCCACCACCCGGCGTTTCGGGGGTACCGGTCTTGGCTTGGCCATCGCACGCCAATTGGTTCACATGATGGGAGGCGAGATCGGCGTGGACAGCGTGGTTGGCGAGGGCTCCACCTTCTGGTTCGAGCTTCCCCTGGAACATGGTCCTGCAACGGAAAAACCCGACGAGAAGCAGCTCCGTCCCGGCTTGAGGGCAATGATAGCGGACGACAGCCCCTGGGCCAGCAAGATACTCGTTCGGCAATTGGGCTGGTGGGGCGTAGAGGCCGATCTGGCCGCCAGCGGTGAGGACGCCCTGCTGCTGTGCGAACGGGCCGAGCACCCCTACGATATCGTACTGGTGGATGTCTCGCTGGGGCTGGAGAGCGGCGCGGACCTGTATACCGAACTCAGCGCCAGAGATGGGGGCGCGGAGCAGGTGGTCGGCATGGGCTACATGGGTCACGGCAGTGGGTCGTCCCAGGGGTTCAATGTGGAACTGTGGTTGGAGAAACCCGTGCGGATGCTGCCCCTGTGGAATTGTTTGAAACGGGTGACCGAGCCGGAAACGGCCAAGGGCAAGGCCGGCGGCCGCAGCAGTACTGCCGAGGAAGACGGTGAACTGTACTTCAAGGCCCGAATTCTGCTGGCCGAGGACAACCCCATCAATCAGGAGGTGGCGACCCAGATGCTCAACGATCTGGGGTGTGAAGTGGTATTGGCGCCCAACGGTCGCGACGCGGTGCAACGCATCGCCGCCCAGGAACCGTTTGACCTGGTGTTCATGGATTGTCTGATGCCGCTGATGGACGGTTACGAAGCCACCAGACGCATTCGCGGTCTGGAGTCGCAGCAAACTACAGCTCGGCACGTTCCGGTGATTGCCCTCACGGCAAATGCCATTCGCGGCGACCGGGAGCGTTGTCTGGCGGCCGGGATGGATGATTTTCTGAGCAAACCCTTCCGCCAAAGTCAGCTTCGCGACATGCTGAGTCAGTGGTTGTCCGGCACCCAGGTTCGGCGGCAACCTGAGGCGGAACCCGCCGAAACGCAAACGGCCGCAGACGATGGCAGCCTGGACGAAATCGATCCGTCGGCCCTGGACCAGATCCGCGCCCTGCAAAAGCCCGGCAATGTGGGCCTGGTGGGGCGGGTAATCGGTACGTATCTGAACAATACACCCCGGCTCATGGAGGAACTCCGTGAAGCCGCGGACAAGCAGGATGCTCCGGCGGTCTACCGGGCCGCCCACTCGCTGAAGAACAATCACCATACGGTAGGCGCATGGCGTCTGGCCGGTGTCGCCCTGGAGGTGGAAAAGCTGGGCCGGCAAGGCGTGACCGAGGGTGTGAGCGAACGGATAGAGTTGCTGGTGTCAGGTTTCCGTGGGGTAGGCGAACGCTTGTCCGCCATGCTGGACGAAGACCCCAGAAGCGCTCAGGAAACTCAATCTGGAGCGGCCGAGAACACAAACACATCGGCGTAGAAACTCAACTCCGCGCGCAGGGCGTTGCGTATATTGTCCGCATTGCGAAAGCCGTGTCCCTCGCCCTGGTACATCACCAAACGCGCGACCACGCCATTGTTGCGCAGAGCCTCGACCATGGCCTCCGCCTGGGACGGTGGCACCACCTTGTCATCCTCACCCTGGAAGAAAATGACCGGCACCGACAGGCCAAGGGCGTGGTGTATCGGCGATCGTTCCTTGTAGATCCGCTTTGCAGCCGGATAGGGGCCGACCAATTTGTCCAGGTAGCGGGATTCGAACTTGTGCGTATCTTCTGCCAGGGCTTCCAGATCGCTGATGCCGTAGAGGCTGGCTCCGGCGCTGAACGCCTTGTGAAAGGTCAGGGCGCAGAGCGTCGTATAACCCCCGGCACTGCTGCCGCGAATAGCGGTTTTGCTGCCATCCACCAAACCCTGGGCGACCACGTGTTGCATGGCGGCGATACAGTCCTCCACATCGGCGATGCCCCACAACCCGTTGAGAGACTCGCGATACTCGCGGCCGAAACCGGTGCTGCCGGCGTAGTTCACGTCCAGCACAGCGAATCCACGGCTGGTCCAGAATTGGATCGGCAGGGACAGTACCGCCGACGTGGCCGCGGTAGGCCCACCATGGCTTTTGACCAACAGCGGCGGCAGGCTGCCTTGCGGGCCTTGAAAATCCTGGTTGGCCGGGGGATAGAAAAAGGCATGGGCACGCCGACCTCCCTTGGAATCGAACCACAGCGGGCGAGGCTCCGAGAGGTAAGCCTCATCCAGCGCGGGTGCCCCGTTGCTGCGCAACTCCTTGAACTGCCCGGTTTCGGTATCCATGGCCAGCACCGCCGCAGGTTCGCGCGAGGAACCGGCGCGCATGACCAGGGTCGTACCGTCGCAACGCAATCCAGAAAGGTCGCAGTAGGGCAGGGGCACCGAGTCGCAGGTACTTTTCGCAGGATCGATACGCCACAGCCCCCAGCTGCCATTATCGGTTGCGGCGGCGAAGATTCGACCATGGCCATCGAAGGCATAAGTGGACATGCCGAACACCCATTGCGGCAGACCGAACTCGGCCTCACGGGCGCACAAAGGCGTATTGCCCGGCGTACTATGGCGATAGAGGTTCCACCAGCCGCTACGATCGGAGGCGAACACCAACTCACCGTCAGGGCTCCATTGTGGCTGGAATATCGATTCGCCATTGCCACCGGCAACACAACGCGCCTGCATGAGGCAGTCGGGGCCCAGATCCGCCAGCCAGAGTTCGGCGCCATCCCAAGGCATATCGGGATGATCCCAACACAACCAGGCCAGACTGCGCCCGTCGGGGCTGAGGACGGGGGACGAATAAAAATCCCGCCCCCGGTGAAGGCTGAGAACCGCGCCGGCAGGTTCCGGTGCGTCCAGCGGGATGCTGACCAGGTCGTTTATCGCTTCGTCCTGCTCGCGATGGCATTCGCGTATGCCGATAAGGCGGTTGGCTGAGCTGTCCACCAGAAAATCCGCATAACGGCAATCGGGTGTGTTGGTGAGGGCGAAGGTGTGTCCATCCCGATGCCGGCGATAAACCTGGTTGTCGGCAAAGTTGCTGTAAAACACCTCGCCCTGGCATACCGCGAAGGCGCCGCCCCCATATTCGTGTACCCGACTG
Source organism: Chromatiales bacterium (assembly GCA_020445565.1). GTDB lineage: Bacteria > Pseudomonadota > Gammaproteobacteria > JAGRCI01 > JAGRCI01 > JAGRGI01. The sequence goes on from JAGRGI010000003.1 coordinate 12,448, forward strand.
CGGACGTTGTGATCCCTGGGGGTGAACTCTCGCGGCTCCATGCCCGGCCCAAGACCCATCACCACCGTGCGGCCTTTCTCCCAGGGCCGGCTTTCAAGCCAGTATACCCAGTCACCGTCGACAGCCAGATCACCCAGCGAGGCTACGCCGGTCACCAGAAGATCAGGGGTGATGGGAGATTTCCAGGCACCATAGGGAGCGGTAGTGGGCATGAAAGATCCTTGATAAGCATTCAGTCAAATCGCGGCCAGCGCGGTATAGCCGAAGGCCGCCAGGCTTTCAAACCCTGGCGTAGCCTTTTTCGAAAAAGTCGAACGTCAGCCGATACAACCATGGTAAAAGATATAGCAGCGTGCAGTCCCAACCGCGACGCATAAATCCGAACGAAGTTCAAGATTCATTTTCCCATAATGCGCTTATATACTTGGACGCTGTTCCGGCGTTGCCTTTCTACTGGAGAACGCGTCCCGTGAAATTGGTAGCGATACTCGGCAGCAAGGGTGGTACGGGCAAAACCACCCTGGCGCATACCCTTAGCTACGGAGCCACACTGGCCGGCTACCCCACCACACTGGTGCATACCGACCAACGGCCTCCGGTGAAGGGCTCCCGCCCCTACGACTATGTCGATTGCAGCCGAAATTACGCCCAGATAACAAAACTCATCAAGGATCGGGCCGACGACGAGGGTTACCTCGTCATCGACGGCGCCGGTAATCGTCCGCACCTGGATCTCTGGCTAACCGGCTCCATGGACCTGGTCCTGGTGCCTGTTACCAACAGCGCCGAAGACGTACGCTGTGCGTTGCAGGATCTGGCCCGGTTCGATGACCCCCGAGTGCGTGTGATCATCAATCGCTGGCCGGCCAATCGTCTGGTTCGCATGGTCATGCAGCGCTACGTGAACGAGCTGCCCGATTCCCGCGTTGCGGGTCTGCTTCCCGAGGTTGGCGGCGTGCGGGTTTTCCTGGAAGACCAGGACTGGGAAACCCCGAGCACCAAGGTGAACAATCAAGCCAGGCGTCTGTTCCGACTGGTGGAGAACAATCTCAACACGGTCGCGGAGCTGCCGCCGTTTGACAAGTCCGCCGGGGTCACGCGGGTCTCTGTGCCTTGATGCGGTAGGCTTGGGAAGCAACAACGAATCAGGATGGCTGGCGAAGCTGCAACTGGGTTTCGTCCGCTCAGGCGGCCGCACGGTGCTGGCCGAGCGTCGGCGTGAAGGCCCATTGGCGGTCCAACGGCCCTTCTATCCCGAGGGCGATGTCTGTCATGTCTATCTCCTCCATCCCCCCGGCGGCGTGGTCGGTGGTGACCGCCTGAACGTAGAGGTATCGGCAGGCGAGGGCGCCTCTGCCCTGATGACCACCCCAGGCGCCACCAAGTTCTACCGCAGTGCCGCAAACCCGTCCTATCAGACGCAAGACCTCAGCGTCGCCGATAAAGCCAGTCTGGAATGGTTTCCACAGGAAAGTATCCTCTTCCCCGGCGCGCTGACACATCTGCGTACCCGTGTAAATCTGGCAGCCTCGGCACGTTTCGCCGGTTGGGAAATCCTTTGCCTGGGTCGCCCGGTGGTGGGAGAGATTTTCAGCGAGGGCTACCTGGATCAACGCTTCTCTCTGCACCGTGACGGCCAGCCGCTGGCACTGGAACGCCTGCACATCTGCGGTGCAAAACACTTGAGCCGCGCCACCCAGTTGCGCGGCTATTGCGTGAGCGCCACAATGCTTGTCACCCCTGTGGCGCCCGGTCTGTTGAACGTGGCCCGCGCCGCAGTGCCGGCGCAGCAGGATCACCTGATCGGTATTACACTGATCGACGAGTTGTTGATCGCCCGCTATCTGGGTAACGGCACAGAGCAGGCCAAGGCCAGGTTGAGTGCGGTCTGGAGCGCCTTGCGCCCGGCCGTGTTCGGTCGGACCGCCGGCCTTCCGCGCATTTGGGCAACCTGAAGAGAACCGGACGATGGAACTGACCCCCCGAGAAAAAGACAAGTTGCTACTGTTCACCGCCGCCCTGTTGGCGGAACGCCGCAAGGACCGGGGCCTGAAGCTGAACTACCCAGAGGCCGTGGCCTATATCAGTGCCGCCATACTCGAAGGCGCCCGCGATGGGCGCAGTGTGGCGGAACTGATGGATTACGGGCGAACGCTGCTGGCTCGGGGAGATGTCATGGAGGGCGTGCCGGAAATGATCCCGGAGGTTCAGGTCGAGGCCACTTTCCCGGACGGCACCAAGCTGGTCACCGTCCACGATCCCATCGTATAGGAGCACGCCATGATTCCGGGTGAAATCGTCGCCGCTCCCGGCGAATTGGTACTGAACGTCGGCCGCGCCACCGTCACCGTACAAGTCGCCAACACCGGCGACCGGCCGATACAGGTCGGCTCTCACTATCATTTCTACGAAACCAACCCCGCCTTGCAGTTCGACCGTGAGGCGGCGCGTGGTTTTCGGCTAAACATCCCCGCGGGCACGGCGGTGCGTTTCGAGCCCGGCCAGAGCCGGGAGGTGACGCTGGTGGCCTATGCCGGCGAGCGCAAGGTATACGGCTTCAACGCCAGGATCATGGGGCCCTTGGAGGACTGACTCGATGGCGAAGATCAGCAGACAGGCCTATGCGGAGATGTACGGCCCCACCGTGGGCGACCGTGTGCGGCTGGCGGATTCGGAGTTGTGGATCGAGGTGGAAGAGGACCGTACCGTCTACGGCGATGAGGTCAAATTCGGCGGCGGCAAGGTGATTCGCGACGGCATGGGTCAGTGCCAGTTGCATTCCGCCCAGGTGGTGGACACGGTCATCACCAATGCCCTCATCCTCGATCACTGGGGCGTCATCAAGGCCGATGTGGGTATCAAGAACGGCCGCATCGCCGGCATCGGCAA
>JAGRGI010000187.1 GCA_020445565.1 Chromatiales bacterium
GCTGTCCGGTGGAGGGCGAATTCACTGGCCCCGAGGTGCTCGCCGCGATTGCCGGACATGTGTTGGATCAAGCCAGTTTGACGGCCACTTATAGCCTGAATCCAGCGGTACCGACCTGAAACATCCGACGATGAACGTCACTCTCGACCAAGCACGATCTTTTCCTCCAACGGCCTGCGCGCTCCGCGGATGCTTACCGCGGGTGGCGCAATGGCATTGCAAACAGGCCAAGAGGTCGCCATGAGCCCTCCCGACCCGCCCGGAGCTGAAAAACGCCAGCTCAAACGCTGGTATCTGGTGATGTACCTGCGTGTCTACAATCAGGACGATCAAGTGCTATTGGGCCACATCGTCGATATCAACAAGGGAGGCATGCGACTGGTCAGTGATCGTCCCATCCCGGTCAACCAAATCTTTCGATTATGGGTGGATGTTCCCAGGGAAGGCAATTCGCGGCAACGCATCCCGCTGGAGGCGGAAAGCTTATGGAGCGGTCGAGACATCAATCCGGATTTCTACGACACCGGCTTCCGCATCCAGAACATCAACATGCAGACGCTATTGCAAATGCAGTTGCTGATCGACGAGTTCAAATTCTGAAGCCAGTCGGCTCCGCCAGCCATTGCCGGCTCGGCATCTCCATTTATTGGCACAAATAATGCTCCTCTCTGTTTGACGCCGGTGCGTCAGCCAGCTCGAACACTGGGTTTCGAGCTGGTTTCGATCACTCAAACCGAGGGGATACGATCATGTCGTTAGCCATTGCCGCCGACAAAGCGCTGGTTTGGGATAACCAGCAAGCCAAGATGGTGCAGAAAACCAGGGTGGCAGTTCGCCTGGTGGGCAACCAAGGCAGCATCTATCGCGAAACGGGACCGCTGTACGTGGAAACCGCCCCGGAAATCTTCGAGGCGGCCCAACTGCTGCGGGAGCGGTTGATCAAGTCGCTGCTCTCGGGGGTTGGCTGAAACGAGGAAGGCCAAGATGCGTGCTTCCCTGGGTGGGTCTTCTCGTCCATGTCCTCGGACGGCTAGCAGCCGCATGTTTGTGCGCAATGTCTTGCCATAAAGCGCTTAATTCGCATTAAAAGCGCGAAAACGACAGGAAGGAATACGATATGAAAATCCTGGGCATCGACATCGGCGGGACGGGGATCAAGGGCGCGGTCATCGAGACCGCGACCGGAGAATTGGTCAGCGAGCGCCTCCGCATCGAGTCACCCCGCCCGGCGACGCCCGAGTCCGTCGGCATCGTGATCCAGTCGCTGGTCGAACAACACTGCTGGTCCGGTCCCATCGGCATCGGGTTTCCGGCAGCCATCCAGCACGGCGTCGCCCGCACGGCGGCCAACATCGACGCCGCCTTCATCGGCCTGTCGGTGGCCGACTATTTTGCGAGGCAAACCGGTTGCCCGGTCTATGTCGCTAACGATGCCGACCTCGCGGGGCTGGCCGAAATGCGATTCGGCGCCGGCAAGGACGTGGTCGGCGTGGTCCTCATCGTTACGATCGGCACCGGTCTCGGAACGGCTTTGTTCGGCGACGGCCGTCTACTATCGAACACCGAGCTAGGCCACATTGTGCTCGACAACGGCCTGGAGGCCGAACACTATGCTTCGGAAGCCGTGCGTGACGCCCAACAGCTCAAATGGAAAGAGTGGGGTGATCGGTTCAACCGCTACCTCGTCACCATGGAAAAGTTGTTCTGGCCCGATTTGATCGTGCTTGGTGGCGGTGCCAGCAAAAAGCTGCACAAATTCGCGTCGCGGATCACCGTACAGGCTCCCGTCGTGCCAGCCCATTTTCTCAATCAGGCCGGCATGATTGGCGCGGCGCTGTTCGCCGAGGATAAGCTACGGGCCGCCGGACAAAATCTCCCGTGAGAGGTCCATGCAAAGCATGATGACGATAATGACGGCGAGCGGCGCGGGTCTCAACCCCTACCTTTTCGTCTCATATTTCACCTTGAGAAAATCATGACAACCGCAAAAAACGCACTCGGCGGCAGGCTGGAAACCTGCTGCACTTCACCCATGACCGGCTTCACCCGTACCGGCAAATGCGAAACCGGCCCCCAGGACCCAGGCCTCCACGCGATCTGCGTCCAAGTCAGCGCCGAGTTCCTGGCGTTCAGCAAGTCGCGCGGCAACGATCTGAGCACCCCCGTACCGGCGTTCGCCTTCCCCGGCTTACGCCCCGGCGACCGCTGGTGCCTGTGCGCCGCCCGTTGGAAGGAAGCGCTGGATGCGGGCATGGCGCCGCGCGTGCTGCTGACGGCGACGCACGAAGCAGCGCTGGAGGTGGTTTCGCTGAAGGATCTCAAGCAATACGCACTGGACCTGAATTAAGGCTCAAACCATCCTAATCTTCATACAGGGGGGAATCACACCCCCCTCTCCTACCCGCTATTTGGCCAGCCTGATACCCGGCGGCGGCGTTTCTTCGAAGACCTCCCGATAGCTGGCGTACACGGCGCAGATCGTCACCGGCAGCAGGACCAGGAACCCAAGTCCGAGCGGAATCATCGCCACCACCGCCAGCACCAGATAGACCAAGCCGAACACCAGCAAGGGCAACATATTGATCCAGCAGGCCGCAACGCTGGCTTGCGCGGCGGGCCAGGCATTCTGCCCCGCCAGCATGACCAGGGGAACGCCGTAGAACAGGGCCATGGCGATCACCAGACCGATGGTCATCACGATCAACACGGCCACGAGGCCGGCGCCAACGAACAGTCCGCCCATCGCCTCGGGGGGCATGCCCGTGTTCGCGCCGTCCATCATCGCCCCCATCATCATGCCGCCCCCCACGAACATCACCAATACCAGCGTGATCAGCACGTAACCGGCCACGCTGATCAAGCCCAGCATCACCAGCGGTCCCATTCGCTCCTGGTCCCGAAAGCCCTGGAATAAATGACCGATTTCCAAAGTCTCGCCCCGCGCCTGCGTCGCCACCCCATACAGCATCCCGCCGGCCAGTACCGGACTCAGCAGGGCCTGGGCGATCATTCCCACGAACGGAATCAGCGACAACACCACGCTGATGGCCAGATAAATCAGCAAAATCACGATCCAGACCCCAGGCGCTTTAACGAATAGCTGCCAGCCCTCGACGATCCAGCCCCAGCCCCGGCCGGCGTCCGCACGTATCGCAGTCATGCGCAATCTCCTTCTGTTTGCTTTAATTCAAGATTGGCAGCATAGCGAAATGCCACTGCCCGGCAACCCTTATCCAGACCATTCCCAATAAAAAAAGCCCGCCGGGTAAGCTCTGGCGGGCTTGATCGTTGGGCGTTGGGAAATCGCTTACAGCACCTCGAACACCCCCGCCG